>JBDHCY010000554.1:0-2162 GCA_039591795.1 Gemmatimonadota bacterium | reverse complement strand
GGGCGCGCACCGCGTGTCGCGCGGCTCGGCACCCGGAACCCGAGCCGCGAGATCGTTCTCGACGGCTCGCGCACCCACGTGGCGACCGACGGCTGTGGGTCCCACACGCTCGACCTCGATTCGGGCCGCGTTCGGCCGGCGGTTCTCGCCGACGTGGCCGCCAGTGCCCGGCTGACCGATGCGCTCGGCGAATACGACGTCTACTGGATGATGGTCAGCGCCTACGACGTCCCGCGGGCGTCGAGAGTGCCGCGGGAGTATCTGGCCGCCCTTCAGAATACCACCAAGCACGTGCAGATGATCGATGTGTCGCGAGCCTCGGAGGCCAGACTGCTGGTGCGGATGGCGCGCGAGCTCGAAGACGCCGGGGTCATGGAGGGGCCTCCGGTCTCGATGCTGATCAGTGTCGTATCGCCGCTGCGGTTCGAGCCCGACTCGACCGAGGCGGCGCTGGAGTTCGCCGCCGCCGGACTGCCGGTCGTCGCGTGCAGCATGCCGATCGCGGGCGTCACTGCCCCGGCCACGGCGCAGGGGATGGTTCTCATGGCGCACACCGAGATCCTCGGGTTCACGGCCCTGATACAGATCCTGCATCCCGGGGCTCCGGTCATCTACTGCGCCTTCCCCGCCTTCGCCGACCCGCGCACCGGCACGATCAACTATTCGGATCCGCGAATCTTCTGGGCCGCGGCGGCGGCGGCGCAGATGGGCCGCACGCTCGACCAGCCGTGCTTCACCAGCTGCAACACGTCTTCTCTCACCGTACGGCCCGACATGGTCGACGGCGGCGGCCTGTTGGAGATATCGACACTGCTGTCATTCGAGCAGTTGGTTCTCGATCACGAGTCATTGCGACGAACACGCGCCGCGGCGGCCCCGCAGGCGGTGACTCCGGAGACTCTCGCAGTCGACGTGATTCGCGACATCGGACCCGGCGGCCACTTCCTGGCCCACAGACACACCGTCCGCCACATCCGCGAGTTCATCACGCAGCGCTTCGTCGAGAGGGAGTACCCCGGTGGGCAGGACGGCGGCGGCGCGCGAGACCCCGATGCCTGGGAGCAGGCGGGAGACGAGGCGCGGCATCGGGTCGAGCCGCTGCCGCCGCGGGTCCAGGCCAGCCTGGAAGACGTCATCGAGAGCGCCGCGGCGTAGAGACGAAGCAGAAAACGCACCATGGCGACCGAGCTGCGAACCGTCTGCACGCGCGACTGCCCCGACTCGTGCAGCATCATCGCCACGGTCGAAGACGGCCGCATCACCGGTCACCGCGGCGACCCGGGCCACGAAGTGACGCGCGGCTTTCTCTGCTGGCGCGGGAACAACTACCTGCGCCGCTTCTACCACCCCGATCGCCTGCTCTACCCGAGACGCAGGACCAAGGGCGGCTGGCAGCGCGTGTCCTGGGATGACGCGCTCGATCTGATCGCCAGCAAGCTCCAGTACTACCGCAACACCAGTGGGCCGCGCTCCATTCTGGTGATCAACTACACGGGCATACTCACCTCGGTGGCGGAGACCGTGGGGCAGCTGTTCTGGTCGCACATGGGCGGGGCGACCTTCGCTCATGGCGGACTGAGCAGCGAGCCGGCCATCGCGGCCCAGGAGCTGGACTTCGGCGGCGATTGCACCCACGAGGCGGAGGATCTGGTCAACGCCAACGCCTTCGTGCTGTGGGGCAAGAACGTCGCCGTCACCCGGCCGCACTGGATCCCGTTCATGAAGGAGGCGCGAAGAGGGGGCGTACCTCTCGCCGTGATCGATCCGCTGTGCAACGCCACCGCGCGCATGGCCGACCGCTTCTACCAGATCCGCCCGGGGAGCGACGGCATGCTTGCGATCGGCGTGGCGCGCCTGCTGCTCGAGCGCGGGGAGGTCGACGAAGCGTTCGTCTCTAGCCACACGAGCGGGTTCGAGGCCTACCGGCGGCTCGTCATGTCGCACTCCCTCGACGAGGTCGTTTCGGCCACCGACTTGTCGGGGTCGAAGGTCGAGGAGATCGCCGAGCTGTACGCCACGGTGAAGCCGGTCGCGACGATGATCGGGCTCGGACCCTGCTACTGGCGGAACGGTGGCGCCACGGTGCGCCTGATCGACGCGCTCGCCGCCATCAGCGGAAACGTCGGTGTCCCCGGCGGTGGCGCGAGCACCGACGTGAACCG
>JBDHCY010000553.1:0-2064 GCA_039591795.1 Gemmatimonadota bacterium | reverse complement strand
CCGGCGACCAGGAGCCCCGGCTGTCTTCGCGTGTGGTGACCACGACCGGCTCGGGATCACCCGTCGGCCGGCCGGTTGCCGGATCGACCGGGAGCCGCCACAGGTCCGCGTTCAACTGCAGCACGGCGAAGGCGAGGCGGTTGCCAGCGATCGAAGCGGCGATTTGCACATCCTGGCCCGCTCCGGTCGTGATCTGGACCGCCGGGCCGGACGGCGCACCGCGGTCGGTGACGGGAAGGCGCCACACGTTGAGCCCACCGCTCCGGTAGGACGAGAAATCGATCGCGCGCCCGTCCGGCGCCCAGATCGGATTCACGTCGAGAAACCCGTCGTCGGTCACCCGCTGCATCTCACCGCTCGCCACGTCTACCACCCCGACGTCGAACCTGGTCCGCTCGATGTGCTGGAAGACGAGCTTCGTTCCGTCGGGCGCCCAGCTCGGATCGACGTGCGTGACCGCTTCCGATGAGTCCGAAGAGACTTGTCGCGCGTTCCGGCCCCGGTCGTCGGCCACCCAGATCCGCTGGCTGCCGCCGCGCGCGGCGTCGAACGCGATCCGACCGTCGGGCGCGACGGCGGGGTTGTACGCATCGGCCACCAAACGCTGCTCCGTCCGATTCGTCAGGTCGAACCGCCACAGATCGCCGCCCACGAACACTGCGAACACGTCACCGGGCTCGAGCCTCGTCTGCGGCTGGCTCGCCCGCACGAACAAGAGCGCATCGCCATCCGCCGACCACGCCGCCTGGATGTTGTCGTAGTCGCCGTCGGTCAACTGCTCTTCGGTACCGTTGGTGAGACGCATCAGCACGAGCTGGCGGTAGCCGCCCACGTCTCGACTGAAGGCGAGCTGCTGGCCGTCGGGCGACAGTGCGGGATACTCCTCGACCTCGGACGGACTGGTCGGAGCACCCACACCGCGACCATCGCCACGACCGCGATGGCGATGACCGCCCACACCCCGCGCGGCACGACGGCCCGTTGAGCGGGTTCTGCGACGCGCTCCGGCACTGCAAGCGCCTTGGTGAAGGCCGCAGCCGTGGCGAATCGATCCGCGGGGTTTTTCGCAAGCACCCGGTCGATCGCCTGGGCGACCTCGCCCGAGACCTTGGGCCGGAGCTGGGTCACCGTGGGCGCTTCCGCCGTCATGTGCTGCCGCACTAGGCCCTCGGCCGTGGGTGCGATGAACGGCGGCTGGCCGGCGAGCATCTCGTACAGCACGCAGCCGAGCGCGTACAGGTCACTCCGCCCGTCCAGGTCGCCGCTCCCCGCCGCCTGCTCCGGGCTCATGTACGTCGGGGTCCCGATCGCGATCCCCGTCTGCGTGAGCCGTTCGCCACCCGCGGCACTCACCGCCCGCGCGATGCCGAAGTCCGCCACCACCGCGTGCCCTGCCTCGAGGAGGATGTTCTCGGGCTTGACGTCGCGGTGCACCACGTCATGACTGTGCGCGTAGCTCAGTGCGTCGGCGACTTCGCGGGCAATCTGGAGCGCGTCGTCGAGCGGGAGCTGCTTCTCCCGGTCGAGCCGGTCTCGCAACGACTCGCCCTCGACGAACGGCATGACGTAGAAGAGGAAGCCGCCAGCCTCGCCCGAGTCGTAGAGCGGCAGGATGTGCGGGTGACGGAGATTCGCGGTGGTGGTGATCTCGCGCAGAAACCGCTCGGCACCGACGGCAGCCGCCAGCTCGGGCCGGAACACCTTGAGCGCCACGCGGCGCTGATGCTTCAGGTCGTTGGCCAGGTAGACGGTGGCCATCCCACCCCGGCCCACCTCGCGCTCGACGGTGTAGCGGTCGGCGAGGGCGGCGACGAGATCGGGTGGGGCTTGGGTCACGAACGCTCCGGGAGGGATTCGCAGAACACAATACGCGGCTCGTCGCGAGGGGGCCAGGCGGGGGGGGGGAGCAGCGGGGGCACAACTGCGAGCACGGCTGCAATGAATGGATACTGGCTACGCAGCGCGCTTGCCTTAATGTGACCGCGCGGCGCGGTAGCGCTTGCCAGGTCTCGTGTCTTGGCCTTCGGGACTGCTGAGGTCCGCAACCGGTTGGTGCCGGCGTGG
>JBDHCY010000552.1:0-2125 GCA_039591795.1 Gemmatimonadota bacterium | reverse complement strand
CGAACCACTCACGCATCTCGCGCAGGATGTACTGCGTCCACTCTTGCGTGGCAGGGCGGAGCTTCGGCAACTCCTCGCGCTCGTAGCGCGTCAGGACGTCCGATACGCTTACGGCCTCGGGCTGTCCAGAAAGGCCACGGTCATGCTGCGCCTGCAGCTCCGCAACACGCCGACGCGCATAGGCGCGTGCGCTAGCCTTGTCCGTGGTACGGCAGGTGAAGCGGTGGCGCTTGCCGCCCACGTAGACCTGCGCGTGCCAGTGCGGGCTCTCGCCCGTGCGGCGGTAGATGTGGAGCTTGCCCATGACAGCCTCCTAGCGAGAGGTTGGCGGTCACAGGCCGTGTGGCGGATTTTGTGGCGCGTAGATGGACGCGCACCCGAGTGAGTGCACCCGCTCGTCGGCTCAGCCGCAGGCTGAGTCGGACTTCGGATCAGGCGGTTGGGGGTTCGAGTCCCTCAGGGCGCGTTCGGCGCAATCCCAGCCAACACCAGCGCCCCACCCGGAAATCTGGTCATCCGGCTCCAATAGTTTCGGGCCCCAACTCCAGTAGTTCCGGCCAAGTTTCATGACCCACTTGGTGGCCACCGGAGCACTGCATATGCATGGAACCGGAACCCCATGTATTACTGGACCCGGCTCGGGTCGTCGTCGCCCGCTCGCGATACAACGCCGACAACGCCGCCATGATCGCGCGGGCCGGTTGGTTCCACCTCCGACGAGGTAAGCGTGCCGCCCTTGACCTCGAAGCTCGCGCTGACCTAGCCTTCCCCGGGCTCGAGCGCGAGCCCTCGCCCCCGCGGAGCAACTGATGAGGGTCTACCCGCTCAGCATCCACCTCGGACCGCTCGAGATCACCGGCTATGGCATCATGATGGCCGTGGGATTCTTGATGGCAGGCTGGTCCGTTCAGATCAGTCTTCTCCCGCGAGGGGCTCGTGTGGTACGGTGGGCTCATCGGTGGGATCGTCGCGCTCGTGTGCGTGAGCTGGCGCAAGCGTGTGCCGTTCAGACTGACGACGGAGCTCGCCGCGCCTGCCCTCGCCATGGGCTACGGTCTCGGTCGCGTTGGGTGCTTTTCGGTCGGCGATGACTACGGTCGCCCGACGGACTTCGCATGGGGAGTCCAATTCCCCGAAGGAATCCCACCGACGACGGTGCAGTCGCTCCAGCAGCAGTTCGGCGTAACGCCACCTCCCGATTCGCTCCCGACCGATCTCGTCGCCGTGCACGCCACGCAACTCTACGAGGCCGCGATCATGCTCTTGCTGTTCGCGCTCCTGTGGCGGTTGCGAAATCACTCCCACGCGACGGGATGGCTCTTCGGCCTCTACCTCATTCTCGCCGGCATCGAGCGATTCGCGATCGAGTTCCTGCGGGTCAAAGACGACCGGTTCTTCGGGCCGCTCACGCTGGCTCAGTTCACGGGCTTTGCACTCGCGCTCGTGGGTCTGTGGTTGGTGGTCCGCTTTCGGCATCCAGACCGCGTGCCGCCGGCCGAGGCGCCCGCCCTGGCCGTGCCAGACGCGCAGGCAGCTTAGCTCCGGTCAGGCGAGGGCGCGCCCGTGTGCGCCATGATCGCTCGCGCAAAGGGCAGATTTTCCGCATGCACCTGCGCCAACAGATCGGCATCGTCGGGGAATTGAAACCCGTACCAGTTGCCTCCAACGCAGCAGCCGCTCGTCAGCTCCACCGTGAACGCAATCGTCCCCGCAGCCCGATAGGCCCAGTCCGCATACTCGCCGTTGACGCGATAAAGCTGCCAACCGGGCCCGGGGGCGTACTTCGAGCGAGTCGACTTGAGTAGTCGGTCGAGCACGGCCGGCGCCAGTAGGACGTCACGCTGATCGCCCCCATGCCGGAAGGGCCAGCCGAGCTGGAGTTGGAGGTTAGTCCCGACCTCGAGAAGTACGTCGCGACCCTCGTACAGCGTGAGGGTGAAGCAGTGCGAGAGCTTGTCACCAGGTGGCAGGAGTCGATCGCGGAGCAGACCTTCACGATTGCGCTCCGGCGGAGGGGAAGTGTAATCCCCGAGCGAGTCGCCACGCGAGGCACGTTTGACTACTGCTAGGGCGATTGAGAGACGACTAGCGCAAGGCGTCGGGTTGGCCACGGGCACCGCGCGCT
>JBDHCY010000551.1:0-2444 GCA_039591795.1 Gemmatimonadota bacterium | reverse complement strand
GGTCGAGGCCCTGCGATGCCGCGGAGGCGACGGGCCACTCGTCGGTTGTGGGCGACTCGGTGGAAGTGTCATCACATGAGACGAGGGCGCTGATGATACAGGTCGTGAGTACGAGCCACGCTGCGAGTTTCGCCATCGCTGTTCGGCACTTTCCGGGCCTGGAGGATCGATGCGGTCTCGCCCCTCCTTGAGTCTGATGATCGTTACACCCGCAAGGTTGCAGAGGTCCGGGCTGTGGGCTTGGCCGTTCCCGTGCGGCCGAGCGCCGGCGGGTGCGTAGTCCCGCGCCCACGAGCGCGTCTCGGACGTTCCGCGGCACGCTGGGCGGGGCGCCAGGACGAGGCCGGCACTCAATCGCTACCCACCCTCAACCGAGTTCGCGCTCGAATCTGAACCCAATCGCGAGATCCGACTCGAGCCATGCGACAACGCCCCAGCTAATCCGGCCAACCGATCGACTGACGCAATCCTCTAGTGTTCTCGGTGCGCCAGCTCACCGCCTTTGATCACAGCGATCACACGGTCCATGGCCCTGGGCGGAGAAGCCTCCGAAGGTGTCGCAGGGGAGCCCGAGCCGCCAGAGCACCTGTCGGCGTCTCAGAGAAACTCGACCGCCAGAACCGGAGCCAGCTCGATGTTGTTCGGTGTCGCGCCAGTTTGGCCGTGCTGGCGGTTGGAGAAGCCCACGCCCGTCATGCGGTTCACGATGGGCTCATCGCGCTGGCCCGCCGCGTCAGCGCACTGAACGTGTGCGAGGAAGACGCCGCGGGGGCGCGCAACATATTGATGGTCGGCCCGCCGGGCTTCCCTCAGGAAAAATGTTGTGACGGTCAAGTTTGCCCTGCCGCCAGGACGGACGCGGCGTCACACCAGAACTGCAACAGATCGACTGGCTGATGGACTGGGTAGAAAACAACATCGCGCCGAGCAAGTCGCCGACGGTCTCCGCCGGTGACAGGAGTCCCCCCCTAACTCGTTCCGCGTTGATCAGACGCATGGAGCTGCTCGCTTGTTCGCCGCTGACGCGCAGGGGTACGCACCCCCATCGGCCCCCTCGCGCCTAGCAGTACGGTCGTTCTCAGCCGCGCAATAGAAAAATGCTGAACACATTGCAGACGCGCTGAGACGCTCTGGTTCTTACACATGCACGGCGGACGAAGACCTCTCGGCGGTGGGCCCTCGTGCTCGAAGGACCACGTTCTCCAGCGAGGCGGTACCGTCCGAGGTGACCCCACCGACTCAATGCTTTCCCAAGTGGATCGGGAGGTAGAAGCGGTGCATGGCCACTGGCCGCAGCAGTACGGGCTCGGGTATCGGCCCGAGCCATTGGCGGTGACAGCGAAGCGCGCACGACCGACCAGGTCGGCGCGTTTTCTCTTTGTATTGACGCCGCGGCCTGCGACGTCGCGTCAGCAAGAAGGACTGCCAGACCGCCGAATCTTTTTGACGGGAATACTCCGGCCTCGGAACACCGGAACGCGATGCCAAGGCGAGCAACCGTGCTTAACGTAAGCCACGTACCCAACCCCATCCGGGACGTTCCAGCCAATGGAACTGACCCGACTAGCGGCTTCTCATGACCACCGGTCTGTCGACGCGGGGACAAACCCCTGTTCCCCTCGAGTTCTCGAATTCTGGAGCCAGTGTCATGAAAACGATCGCGACTCTCCGTGTCGCCGTCATCTCAGGTGCCCTGTTGGCCCTGGGCTGCGTCGACAGGCCAGGCCCGACTGATCTCGCGGACGACCCGGCATTGCTACCCACGTTCTCCATCAATACGACCGACGGCCTCGATGCCGGAGCCACTTCGGCCAACCCGCGACCCAACGCGGACGCGGCGGCGGCTAGCTTCGACGCTGAGATTGCGGCCCTGGTGACGTTACTCGCTATTGAAGACTTCGAAAGCGCCCCGCTCGGCAGCTTTGCGACGCTCGTGTTGACCGGTGGGACGGTCACCACCAACGGCTGGGAGCAGAGCGCCATTCGGAGCACTGATCTGGGTCCCATTCGCGGATACAACACGACCGCTGGGGGAAGCCAGCACCTCAATCTGAGACCGGTCTTCCAAGCCGGCACGGAAACGGTGGAGTTCAGATACATCGCACCTGTGCAGGCTTGGGGAGCCTATTTCACTGGCGTGGGCACAATACCCGCGACCTCGGTCCATGTTCGATTCGACGACGGAAGCGCCCAGAGCTTCCAGGTACCAGGAGACCCCGCCGGAGGCGTGAGCTTCTTCGGCTTCTCCGACCCGGGGAAGTTGATCGAAACCGTCAGGGTCGAGGAAGACCTGACCACCGACCAATACCGAGACATCTTCAGCATCGATGACGTGCGGATCGCATTTGCGAAGGGCGGATTCGTGACCGGTGGGGGCTGGATCAACTCGCCGGCGGGAGCCTACCGTCCTGCCCCGTTGCCCTTCTTCAACGGCAGCTACTACC
>JBDHCY010000550.1:0-3096 GCA_039591795.1 Gemmatimonadota bacterium | reverse complement strand
CGAGCGACGACACGTCAGCGGGCGTGCCCATCTGTCAAGGTTACTGGAGCATGCGAGCCACATCAATTCGTGCGGTGGTGATGGCGCAGCCGCTCGGCGATGGTCTACGACCTGGCGGCCAGGCCCGATCGGTGCTAATCTGGCAGGGTCGCCCCCGGGAGGTAGCAATGAAGCATCGTCGCCTTGCGCCCGCGCTTGCGTCTCTCCTAATTTTGACCGCGTGCGCGCCGGCTGAGCAGCCTGCGGATCAGCCGGCAGCAGAGATGGCCGCCGACGAGACGATGGTCGGACAGGTCTATCCGAATCAGCCCGCCACCGCCGTGTTCGAGAACGATCGGGTCGTCGTCCAGCGCCTGGCCATGGAGGTTGGGGCCTGGGTGGGCGAGCACTCTCACGCCGGCAATCAGCTCGTTGTGGCCATCACAGGCGGCACGACGACCTATCGTGAGGCCGGAGAGGAGACCAGCGTGACCCGCGCACCCGGGGAGGTCTTCTGGGTCGACGCGGTAGCGGCCCACGATCACGCCGTGCAGGACGACGTCATCGCGATCTTGGTGACACTCGCCGATGCGCCCGCGGGCATGGCGGGAGCTCAGGCATACCCCAACGTGACCCCCGATGTCGCGTTCGACAACGACCGTCTCGTCGCCCAGCGTCTCTCCATCGAGCCCGGTTCGTGGGCCGGTGAGCACTCGCACGCCGGCAACCAGCTCGTCGTCGTGCTGAAGGGCGGCACCATGGTCTATCGTGAGGGTGGAGAGGACACTGAAGTCACCTACGCCGACGGAGAGGTTTTCTGGATCGACGCCGTTGAGGCCCACGACCACACGGCGAAGGATGCGCCGGTCGATGCCGTGCTGATCACGCTCAAGTAGTCCGATCGGTGGGCCTCCCGGCGAGCGGCTGCGCTCGACTCCACGGGAGGCCCTCCGCATCTTTCGTGCATGACGGACACCCCACAGCCCGAGTTCTTCACTCTCCAGCAAGCCGTTGCAGGACGCTACTCGCTAGACCGCGAGCTCGGGCGAGGCGGTATGGGCGTCGTCTTCCTTGCTCGGGATGTGGCCCTCGATCGCCTCGTGGCGATCAAGCTCCTCCCGCCCGATCTCGCTGAGAACCCTGGGTTCAGGGAGCGCTTTCTCCGCGAGGCCAGGACAGCAGCCAGCTTGTCCCACCCGAATATCGTCCCGATCCACGCGGTCGAGGAATCCGATGGTCTCGTGTTCTTCGTCATGGGCTACGTGCACGGTGAAACGCTCGGCCAACGCGTGCGCCGCGCAGGGCCACTGCCCGGTCACGACGCGATGCGCATCGTGCAGGAGGTCGCTTGGGCTCTCGCGCACGCGCACGCGAGAGGCATCGTGCACCGGGACGTGAAGCCGGACAACATCTTGCTCGAACAGGACACGGGCCGGGCCCTCGTGACCGACTTCGGGATCGCACGCGTCGCCGCCCACGGTGACACGCCGCCAACGGGCGCGCGCATGGGCACACCACAGTACATGACGTCACCGGCCGGCTTCCCTTCGAGGCCTCGACGGTCCAGGGGCTCCTGCTCAAGCACGCTGGAGCTACGGCCCCATCCGTCTCCGAGGCGAACCCACGGATCGCCGCGCGGTTCGCCCAGATGGTGGATCGCCTTCTCCGGAAAGATCCCGCCGAGCGCTTCCCATCGGCCGAGGCCCTGGGCGAAGAGCTGAGCGCCGCGCGGGGTGCCATCGTTCGGATTCCCGCTCCGGTCGCCGCCTTCATTCGCGACGGCAGGGCTGGGGCGAGCGAGATCTCGACCGTCGTAATCATCGCCGCGTTCGCCTTTGTGGTCCAGCAGACCATGTGGGGCCGGGACTCCATCGCCGGCATCTTCTTCGAGCCGTTCATCGCCATCATGCTCGGCCTTGCAGCAGTGTTGTCGGGGCACATGTTGCTCCGGACGCGCGACCTGCTGCGGCTGGGGTATCAGCACCAAGGCGTGCGTCCGGCTCTGCTTCTCGAGGATCGGAAGAGCGACGAAGAGGACGCCGCCGCCGCCACCCGCCGCCTTGGTCTTCGCCCAAGCACCTGGGTGACGCTGGGTGTTGGGAGCGCCGCCACGGCCCTCTGCGTTGCGATGACCACGACCGACGTGACGCCTCTCGTGTGGCTTGGTGCCGCGGGCGGTGTCACGGCCCCCCTCGTCACGTTCCGCAAGCTCTGGCGCGACCTCCGCCGCGGCCGAAGCCTCTGGACCCGACTCATGAGCGGCAGCTTCGGCCGCCTCGTCTTCAGCATTTCCGGGATCGGCCTACGGAAGAAGACAGCTGTGCCCGCCGGTGGCGAGCCAACCGCCCTCGTGATCGGGCAGGCGGTCGACGAGCTCTTCAGTGCTCTACCTCTCGAGCAGCGGAAGCGGCTCGCCGGCGTGCCCGAAGTGATCGCGCGCCTCGAGGCCGACGCGTTGGCGCTGCGCGGTGAGGGTCAGGGCCCAGCACGCGATGCGCGGTTCGCCGCTGCCGTGCAGGCGCTCGAGGCGCTCAGGCTGGATCTCCTCAAACTCCACGCAGGCACTGCCACGCTGGACGAGCTGACGAGAGACCTCGACGCGGCACGGCGAATTGGCGATCAGGTCGACGCGGCACTCGAGCTGGACGAGCGCGTCCAACGATCCGACCAGCCATCGCCCCTGCCGCCGGTCTGAACGACGCCGAGTGGACTCGTGCCGGAAGCAGCCAGTCGTCTATCGCCGGCGTTCTACGAGCGGCGAGGGCTCGAAGACCAGAATCTCGGGGTCGGCTGAGAGATCCACGGCACGCAGTGTCGCGAGGTGTCCGCCGACGCGCACGACACCTCCCTTCCCCGTCAACCATGGCTCGATCGGGCCCAGGTCGTCCGGCCCATCGGGATCCGACTCGAGGTCGGGCAGGCGGTAGTGCATCGGGACGAACCAGCGAGGACTGAGGCGCTCGCGGATCGCGTTCAACTCGTGTGACTCGAGTATGTGGTCCTGCGCGTCCGCCGGCGCCATCAACACGTCCACGAAACCAAGCTCGCGGTAGTTCTCATCGAGCCCCTCTAATCGTGAACTCGGGACCCAAGGCCCTCGGAATGGGCAGGCGCCGC
>JBDHCY010000549.1:0-2484 GCA_039591795.1 Gemmatimonadota bacterium | reverse complement strand
GATCGAGCGAGCTCAAAAGTGGGGCGGATGGGTCTGGGGGGTCTTGACCATCATTGGCGTAATCTTTTCGGGCGGCGTGGCCTGGTCAGTGTTCATGGGCGCAAATGCTACCGATGATGAGGTTAAGGCTGCGGTCCATGACGGCATGGCGGGGCACAACGGGGGCACCCATCCGGGAGAGATCGACCCAAAAACGCATCGTCCAGTAGGCGACCACCCTGAGCTGCGTCACGCGGTCGAGTCGAACACGGGCGCCATCGAAGATGTCTCCAAAGCGGTCGACGACATCAAGCAAGGTCAGACACGCCTCGACAAGCGTAGCGAGTACCAGTTCGAACTCGGCCGATGGCAGTCCGCTGTCATGGAAGCCGAACGGCAACGCCGCAAGCGCCCCGCAAAGCCCGAACGCCTCAAGCAGCTCGAGTCCGACCTGATGCTGGGGAACTACAGTGGATGACGTCGTTCTGTACTGGACTATGCGACCCGACGGCACCTGGGTGAGCTATAACGGCAGTAAGGACTACGAGTGCCGCCAAACGGGGCGTCGCTCCTATCGCGGCTTCTTCCGAGGCGAAGCGGTGACGGGGGTTCACTGTCTATCCCGGGTCCGTCAAAAGCTCCGGCAGCACGCCAACCACCCGGCCCGTAAAGCTGAAAAAACGTGAAAAAGACACACCTCCCCGAGTCCCCATCCAACAAGGGACGGGGCTAGGAGGTGCTGAGAGCATGAACGCCGAGGGGCGCCTATGGCCGGCTATTCGATTGTTCCGCTGACAGAGTCAGCGTACACGGCGTCATCGATGCGGACGCCGCGCACCGATGAGGAGTTCGGCTTGATGTCGAGCCCGATCTCCTCGTGTTCGAAGCCGTTGGTGAACGGCTCGTCGGTCCCGATGGTCGAAATAGGTGAGGTAGCGTTCACCCGAGCAGAGCTCGCATTCGGGCTTTTCGGGGACCGTCACACCAGGGGTTGGCCGCGAGATGAGGAGTACGTACCGGGGATTGTTTTTGAGCCGGCGGTAGGCACGGCGCGCGGACGAGGGCGAGCTGGAGGCTTGCGCGGCCGGCACGGGGACAGTTTACCCGACCCGGCCCGCATGGGGTCCGAAACCCTGGGCATGCTGCTGGAGCAGCTGCATCTGATCAGGCGTCATCTGAGGCTGAGGGATCATCACATCCACTGCGGGTCGGCTGCCCACCGCACGAACGCGGCCCTGTGTCGGTTGTCCCAGCGCGTCAGCGCCTTGAACACATCGAAGCCGGGGAACGCCCGGTCGTTGTACACGCCAAGGCAGAACGCTGCCGCGTGGCGACAGCCGTCGCCCACGTGGTTGCTGGCCTTGACGGCCTTCAGTCCCTGCAGCAGGTCATCGCGCGTCCGGTAGCACCGCACATCGCTGTCGGTGATGATGTACCGGTTGCGCAGCGCGTCGCTGAGCGTCGGGAACGTCAGCGCCAGCGTGGCTAGGCTCGCGGCAGTGCGGTCGTCGGTGGACGCGGCCAGGGCGTCGAGCGTTGGATCAGGCAGTGTTTTGTTTGTGTTTTCCATGTGCAGGGCATGAAGCTCGTCGATGCGCTCGGCCAGTTCGACGCCGCGACCGCCATTTGCGTCGAGGGCTGCCTCAAGGATAGCGAGTTCTTCTCGCAGCGCCTGTTTGTTTGGGTCAATCATTTGGCCGCCTCCAGCCCGCGCTTCACGACGGATTCTGCGAACTTGTAGGTCTTGCCGTTACTGAGGTTCTCCGCGAGCACGGGGTACTTTCGTGCACGCAGATTCAGCCCCGTGATGCGGTATCGCGACCCCCGGCTGACGAACTCCTTGCCGAGGTCGCTCGGATCGAGACCGACGAGTCGGGCTCCGTCCTTGAACTCCTGGGCCTTGGCGCCGAGTACGTTCCCGTCCGCGTCCTCGACCCGGACGATGAACTGAAACATGGCGGGCATGCGGTCGCGGTAGAAGGTCTTCCCCTTGCGGTCGAGCACGAGGCCGTGCTTCTTGGCGATGGGTTCTAGGGCGGCCGCAACCTCTTCATTGAGGGTGCGAACGTTAGTGCGGTTGAATTCTTTGATGGTCATAGTCATCCTTCTGTTGGGTCTGGGGTCATAGTTCGGCCCGGTGCGGGCCAGTCCTCCTCGTTCTCGAACAGGTCATCCGGTTCGACCTCGAGGATCTTGCACAGCTGGGTCACGATGTACCAAGACGTGCGCGGGGTCAGAATGCGGCGATTCGAACCGTGGTTGACCACGGTGGCCGCGCAGAACTGTCCGATGGACTGGGCCTGCACGCCGCTGTGCATGGACAATCGATGGGCGGTCCAGCCCTTCTCATCCATGATCCGCCGCAGCTTGGTCTTGTGGAGGGACTTGTGTTTTCCACGCCGGTCCTGCCAGCTCACCCAGTCGGGGATGACCGCGGTCTCGGCCCCGGACTGGCGAATGACGATCGCGGTGGGACGGGTGCGTTCGAACTGGGTGACGGGGGCC
>JBDHCY010000548.1:0-2702 GCA_039591795.1 Gemmatimonadota bacterium | reverse complement strand
TCCCACCCCACGCGTGGGAGCGAAGGTCGCGTGGGCGGGGTGGGCGCTTGCCGCCGCGTTCGCCGCCACGAGCGGGTGGCTGGCGCTGCGCCCCACGCCCGAGCGGCCGGTGTCCCGTTACAGCTTGGCCCTCGCTCCCGACCAGGGGCTCGTCGGTGCACGGGGCACTCGGATCGCACTCTCACCAGATGGCAGCCGGCTGGTCTACATCGGGACCGGCGAGGGCGGGCGGCAGCTCTGGGTACGCCGGCGTAACGAGCTCGTGGCCACCCCACTCCCCGGCACCGAGCAAGTCCAGCACGTATTCTTCTCGCCCGACGGATCGCGAGTCGGATTCGCGATCACCTCGCAACGGGTGCTCGTCGCGTCACTCGCCGGCGGCCCGCCGGTGACGATCGCTGACTCGGGCGTTGGTCTCGACGGCGCTACGTGGAGCGCGGACGGCTACGTCTACTACGACGGATTCACCGGGGGCACCGCGGCCGGCCTCGCCCGCGTGCCCGCAGCCGGGGGTCAGGCCGAGTTGGTGACGACCGTCGATACCGCATCCGGCGAGAGCGATCATATCTGGCCCGTGGCGTTGCCGGACGGACGCGGCATTCTGTTCATGGTTGCACGAGGCGGCGACGTGCGCACGTCGGACATCGCCGTGGTCGATCCCGTGGATGGGGCCCATCGGGTGCTCGTGCGTGGCGTCGCGGCACTGTACGCCGGGTCCGGGCACCTGATCTACCTGACCGCCGACGGTACGCTGATGGCGGCGCTGTTCGACACCAAGCGCCTCGAGATGACCGGCGATGCCGTCGCCCTCGCGGGTGGCGTCGGCGTCCATTCGTTCGGATCGGCGGATCGGCGGATCTCGCCGTGTCCGCTACGGGAACGCTCGCCTACGTCACTGGCAGCCAGCAGGCCGAGCCCAGCGAGATCGTGTGGGTGACGCCGGGGGCCCCGGTCGAGCCGGTGGATCCGGGATGGGTCGGCGACTTCCGCACGCTCGCCCTGTCGCCCGACGGGCGTCGCTTGGCCGTCAGCATCTTTCAGAACGGTGAACAGCAGGTGTGGGTCAAGGAGCTGCCTCGCGGGCCGCTCACCAAGCTCACCTTCGATGGCGTTCTGAACTACCGCCCCCAATGGACCGCCGACGGGCGCAACATCACGTACATCTCCAACACCGGTACCGAAGGCCTCCTCATGTCCAAGCGCGCCGATGGCAGCGCGGCAGCAGACACTCTGCTCGATCTCGAGAACGTCGTGCAAGAGGGGGTCTTCTCGAGCCGTGGGGATTGGCTGGTGTACCGCTTGACTCCACGGGACATCTTCGCCCGGTCTCCGAACGGCGATACGGTGACGGTCGTAGCCACCCCGTTCGAGGAGCGCGCACCCGCACTCTCTCCCGATGGCCGGTGGATCGCCTACCAGTCCGACGCGTCAGGAGTCTATGAGATCTACGTGCGCCCGTTCCCGGCGTCGGAGACGGCCCAATGGCAGGTGTCCACCGACGGCGGTACGCTGCCGCGCTGGTCGCCCGATAGCCGCACACTGTACTACCGGAGCCTGAGCGAGATGATGGCGGTCGAGGTGGTGCCAGGCGCTACCTTCGTCGCCGGCGAGCGGCGATCCGTCTTCCCATTGGGGGCGTACGAGGCCGGCGAGGGCTCGTTCGATGTGACACCCGACGGACGGCGCTTCGTCTTGATTCGAAACCGGAGGGGCGGGGACGAGGGGGAGCTGATCGTGGTGGAGAACGTTTTCAGGGAGCTGAAGACGAAGGTCGGGCAGTGATCCTCCCACTCCGCCTCGCCACCTTCAACCTCTGGTTCGCCTCACGGCTGGATCGCGCCCTCGCCGTGGCTGTGGACGAACCCCGTCTCGCGGATGCCGATTTCCTGGCGCTCCAGGAGGTCGACGCCGAGGCGGCACACACGATGGCCGACCGGCTGGGGCGCGCCGCGGTGTATCACGCCGCCTTTCGCCACTCGCGCACCGGTCGCGATTTCGGTCCCGCCCTCTTGAGCAGGTGGCCCATCCTCGAGCATCGGCGCCTCGACCTGCCGCACCACGGCCTGCACGGCCGGCCGCGCATCGCCATAGCGGCGAGCGTCGCAGTCCGGGGGCAGACGGTCACTGTCTATGTGGTCCACTTCGGCACGATGCGCGAGATGCTTCCCTCTCACCAAACCGCGCAGGCACATGCCGTGCTCGCCGACGCCGCGCAGCGCCCGGGACCTGCGGTCGTCGCCGGCGACCTCAATCGGAGAGGACTCGGCCGGCTCTTCGAGGCGAATGGCTGGCGCTGGCTCACGCGCGACGTCGGCCGCACCCATTGGTTCTGGTCGTTCGACCACGTGTTCGTGCGACGTGTTCGTGCGCGGCATCGATGGGGCGGGGACGCGCGCGGGCTCGATTCGCGCCGCGCTCACGGCGAGCGATCACCGCGCGGTGTGGGCTGAGGTCGACGCCTAAGCGCGCTTTACAGAATCGAACCGAGCGGGCAGGAGAATCCGGGGACCACGTCTTCCCCGTCGAGCGAGTCTGTAATGCCCACGACCGTCTCGGTTCCGTCGCCGCGGTAGACTCGGGACAGCCGACGGTGAGGGTCAACGACCCAAACGAGTCTGGTCCCCGCACTCAAGTAGTCAGCGACCTTGGCCAGTACTTCACCCGGTCGGTCCCCGGGTGAGAGGACCTCGACTGCGAGGTCG
>JBDHCY010000547.1:0-3167 GCA_039591795.1 Gemmatimonadota bacterium | reverse complement strand
CTCACGGCTACCCGGGAGACGCAGCACTTCATGCTGCAGGGGGAGGCGGAGCTGTTCGGCGCGCGCCAGGCGATCGACGTCCACCTCTCCAAGAAGGCCTTCTGGTTCCAGAGCGAGACCAGGCTGTTCGACCTCTTCACCGCCGACCTGAGCGCCGAGTCGGTGTTCGATCTCCGGCGCCCGTCGTTCAAGGTGGACGCCGTGGTGCAGAACGACTTCGGCGAGGTCCTGGGGCCCCTGTTCCAAGACGGGCTGGTCCAATTCGCGGAGGGCGGTGCGGAGGTCACTGCCGCGGCCCGGGAAGCGATCGAGGAAGTGGACCGCGTGCTGGCAGACGCGCAGGCCACCGTGGAGGACCTCCGCCGCGTGATCGAGGCGCGGCGTGCACGGGCACGGGCGGCCGTGCAGGAGATGCAGCAGCGCGTCGCCCAGGCGCGGCGCGCGTTGAACAGCGCCCTGGCGAGCCGCAACGCCGCGTGGCGCGCTTACCAAAACACCCCATGGCGCCGGGCGGGACTCAAGGCGCAGCGCCGCGCCGCCTACGCGCGTGCGAACGCCCGTTTTCTCACCCGGGCCGCCGTCTACAACGGCAGGCGCGCCCCGCTCGCCGCTCGGCAAGCGGTGCTCGACGCGCTCCCGCCCCCGGATCGCAACATCCTCGTCATGACCGCTGAAGCCGCCGCGCAAGCGCTCCGCAACCAGCTGCGCCGGAGCCAGGAGCGGCTGCAGACCCTGGAGGCGCGGTTCCTGGCCATCGCCGAGGCCGCCCAGAGCGGTGAAACGCTCGTCACCATCCAGCGCGCCGAATTCCACGGCGAGCTCTCGGCCGCGGCGGGCGGTGGGGCGATTCGCTGGGACATCACGGGCTCGTTTGCCGGCCGGCCCTTCGAGGTGCACCGCGAGCTCGACTTCTCCAACGTCGGCGAAGCCGCCGCCCAGATCGTGGAGGGGCTGCTCCGCAGCTAGCGTCGCATGATCCTACTCCGTGCCGTGCTCGCTCTGCTCGTCTGCGCCTCGATCGCTCCGGCGGTCGCGGCCGCGCAGGTCGGCGAGGTAGAGCGTCAGCTCGCCCCGGGGCGCCTCTTCACGTTCCAGGGTGAGATCAGCACCTTCGGAGAATTCTACGGGATCTCGGGACGCGCGCCGCGGCGACCGGGCTCCACCGCGCGACTGCTCGGACGCTCCACACTCAGCGTGACGCGCCACGTCAAAGTCGGCTTCGATTTCTTGCTCTCGACCGAGGGCAGCGGCGTCGGAGCGGGAGCGGGCAGCTCGACGCTGGGTGCCAGCCGCCAACGCATCAACCAGATCGGCATCACGCCCACCTGGAGCTGGGGCAAGGTGTACCTCGGCGCCTTCAGGCGCCGGCACCTCGTTGACCCCGGGCCTCGTGCGGTTCGCGGTCTTCGGTGGACAGGCGCGCTCAGCCGTGATCGGCGGCGCCACCGACGGCAGCTACAAGCGCGGTATCGCCGGCGGCAAGATCGGCGTCGGACGTGACGACGCCTCGTTCCTCGATCTCATCTTCGTGCGCGCCCGCGACGACGAGCATTCGCTTCCGCCGCCGGACTCCGCAGGATTCGTCGATCCGCGACTCGTGGACGATCCCACGGTGGACAGAGACACGCTCCCGGTGGGCACGGTGATCAACCCGCTCGCCGTGACCCCGCAGGAGAATGTCGTCGCCGCTGCAGCCGGCCGGCTCATCCTGCTCGACCGGAAGCTGGAACTGAGCGGTGAGCTGAGCGGATCCGGCTACAGTCGCGACGTACGCGCATCGCCGATCGACAACGAAACCGTGCTCGCGGAATTCCCAGGGTTCCTCCGCGGCCTGTTCACCCCGCGCATCTCCTCCACGTTCGGCCTTGCCTATACGGCCCAGGCGAACCTGCGTCTCGCGACGTTCACCGGCTCGGCGCGCTTCCGGTCCGTCGCACCGGGCTACGCGGCGCTTGGAGTCGGATCGCTGCTCAACGACTTCCGGGCATGGGAGCTGAGCGGCGCGCAGCGCTTCGGCCGGAACCTGACGCTCCGGCTCGACGCCGCCCGCCAACACGACAATCTCCTGGGGCAGAAGGAGGCGACCACCCACCGGAACCGGTATGGTGGAGCGGTCACCGCGCGGCCCAAGCCGCGTTGGACGGCATCGGTGCGCGCGAACTTCATCCGCATGCAGAACGACCTGCCGGCCGGCAACGACGCCCGGATCGCCTACGGCAACTGGATCTTCGCGACCCACCATACCGTGTCGCTCGGACGCGACCGCCTGGTGCGCTCTGTGGGGCTCGGCTACACCTACCGCAACGCAGGAGACGACAACCCCAGGCGACACGCGTCGAGCTTCAAGGCCCACACCGCGAACGCGCGCGTTGTACTCGCCCCGTCGCGGGTGGTGAGTGTCACCCCGAGCCTCGGCCTGGTGCGCAGCTGGCCCGCCGGGGCCGGCGGATGGCAAATCCGAGAGACCTATGGGCTCGCGGCGCAGGTGCGGACGCTCGGGGGCAGGTGGACGACCTCCGCATCCGTCGGCTCCTCACAGGCCGGTGCCGTCCGCGTCCTGCAAGCCCGGATCACCTCGCGCTACAAGCTGACCCCAGCCGATGTGCTCACCTTCGCCCTGAGGGGGAGCGGCTACCGCAATGCCCCGAACCCCTTCGGCACGGCAGGGGACTTCCAGGAACTCACCGTGAACCTCCAACTGACGCACCGGTTCGGAGGCAGCGGCGGGACACCCAGGTAGCTGTGCGATGACGGATCTTCGGCGCACCGGAATCGCCATCGCCGCATGCCTGCTGCTCGGTGCGGTGGCTGTCGTCTCGTGCGTGGAAGGCCCCACCGGGCCTCGTGGCAACCGCTTCGGAGATCTTCGGATCGACCCCATCCTCGAGGAGGGAGGACGGCCGGATCAACTGGGGCTCGACCGCATCCATATCGTCGTCCGACGCGACGACGGACGGACGGCCGTGGACACGACGCTCGACTACGACGTCGAGTCCGACCGCACCTACGACTGGCTCCTTCAGCTCGAAGGAGAGGCCGACCTGCTCGACGTCGAGGCGTGGGTGCTCACCGATCCCGACACCATGTACGCCGGAGGCCGGGGTGTCACACTGCGGGAGAACAACGGCAGCGAGGCTCCCGTGGAAGGAATCTCGCTGGCGTACGTA
>JBDHCY010000546.1:0-2539 GCA_039591795.1 Gemmatimonadota bacterium | reverse complement strand
CGGGCGCGCTGTCTGGAGCCATCCCCTCACTTGACACCCAGTTCGACGATCGATATGATTCTTGTGAACATTTTCACATTGATTCGATTGCCCGCGCGGCCGAGAGTCATCGAGCGTTGATACCGGCGTGACTGCGAAACCGAAGAAGAGAATACCTGAATCTGCGATTCGGCGGCTGTCGCTGTACCTGCGGGTTCTCTTGGTTCTCGAAAAGGAAGGCGCCGATACCGTCTCGTCCAAGGAGCTGGCATATCGCGCGAAACGCACCTCGGCCCAGGTGCGGCAGGATCTGGCGCTCTTTGGTTCGTTCGGCACTCGTGGGTTGGGTTACCCGGTGCGCGAACTTCGGGCTCAAATAGCCGCGATTCTCGGGATCGATCGAGTCTGGCGAATGGGTCTCTTTGGTGTCGGCAATATCGGTTCGGCCTTGGTGAGTTACAAGGAGTTCAGTCGCCAGGGATTCCAGATCGTCAAGCTGTTCGACAACGATCAGCGCAAGATCGGATCGAATCACAAAGGCATCGTCATATCCGACATCCAGAACATGGAACAGGAGATGAAAGAGGCCGGTATCGAGATGGCGATCATCGCCGTCCCGGCTACCGTGGCTCAGTACATCGTCGACGATGTCGTCGCGATCGGCATCAAGGCCATTCTGAATTTTGCCCCCATCAATCTCAAGGTGCCGGATGATGTCTATCTCCGCAATGAGAACATGGCGATGGAGCTGGAGTACCTTTCATTCGCGATGGTGAACAAACATACGGAGAAGAAGCCGAAGTTCTGAGGATTCCGACGGCCATGGAGCCGATTCCATCAGAACCGCCACGTTTGAACCCGCCGCGAGCGAGCTTCTCTCTCCCAGACCGGTGTACTCCAGGTGACTGCTCCCCCGGCAAAGCCGACGTCTGAGCTGGCGTAGTTGGGCTAACGCCCGCGGCGGGAGCCGCCCAGGATCCCCTCGAGGAGATCGCCGGCCTCCTCCCCTAGGACCTCTCCGAGGGCCTCGTCCACCTTCGCGCCGGCCCCGGTGCGCGTGAGGAAGGCGGCGGCGACCTCGGGGGTGACCCGGATCTGCGGATCGTCGAGGGACCCCGTCACCCGCGCGAGGGGGATCTCGTTGCGGGCGCTCGCAGCGGCCCCGGATTCCCCGAGGGCCTCCTGGATTCGCTCGCCGATGGTGATGCGCCCGGTCATGTCGATGTCGAGGTCGCGCAGGCGCAGCGTGCCCCGGAGGTCGACCGTGTAGTCGCGGTAGACGATACGGAGATCGTCGGTGCGGACGACACCTTCCCCGACGCCGAAGGTCCCACGGATCTCCCGAAAGTCATCTCCGTAGAAGCGTTCGAGGTCGGGACCTCCCAGGAGCTGGCTCGCGAGCTGCGCCAGCGGCGCCAGCGCGCCGAAGCGATCGAAGGTGAGCTGCAGCAGCGAGACGCCGCGCAGGCGGCCCTTGTCGACGTCGATCCGAACGCGGCCGTCGAGGCTCTCGAGGGGCGGGCGTTCTCCGGCGACCGTTCCGTGGAGGTCTCCGTCGAGGGTCAGCAGGCCGTAGACGAAATCGCGCTTGGAGGTAAAGGTCGAGACGAGCCGGTTCGTATCGGCGTCGCTGGTTTCGAGGTGAACGCGGTAACGCATGTCGCGATCGAGATCGCGAAGCGATCCCCGAATCCCCACGACCTGGTCCGCCGCCACGATCCGGAGATGGCCCCTTCCGCGAACCTCGAGGGGCGACGTCATCACCACGAGATCCTCGACGCGCGCGGGACCCGACGGGTCGTAGTCGGCCAGCGCGGGAATCAGCTCCTCCCAGCCATCGAGATCGAAGGGCGGCGCGTTCGCGACGACGCGAATGCGCTTTCCGGTGCGCACCCGGCCGTCGGCCTCGAAGTTCCGGATCTTCAAGTGGACGTCGTCGATGCCCGGCGATCCGTCGCTCTCGGTCACGATGCTGCCCGTCACGGTCGCCGCGTCGCCGGGCGGCTTCTTGAACATCTCCCCATACAGGATCTCCGCATCGGTGGCATCGATGTCGAAGGTACCGCGCGGTGACGCGAGCCCGCCCCGGATGTCGGCCTCGATGTCGACGTGTCCCCGCAGCGTCATGCCCTCGAGCTGAAAGCGCCCGTCGTCGAGGGCGACCTCGATCCCCACAGACGTGGGGACCGCCACGGGACCGCGCGCGACGATGGTGCCCGAGAGCGCACCGGCGAGTTCGGAGCCGGGCTCGAGATAAGACCGCGCCGGTGCCACGGCGACCGCATCGAGCATGAGCTCGACGTCGACCTCGCGGGCGAGGGTGGCGGTTCCGGCGGCCGCGAGCCGGCCGCCGCTCGCGAGATCGAGGGAGAGGTCGAAGGCGACGGGCTCCTCCTGAGAGGTGCCGCGGGCGCGCAGGTGGACGTTGCGCGCCTCCCAGATCACGGGCGGAGAGACCGAACGATCTTCGAGGACCACGGCGGAGTCGCGCAGCTCGAAGCCGGCTAGCGCGATGTCGACGGCGGCGCTTTCGCCCTCCGCCGGCGCCGCCGGCTGGCCG
>JBDHCY010000545.1:0-3026 GCA_039591795.1 Gemmatimonadota bacterium | reverse complement strand
CCTGAGTGCTTCCGAGATGGCGAGCCGGCGGATCTCCGTGCCTTCGGCGTCGCGTTCCACGAGGAAGTCGTCGACTGCCAACCGGCCGGGAATCTCGGGGATCTGCCGACGCGCAGCTTCCAGATGGTCGCGGCGTGGCAGCCGTCGTCGGACACGAGAAAGGCAGGCCCCGTATCCCTCGTCCACGCGCCGTCGATCTCGAGCGGGAGGGTGCGAACGGCAGGCCCGCAGAGGCGAGCGGACGCTGCGACGGATTCGGGCGCCGCGATCATCGTCACGGGCTCGAACTCCGAGATCGCCCGCGCAACGCAGGCATACGCATCCTGCGTCTCGGGTAGGGCTTCACCCCAGCAGTCCTCGCGATGGGGCCACGCCATCCAGCAGCCCGCATGGGGCTCCCACTCGGCGGGCATGCGGAATCCCGCTTCGAGGGGTGTCTGACACCCGACGTTTCGCGAAGAGCGCATCCCAGCGAGCGTCCCCGTGCCGCTCCATCTTATGATCAGTTGACGCAACGTCACCCCGCGCCTACACTCGAGGCGACCCTCGGAGGCTTCATGTCCCCGAACCGCGTGAGCGCCCGCCAGAGCCGGTGCCCACATGTGCGTTCCATCGACGCCGAAGCCAGAGACATCCAGCACCAGCGCGGAATTGGCTGACGACCCCAGCTCACCAGAGACGTCCCGTTCGGGACGCGGCCGATCCGCGTCGACACCATCCGCCGTCGCGCCAGTCGCGACCCCTTCCGAACTCCACCAGCGCGATCGGGGATGCAATGCGCTCCCCCCGTCGCGGCGATTGACACGGACGAAGATCATGGCCTCGCAGCTAAGGACGAGCTTCGACGATTCCTACTGTCAAGAACTCTGGCACAAGGACCAGAACCACTTCCTGCACCCCTGGGCCGAGTTTCCGAGATTCGAGAAGCACGGCTCCCTCGTCATTGCCAAAGGAGAAGGCGCGTACGTCTACGACGCTCACGGCAAGCGCTATCTCGACGGTATCGGCGGCCTGTGGTGCGTGAACATCGGGTACGGCAACCGGGAGATGGCTGAGACCCTGGCCGAACAGGCGTATCGGCTTCCCTTCTTCAACACGTTCGTCGACACGACGAACCCGCCGGCCGCCGAGCTGGCGGCGAAGCTCGCCGAACTCGCCCCCGCCCCGCTGAACCACGTGTTCTACGGGACCGGCGGATCGGAGGCCATCGAAACGGCCGCCCGCACGCTCCACTTCTACTTCAAGCGGCTCGGCAAACCCCACAAGAAGCTCCTCATCTCCCGGAGGCAGGCGTACCACGGGAGTACATACCTCGCGATGACGCTGAGCGAGCGGTCCGCGGACCAGGCCAGCTTCCACCTCGCGACCGACCTCGTGCACCACGTCTCGGCGCCCGATCCGTACCGACGACCCCGTGGTGTGACGCTGCAGGCGTTCTGCGACGAGCTCGTGGAGGAGCTCGAAACGAAGATCCTCGAGCTGGGCCCCGAGAACGTGGCGGCGTTCTTCGCCGAGCCGATCCTCGGGGCCGGCGGTGTGATCGTTCCCCCGCCCGGGTACCACCGCCGCACGCAGGAGGTGTGCCGGAAATTCGACGTCCTCTACGTCTCCGACGAGGTGGTGACGGCGTTCGGTCGGCTCGGGCACATGATGGCATCGGAGCCGATGTTCGGATTGTCGCCGGACATCCTCACGTGCGCCAAGGGCATCAGCTCCGGCTACGTACCGCTCGGCGGGTCATCCGGAAGCCGAGCGGGTCCGACAACTCGTTCGGCCACGGCTTCACGTACTCCGGCCATGCGCTCTGCTGTGCGGTCGGCCTCAAGAACATCGAGATCATCGAGCGCGACGGCATCTGTGAGCACGTGCGGGAGGTGGGCCCCTACTTCGAGACGCAGCTCGGGACGCTCCACGACCTGCCGCTCGTGGGGGACGTGCGCGGCAGCCACTTCATGCTCTGCGTGGAGAACGTGGCCGACAAGGAGACAAAGGAGCTCCTGCCGGAGAGCGTGGGAATCGGCCGTCGCATCGCGGATCACTGCGAGCAACGCGGCGTCATGGTGCGTCCGGTCGGACACCTCAACGTGATCTCGCCGCCGCTCATCCTCACGCGCGACCAGATCGACACGGTGGTCGGAGTGCTTCGCGAGGCCATCCTCGCGACAGCCGACGACCTGGTGCGGGAGCGCCTCTGGCGCGGCTGACGTGAAGCTCTGCCCGAGCCCCGCTTCCCCGTATACTCTGATGGGCGCCTGAGACGGGGTGCGGATGCAGGCGCATCTCATTGGAGTCGGGGATCCGCAATGAAGTCCATGTACGTGAATGGCAAGCTCACCGTCGGCCGGTCGGCAGACGGGATCGAAGTGAAGGACCCGGCAACGGGGGAGACGATCGACTCCGTGCCGCGGGGGACGGCCGACGACATCGAAGACGCCGTCTCGGCGGCGCGCGAGGCGTTTCCCGGTTGGCGCTCGTGCGTGGCCAACGATCGCGCAGCCATGCTTCACGAGGTGGCCGCCAGGATGCGGGCGCATCAAGAGGAGCTCATCGAGCTGCTGACCCGCGAGCAAGGCAAGCCGTGGGCGGAGAACGAGGAAGAGCTGGTGTGGTCGGCCAACACGTTCGATTACTACGCGGAGCTTGGCCGCCACGAGTGCGGAGCACTGCTTCCGCCCGGTGCTCCGTCGCAGCTCAACTTCACCCGCAAGGAGCCCTACGGTGTCGTGGGCTGCATCACGCCGTGGAACTATCCGCTCCTGTTGCTCGCGTGGAAGGTGGCGCCCGCGCTCGCCGCCGGAAACACGTGTGTGATCAAACCCTCCGAATTGACGCCCCTCTCCACGGTCTACCTCGCCGAGTACGTCTTCGACCACCTGCCAGCCGGGGTGGTGAACGTCGTGACGGGCTACGGTGAGGAGGCCGGCGACCGCCTGGTCCGCCATCCGGACGTGCCCGTCATCGCCTTCACCGGGAGCCTCGCCACGGGGCAGCGCATCGCGTCGCTGGCCGCTCCCCAGATGAAGAAG
>JBDHCY010000544.1:0-2509 GCA_039591795.1 Gemmatimonadota bacterium | reverse complement strand
ACTACGTGATGCCGTTCATCGAGGGTGAGTCGCTGCGGGCGAAGCTCGGGCGAGAAGGCGAGCTGCCGGTTGGCGAAGCGGCGCGCATCCTCCGCGACGTGACCGACGCACTCGCCTACGCCCACGGACGAGGGGTGGTGCACCGGGACATCAAGCCGGACAATGTCCTGCTGACCGGCGGGCACGCCGTGGTGACCGACTTCGGCGTTGCCAAGGCGGTCTCGTCGTCCACGGGCGAATCGTCGCTCACGTCGCTCGGCGTGGCGCTCGGCACACCCGCATACATGAGCCCCGAACAGGCTGCCGCGGATCCCCATGTGGACCATCGGGCGGACATCTACGCCGTCGGCGCGATGGCGTACGAAATGCTCTGCGGACGGCCGCCGTTTACGGCTCCGACGCCGCAGGCCGTCCTCTCCGCTCATGTCACGCAGGCGCCCGACCCGGTGACGTCACACCGCGCCACGGTCCCGCCCGCGCTCGGCGAGCTCGTGCACCGATGCCTGGCGAAGAAGGCAGCAGACCGTTGGCAGCGCGCCGACGAGCTCAAGGCGCAGTCCGATCGCGCCATTGCGGTAGGGCCGGCCAGCCCATGGCGGGTTGCAGCGCTGTTCGGGCTCGCCGCGGTCGGCGTATTGGCGCTCGTCTACGGTGTGGTGCAGTTCGTGGGGCTTCCCGACTGGGTGTTCTGGGGGGCAATGGTGCTCCTAGCGGTGGGGCTCCCCATCATGCTGGTGACCAGTCATCACGAGCGACGGCGCGCGATGGCGGCAGTGACTGGCGTCCACGTCACTACGCCCGCGGGGCTGCCGCGGCACTTCACGTGGAGGAAAGCGATCCTCGGTGGCGGGGTCGCGTTTGCGACCCTCGCGGTGCTCGCCACGGCATACATGCTCTCGCGCCTTCTCGGGATCGGCCCTGGGGCGACGCTCGTGAGCGCCGGAGTCTTGGAGGAGCGATCTCGGGTCCTCCTCGTCGAGTTCGAGAATCGCACCGACGACGCCGACCTCGGGTACTCGGTCACCGACCTCTTTCGCGTGGACCTTGCACAATCGCCCGTCGTGAAGCTCGTCGACGCGGGTGCCGTCCAAACGGTGTTGCGGCGGATGGAGCGCGATCCCGGCACCTCGCTGGACCTTCCTCTCGCGCGCGAGGTGGCAGAGCGGGAAGGGATTCCCGCAGTGATCACCGGAGAGATCGGTCGCGTTGGCTCGAGTTATACGCTCACCGCGAGCGTGCTCTCCGGCTCGGACGGCGAGGTGCTCGTGGCCGTCCGTGAGCGGGCCGACGACGACGCGCAGATCATCGATGCCGTGGACCGACTGTCGGCCAAGCTCCGGGGTCGCATTGGCGAGTCGCTGACGACGATTCGTCGCGCGGCTCCGCTCGAACGCGTCACCACCTCCTCGTTGGACGCGCTGCGTCTGCTCTCGCAAGCGGAGCGTGCCGAGAGCGAGGGCGACGTCGAGCGGGCGATCGGGCTTCTCGAAGACGCGGTTGGCCTCGACACGGCGTTCGCCATGGCCTACCGCAAGCTCGCCGTGGTGCTGGGCAACAGCGCCGCCGAGAACGACCGAGTCATCGATGCGACCACGAAGGCATTTGCATTCCGCGACCGGCTGCCGGAGCTCGAGCGGTACCTGACGGAGGCGTACTACCACGGCATCGTCGACTACGACGAGAGCCGGGTGATCGCGGCGTATCGCTCCGCCCTCGAGGTCGATCCCGATAACACGGCGGCGCTCAACAACCTCGCGCTGATCTACAACAATCGAGGCGAATACGCAGACGCGGAACCGCTCGCGCGCCGCACGCTCGAGGTGGAGAACGCGTGGCCCTTCTATTTCAACGTGGCACGGGCGCAGCTGGGCCAGGGCAGGACCGCGGCGGTTGACTCGACCCTGGCGCTCATGGAAGAGCGGTTGCCGGGGAGCCCGTGGACGGTCTCGCTCGGCGGATACATCGCGGCGGTGCGCGGCGACTACGAGCACGCCACCGACGCGTTCCGGCTGGTGGCTGACGAGCGACGCGGGGCGTTCTGGGTGGAAACAGGGAACGGTTCCCTCGCGCTCCTAGCCGAACAGACCGGACAGCTCGGCGAGGCTGAGCAAAGGCAGGAGCTCGCGAGCGAGGCGTCCCTCGAGCGGGGCGTCGCGCGGAACTATCTCTGGAGCAGTATGCAACGTGCGCTGATCGCGGCACGATACCGCGATGACGTAGCCGGCGCGCGATCCACCATCGAAGCAGCGCTGGCTCGGCATCCGCTCTCCGAGATTTCTCCGTACGACCGCCCGTACAGCGGGCTCGCCCATTTCTATGCAAGAGTCGGCGATTACGCTGCCGCCAAGCAGCTCATGCTTGAGTATGAGACGGCCGTACCCGAAGGAGTGCGGCGCGCCGACGACTTTCGGCATGCCGCGGCGGGGGCGATCGCCATGGGCGAGGGCCGCCTCGAAGACGCGATCGCCTCATTCACCGTTTGGAACCGCGAGAGCATGTTTGCCACGGC
>JBDHCY010000543.1:0-3043 GCA_039591795.1 Gemmatimonadota bacterium | reverse complement strand
TGGCGTCAGTCTCAAGCCGGGGAAGGGCAGATGGTCTTTCTCAGCGGCGAGGCGGGGATGGGCAAATCCCGGATCACGCGCGCGGTCCTGGATTCGATCGCCGATGCTGATCACACTCGAATCGTATACCAGTGTTCGCCCTACCACGCTGACAGTGCCTTGCACCCATCGATTGAACAGCTGCGCAGGGCGGCGGGGTTCGGGGCCGGCGATCGCGCCGATACGCAGCTCGACAAACTGGAGGACCTGCTTCGACAAGGCGTAGATGACATCGGTGCGGCCGTACCTCTCGTTGCGGCCCTGCTCGGCTTAGATGGTGCCGCCCGCTACGGGGTCATTCAGATGACGCCCCAGCAGCAACGGCAGCGCACGCTCCAAGCACTCACCGACCAGCTTCTTGGACTGGCTTCGAAAAAGCCCATCCTGTATGTGGTTGAGGATGCCCATTGGATTGATCCCACGACGCTGGAACTGCTGCAGCTGATTATCGAGCGAATCGCGCGGGCGCGCGTCCTGGTGCTCGTTACGGCACGCCCCACGTTTGAGCATCAATTTGGGGGACATCCCATTGTCACGCAACTCGCTCTCAATCGGCTGGGGCGGCCGCAGACACTCGCGATCATTGGAGAGCTGAGCGGTGGCCGGTCGATGCCACAAGAGCTGATCGACGCGATCGCGAGTAAGACCGACGGCGTACCGTTGTTTGTCGAAGAGCTCACAAAGACGGTTCTCGAATCGGAATTTCTCCAACTGGATGGCGATGCCTTTGTTCTTAGGAGTTCAGTTCAGAACCTCACAATCCCGGCCTCTTTGCACGATTCGCTAATGGCGCGCCTCGACCGCCTCGAGTCGGTGAAGGAGGTTGCACAGACAGCGGCTTGCATCGGGCGTGAGTTCGACTACCAGCTTCTGAACAAGATCAGCCCCCTCTCGGAAACCGAACTCGGGCAGGCGCTTACGCACCTGAGCGATGCGGAGCTCATCTTTCGCCGCGGAAAACCACCTGACGCCACATATAC
The DNA here is from genome assembly GCA_039591795.1 of Gemmatimonadota bacterium. Lineage (GTDB taxonomy): Bacteria > Gemmatimonadota > Gemmatimonadetes > Gemmatimonadales > GWC2-71-9 > JBDHCY01. Next base: position 2,024 of record JBDHCY010000543.1, on the reverse strand, counting down.
CTTCAAACATGCGCTCGTGCAGGACGCAGCTCACGAGAGCTTGCTTAAGTCCAAACGCCAGCAAATCCACGGACGTTTGGTTGCCGCATTGGTGGATGAGCAGGAAGTTGTCCCCGAGATTCTTGCCTATCATGCGGAGGCCGCCGGACTTCTCGAGCAGGCCATCGGTTATTGGCAGCAGGCTGGTGAGTCAGGGCTTGCCCGCTCCGCCTTTCAGGAGTCGGTGGCGCATTTCTCTAACGCGATCCGACTCACCCGTTCTCTCGGTGACGAGGTGAAGTGGCAAGAGAAGGAGCTCGAGCTTCAAGTCGCGCTCGGCCAAGCGCTGATTGCAACGAAGGGATACGCGGCCGACGAGACGGGAAATGCATTCAATCGTGCTCTCGAGTTGACCAAGCCGGTTGGCTCCACGCCGTTTCGGATTCCAGCATTGTACGGACGCTGCGCAGCGCTCTATGTCAGCAGTGCGCCAACGAGAGCGTCAATGGACGAGTTCTCGGCCGCAGCGAACGATCAGCAAGACACGGCGCCGCGAGTCATCGCCTTGCGCATGCAGGCCCTGGAGGAGATTCACAGCGGGAACTTTCCGAAGGCGCTGCAGCTCGTCGACGAAACTCTGCGGCTCTATGAGCCGGATCAACACAATCGACTCGCTTGGCGATACGCACACGACCCTCGATCCGCGGCGCTTATCTACAAGCGTTGGCTTCTATGGCTTCTCGGTTACCCCGACCGCGCTGAGGCAATCGGCCTTGAGTGCTTCCGGAGGTTCTTCAGCGGCAGCCGGCCCGGGTGGAAGAGCAGGCGCGTGTTGCAATCGACTTGGCAGATGAACATCTAATGCCTCTATGGCGGGCATGGTCACGGGTCTTCCTGGGATGGGCGAGAGTCCAGCAGGCAGAGCACGACGAAGGTTTGGAGGATATGAGACATGGCTTGGATGAGCTCACGCAGTTGGGTGCAGGGAGGTTCCAGGCGTTGGTCTTGGGACTTTATGCAGAGGCGAACTCGCTTGCAGAAAATCACGAAACGGCAAGATGCGCCATAAAGCAGGCCTTCGAGTCGCTGGCGAGGACGCGAGACACTGTCTTTGAGCCCGACCTGTACAGAATGCGTGCTGACGTATTGAGGCGTGAAGGTGCGTGCGAGGTGAGTCTGATTCGAGCTGACTTAGAGACGGCTGCTGAGATTGCCCGTCATCAGCGGAGCAAGATACTGGAGTTGCGTGCCACGCTCGGCCTCGCACGCCTCTCGATGAAGGAGGAAGATGGCCGAAGAGCATTTGACTTGGTTGAACCTCTCTACGAGGAGTTCACGGAGGGCTTCGAGACCCCCGACATGAAAGATGCAAAAATGCTCCTGGAGGAGTTGTCGTGATACAGGTGGGCATGCCGAGATCGGGTCGATCAAAGCTTTTACGAGTACTGACGATCCCAGGCAGTGCTCCAGGAATTGAGGTTTTACCACGCAGGGCGGTTACTAAGTGTCGCTGGATCCCTGCCGAAATTCTGCCGGGACAATGTTATGGAAAAATCTGAGAGAATTACTGGTCGGGGTGAGAGGATTTGAACCTCCGACCCCTGCCTCCCGAAGGCAGTTGGGCATTTCTAACTAGCTGTATTTATTTAGCTATTTGGAGGCGCCCGTGGACGCAAGTGCATGACTGAGCACGACGGAGCTGGACTGATTCCGGCAAAATTCCGGCACGGCAGGGGAGGGAGCGCACAGCATCGCAGCCAATTTTGGCAGCATAGGCTATCCAACAAGAAGGTCGGCTTTCAGCCACAATCGGTCGAACTCCGGGCCGGCACAAGTCTGGACGCATGCGGTATGGAAGGTGCCACTCATCGACTGGCATCCGTCAGTAACGGGGCACGCTTTCATCGATCTCGGCAGACCAGGCGCTGATCCCGCCAGCCAGGTTATGGACGTTGCCAAACCCCTGCAGACGGTAGTGCTCGGCGGCCCCCTGGCTGCGCTGGCCGGTGTGACAATAGAACACCAGCATCGCGTCGCGTGGTAGG
>JBDHCY010000542.1:0-3718 GCA_039591795.1 Gemmatimonadota bacterium | reverse complement strand
CGGAGTCGATGGGCTCGACGACCACCGTCGCGACGTTGGCCCCCGGTCCCACGTAATCGAGCACGATCTCGACGGGAGGCTGGCTCGGATCGAAGGCTCCGGCCTGGACCTCCACCTGCTGCGTTCCACTGAACAGGACCTGACTTCCACTCCGCAGCTCCAGGGTGACGTCGAACTGCTCCACGGGAGCGATGAGTGGAACGAGCACGCCGAGCTGCACGGAATCGGCGTCGGGCGGGAAGAAGACCGTGGTGTCCACGACGACCTGACCCGGCGGGCGGACGACGACGAGGCGCACCGAATCGATGGCCAAGTCCAGCACACCGAGATCAACGGCCTGATCGAACACCGGTTGGACCGCGAGCGTGGCCACCCCGCCACGACCCGGGCCGGTCGGGGCATCGGTGCACGTTGCGACGGCGAGACTGAGAAGGAGAAGGAGCGGCAGCCGCCCTGGCCGCCGGCGGGTCGGCGGCGCCGGCAGGGGTCCGGACTGCGCAGTGCGTCGCATGCGACATTACAATTGACTCCCGCTCGAGACCCCCGTCAAGCGAGTCGGAGTGTCGTTACTTTGATCATTAGAGGATTATTAGGGAACCGATCGCGCCAACACTCGGTACCACCCAGCGAAGAACGCATCTCCCAACACCGGACACCGTGCCGCGAGCGTGCCATGGTCATCAAGCGACCGCCAGACGTCCCCTCGTCCGAGATCACTCCGGAGCCGCTGTTCTGGGACCGACGGCGGTTCATCCAGGTCGCCGCAGGCGCCGGGGCACTGGCCGCTGCCGGACTCGTCGCTCCGCGCTTCTTACGAGGACGCGCGACGCCGTCGGGCTTCTTGGTATCGCCGGGCGCCGAAGAGCTCACGCCGTACGAGGACGTGACCACCTACAACAACTTCTACGAATTCGGGACGGACAAGCGGGACCCGTCACGACACGCTCATAGCCTGCGGACGCGTCCGTGGACCGTCGAAGTGGACGGCGAAGTGCACAAGCCACGCGTCTTCGACATCGACGAGCTGCTGACGCGATACCCGTGGTCGATGGTGATCCCGTGGATGTGGTTCGAGCTCAACAAGCTTCTGAACGACGTGGAGCCGACGTCCCACGCACGGTACGTGGCGTTCCAGACACTGTACGATCTGGAGCAGATGCCCGGGCAGCGGAGTCGCGTGCTCGCTTGGCCCTATGTTGAGGGGTTGCGGCTCGACGAGGCGATGCACCCCCTCACCATTCTCTGCACCGGGCTCTATGGGAAGGAGCTGCCGAACCAGAACGGCGCCCCAATCCGAATCGTCGTCCCGTGGAAGTACGGCTTCAAGAGCATCAAATCGATCGTCAAGATCCGGCTGGTCCGCACTCAACCACCTACGAGCTGGAGCCGCTCGGCGCCGCACGAGTACGGGTTTTACTCCAACGTGAACCCGGAGGTCGATCATCCGCGCTGGAGTCAGAAGCGAGAGCGGCGGATCGGCGAGTTTCGGAAGCGCGAGACGCTCATGTTCAACGGGTATGGGGAGCAGGTGGCGGGGCTGTATGCGGGACTTGATCTACAAGAGCACTATTGAGCAAAGACGGTGAAAGACGGGAGGATGGTTGAGTGACGCAGGTGCAGTGGATTGACAGGGTGGTCAAGCCGCTGCTGTTCGCGGCTTGTCTCGTACCGGCGGCATTACTCCTGAGCGACTTTCTCCGCGACAACCTGAGTGCCAATCCGATCGAGGAGATCACGCATCGCACCGGCGACTGGACGCTGCGGCTCCTCCTCGTTGCGCTCGCCGTCACGCCGCTCCGGCGGGTGACGGGCGTGAACGGACTCATTCGCCTTCGGCGGATGCTGGGTCTCTTCGCGTTCACCTATGCTCTCCTTCACTTTTCGACCTACATCGTTCTCGATCAATTCTTCGCCTTGGACGCGATCGTGGAGGACGTGGCCAAGCGCCCGTACATCACGGTGGGGTTCACGGGGTTCTGTCTCCTCATCCCCCTCGCGGTCACGTCCACGAAGGGTTGGGTGCGACGTCTGGGTGGGAACCGGTGGGGCGCGCTGCATCGCCTCGTCTATGTAGCGGCCGCAGGTGGCGTGCTGCACTACTTGTGGTTGGTGAAGGGGAACCAGGCGGCGCCGGTCTACTACGCCGGCATTCTGGTGGTCCTGCTCGCGTTTCGTGTGTGGGCCGGTCGGACCCGGCCGAGGGGAGCGCGGCCGCAAGAAGCGGCAACGGCAGCTAGAACTCCGGCGGAGATGGCCAGTTAGGTTCGCCTTACTCGAGGCTGGCCAAGCGCAATACCCCACCGCATCAACGATCCCGAGCAGCCGCGACCGAATGTCTCAAAGCCGTCCCGTCTATGCCTGATTGCGCTCGCGTCGCGCCACGCGCGGCCGACGGCTACAATTGCCGCATGCACACCGCCCGCCGGACCCGCTCATTCACGGAATCCGTGATCCGCGGCATGACGCGCCTCGCCGCCGAGCACGATGCCATCAACCTCGCGCAGGGATTCCCCAACTTCCCCTGCCCCGACGTGCTGAAGGACGCGGCGGCCCGCGCCATCCGCGATGACGTCAATCAGTACGCGATCACCTGGGGCGCGCGGAGCCTACGCCATGCACTCGCCAGGAAGTACGAAGCGTGGTACGGCATGCCAGTTGACCCGGAGACCGAGATCACCGTGACGTGCGGCGCGACGGAGGCGATGGCGTCGACCCTCTTGGCGCTCGTCGACCCCGGAGACGAGGTCATCGTCTTCGAACCGTTCTACGAGAACTATGGACCCGACGCGATCCTCTGTGACGCGAAGCCGGTCTTCGTGCCCATGCCACTCGGGGGGTCTCTCGACCTCGATCGCCTCACGGCGGCATTCTCGTCACGGACCCGTGCCATCATCGTCAACACGCCGAACAATCCAACCGGCCGGGTGCTGTCACGAGCCGAGCTCGATCTACGAGCACATCCGGTACGAGGGTGAGCACGTGCCGATCGCCACGCTCCCCGAGATGCGCGACCGCACGATTACGGTGAGCGGCGCATCGAAGACCTTCTCGATCACGGGATGGCGCATCGGGACGATCGTGGCGCCCGTCGGGGCCACCGATGCGATCCGCAAGGTGCATGATTTTCTCACGGTCGGCGCACCGGCACCGTTGCAGGAAGGCGTGGCCGCCGCGCTGGAGACCCTCGGTCCGGAGTACTACGACGACCTGGCCGCAGGTTACCGCCGGCGGCGCGATGTTCTCGTGAGCGGCCTGCACGATGCTGGCTTTCGGTGCACGGCTCCGCGGGGCGCGTACTACGTCCTCACCGATTTCTCCCAGCTGTCCGATCTCCCCGACGACGAGTTCTCGGTGTGGCTCACACGCGAGGTCGGCGTGGCACCGGTGCCCGGGTCGAGCTTCTACAGTCGGCCGGAACTCGGGCGTCGGATCGTGCGGTTCGCGTTCTGTAAGACGGAAGACGTGTTGGCGGAGGCGGCGGCACGGCTGGGTGAGGTGGCGGGGTAGTCACAACCGGCGACTGTCCGGCCCCGAGAGCGCTCAGAAGCAGCTCAGCGTTACGTCGTACGTGCCCACCGTCACGAGGTTATTCGCGCGGACCGAGACAACGTAGGTACCGGTGATCGCAACGGAGAACTCCCGCGATCCGGTCCCCGTGAACGCAGCCACCTGCGTCCCTGAGGGGTCGTAGATCGCCATCCTGGCCGGCGTCGACCCG
>JBDHCY010000541.1:1995-2821 GCA_039591795.1 Gemmatimonadota bacterium | reverse complement strand
CGAGGTCTGGCTGCTTCGGGAGCCGTGGCTCGTGTTTCCGAAGCGCGGCTTCCAGGCGACGGCCATTTCGCTCTTCACGATCGGCGTGGTGCTTCCGTCGCACCGGACCGCGACCCTGCTCGGCGCGGTCACGCTGCCGCTGGCGATCGTCGTGTTCGCGACCGTCCGCGCGCAGCTCGGCTGACGGAGCGGCCGCTCCGGATTCGGCCCCGCCGGGGAGCGGTGCTCTTCTCGGACCTCCGCCCGAAACGGGAGCTGCTCGTGATCCTCGAAGCCCACTTCTTCACGATCGATCTCCTGGTGGGCTTCACGCTCCCCGTCTACGTGCACCTTCGGAACCGGTCGAACGCTCGCGACGCCCTCGTCGTTCGGCTCTTCTGGCTCGGCGTCGTCATCGGTCTGACATGGGAGATCCCGATCTTCCTGTCCACGCTGCTCGCGACAGCTCCGATGGTCGGATTCTTGCGCGAGCCGCCCCTCCACCCCCTCGTCTTCATGGTCGCCCACGCCTTCTGGGACGGTGGCCTCTTTCTGCTGGGAATCGCTCTCGTCCGGGCGCTTTGCGCCCATCCCGTGCTGGCTCGCTTCCGTTGGGCCGAGATCGCAGTCCTCGTCCTGTGGGGCCAGGCTTCGGCGCTCGCCGTCGAGGTCACCAGCGTGCTGCACGAGGGCTGGTTCTATCATGGCGGGCACTCGTGGAATCCAGTGCTCTTCCACGTGGCTGGGCATCCCATCACGCTCGTACCACAGCTCATCTGGCTCGCCGCGCCAATCGTCTACTACCTCTGTGCCCTGCGGCTCACGCGACATGCGCGTGACGCCTGAG
>JBDHCY010000541.1:0-1978 GCA_039591795.1 Gemmatimonadota bacterium | reverse complement strand
AGCCGAAACCGGTCACCCCAAGCCAGCCGCCGCGCAGATCAAGGACCGTGTCGCGTTCTGGCGGGGGGTCGAGATCGCGGACTAGCGACCGCAGGGGTGGCGTGTCCGACACCCCGAGCCCTTTGGCCCCGGGTGAGCGACTTCAGGTGAGCCAGGCACCGTGGTTCACGAGTCGGGCGACGATCTCGCGCGGCAAGACGATCGGGCCGTACGCCACGGTCGTGTTCGGCGTGGCGGTGTTGCTTCGGGGGGCGCTCTCACCGCGGCGCGGCCAGATCAGTCGCGAATCTCGTTCGGTCCGGGTCGAAAGCGCACCTTGCCCCCTGCGTCAGGCGGTGACGGCGGATCCCGGCTCAGTCGCTCGCGACGGGCGGTGCGTCCGCTACGCGCTTCCCGGTGAGCACCGTCATCGAGGGCTCGTAGTCCTCGCCGGGGCCGGGATAGTTCTGGAGCACGATGTGGAAGGAACCGTCGTCCCTGAAGGAGGCGTGGCTGGTCGATACCAGCTTGCGCCCCGCCTTCTCGGGGAGGTTCACGTCCGCGAGCGCGATCTCTTCGAGGCCCCCGTCGGGCGGGACCAGCGACATCCATTCCTCGGTGGTGCCGGTGAGGACGTCGCCCACCAGGAACCCGCGGCCGTCGCCCACCAGCCTGACGGGAACGTCGCCGGGGAGGTCGGGCGCGGTGGTGGCGAGCTCGAAGTTCACCTCGTAGCGCACATCCTGAACGTCGAGGGCGAGGGTTCCGTCGATCTCGCGCTGGGTGCCGCTGAGCGCCTGCACGGTGATGCCGTGCACGGCGTAGGAGCCCGAGACGAGCCCCCCATCGATCGAGGTGGGGGGTGGTGCCGAGACGGCCGGCGGCGGGCCGGGGTCTCCGCAGGCGAGCACTACCGCGGAAAGAATGACCAGGGCCGGGACCGGTCGGTGATAGTTGCGCACGACGAAACCTCCGCGCCAACTTCTCGGTATCTGCAGTGTACACCAACGCGTGGAATCGGGCGCTTTCGAGCGCGCCGAAGTGCGGTGGGCCCATGAGGCGTTTCTCCGCAGTTCTTCGCGAAGCCCGGGGGGGTCCCCGGTGGTATGCGACGTCTGGGGCCCGATGGGCCGCCCCTCAGCGCGTGTCGTCGGGCTCTTGCGGGCTGCGCCTGCGCGCGACGAAGGCTTCCAGTCGGGAGCGCACCGTTGCCGAGACGTCCTCGAACTCGACGCCGAGGCCCGCGATGCCGGTCCAGCTCGGGTTCTGAACGCGCACGATGCGCGCCGTGACCGAGAGCAGCTGGTCCTCGACGACGATCAGGAGCGACAGCCGCTCGCCAATGGCCAGCGGCCCCGTGGTGGCCAGCAGCGCTCCGGTTGCGCTCAGGTCGTGGACGTCCATGCGGAGCTGCATGGACTTGCAGTCCTCCCCGATCAGAATCGCGGTCGCGGGCACCACGGAATGGACACGCGGCGCGGCATCGGGCCACGGTCCGCGGTGGCTTCGCAGCGCGCGCGCGATGTGCCTGAAGGTGACGGGCTTCTCGATCACGCCGACGCCGCCGAGCAGGCTCGCCTGCTGCTCGAGCTCGGGATCCGGGTGGGCCGCGACGACGAGCACGGCGGGCTTCGGACCCTGCTGTTCGTGCACGTGTTCCAGCACCCGGAGGGCGCCTCCACCGGGCAGCGTACTCTCGACGATCGCGACCGAGAGCGACGGCGTCTCCTCGATGGCGGAGATGGCGGAGTCGCAGTCTTCGACCGTCAGCGTCTGGCTGCAGTGCGGCTTCAACAGACGCGCGAGCAGGCTTCGCAGCACCCTCGAGCGGTCCGCGATTAGAACGTCGCAGAGATCCAGCAACTCGGCCCCCCGACATTCTGATCGGCCCCCGCGCACCGCTGCTGTAGTCCCATCGCTGCGTCCTCGCTCCGGAACGGGGCTCAAGTCCTCCCGATCGACGACCCGATAGACCCGGCGGGGCGCGGAGTTGCGCTCT
>JBDHCY010000540.1:0-2002 GCA_039591795.1 Gemmatimonadota bacterium | reverse complement strand
GCTTCGACCCACGCATCGGTCGCGACTTTTATCGCCTCGGATTCAATATCCTGCAGGCCTACGGCCTCACCGAAACCTCCGGCGGCGCCACGGTTCTCCGTCCGGGGGACAAGCACGTAAGCTCCGTGGGCCATGCGCTGCCAGGGGTCGATTTGAAGATCGTGCCCTACCAGGTGACGGAAGACGCGAGCGAAGACGGCGGAAGGAGGGACGCCCGCGTCGGCGAGATCGCGATCCGGGGGCCGATCGTTTCCCCGGGTTACTACGAGCGACCCGACGTCAACGCCGTCACGTTTCGGGACGGATGGCTGCACACGGGCGACCTCGGCTATATCGACAGGACCGGCCGGCTGTACGTCACGGGCCGTGCGAAGGAGATGATCGTGCTCGGATCCGGGAAGAACATCTACCCGGAAGAGATCGAGGCCCACTACCTCCAGTCGCCCTCCATCAAGGAGCTTTGCGTGATGGGCCGCGCGAATCCCGACAAACCCGCGACCGAGCGTCTGCATGCCGTGATCGTTCCCGACTTCGACAACCTGCGCGAGCGAAAAATTCTCAACTCGCGGGAGATCCTGCGCTTCGAGGTCGAGGATCTCTCCGCGCAGTTGCCCAGTCACAAGCGAATCCTGAGCTACGACATCGTCACCGAGGATCTGCCGCGCACCACGACACGAAAGCTCAAACGATTCGAGATCGAGCGGAAGCTCCGCCATGCCGAACAGACCGATCACGCCGCTGTCGACGAAGCACCGCCAACCGATTCTGTGCAGGACGAGAGCTGGGTCGCGGACCCGCACGTGGCGCGCGCGCTCGAGGTCGTTCGCAGCGCGGCGCCGGATGCAAATGTCGGGAGGCCTTCCGCGAACCTCGAGCTCGATCTGGGTCTCGATTCGATGGAGCGTGTCGAATTGATGGCGGCGCTCGAGGCCCGTTTCGCAGTCTCCGTTTCCGACGAAGTGGCCCACGGGATCCACACCCTGCGTGAGCTGGTTGAAGCGGTCCGGCCGGCCGGGGGTGCTTCTACTGGCGATGCTGTGGAAGACTTCGACCCCTGGCGGCACCTTCTCGACACCGTCGAGGACGACGACCAGGAGATCGCCGGAGCGCTCGCCCCTCGGCCCGTTCTCACCGCCCTTTCGTTCGTCGTCGCCAAGTTGCTGTACGCGCTGGCCTGGTTGCTGCTCGGCCTGCGCGTTTCCGGTCGAGAGAACCTACCGCAAGACGGTCCCTTCCTGATCTCGCCCAACCATCAGAGCTTTCTGGACGCTTTTCTCCTCGTCGGTACGCTGCCCTTCCGAGTGTTCGCCAAGGTCTTCTATGTCGGCGCGAGCGAGTACTTCGCCACGCCGCTCAGCGCCTGGTTCGCCCGGTCGATTCGAGTGATCCCGGTGGATCCCGACTCCAACCTCGTGCGCGCCATGCGCGCCGGGGCCTACGGCCTGCGCAAGGAAATGATTCTCGTTCTCTTTCCCGAGGGCGAACGCAGCATCGACGCCGAGCTCAAAACCTTCAAGAAGGGCGCCGCCATTCTGTCACTGAACGTGGACGCGCCGATCGTCCCGGTGGCCCTCGACGGCCTGTTCGACATCTGGCCCCGCGCTCGCCGGCCGCGACTGTGGAAGCTGCTGCCGTTCTCAGGCGCCGGTGTTCGGGTTCGCTTCGGAAAGCCGCTCGTGCCTGCCGGAGGGAAACTGCGTACGGAAAGAGATTACGGGGTCCTCACGGAGCAGCTTCGGCTGTCCGTCAGTGGTCTGCTTTCACGATGACGTAGCAGCGGCCCTGCCGGAGTCGATTCCGCGACACCCCTGAAGCCCGCGGTAGTCGAAGCGATATCCCCGATCGTCGGTTTCGCCGAATTTTTGCGAAAGTCAGGATTTCCCTTATGGCCGGATCTCCCGAATTCCCGGATACTCCAGGGGATTCGCTGCGTCGAGAGAGGGACGCACCGGGAATCTCGAGATCTGGAGGGCTGGTCTTGGGCCGCGACCGTAACTGTTTT
>JBDHCY010000539.1:0-2018 GCA_039591795.1 Gemmatimonadota bacterium | reverse complement strand
CGCCCTCGAGATCCTTGCGCGAAAGACCCAGGTCGAGCATCGCACCGAGGAACATGTTGCCCGCGATCCCCGAGAACGCGTCCAGGTGGAGCACGCGCGCGCCCGACGCGGGTCGCCCGGCGGAGCGCCTAGAGGCGGTTGATGAGCGTCGCGACATAGGCGGCCCCGAAGCCGTTGTCGATGTTCACCACCGTGACGTTGGAGGCGCAGCTCGTGAGCATGCCGAGGAGCGCCGCGACACCGCCGAAGGCCGCTCCGTAGCCGACGCTCGTCGGCACCGCGATGACGGGCTTGTCGACCATTCCGCCGACGACCGACGGCAGCGCGCCCTCCATGCCCGCCACGACGATCAGCACGCGGGACGCGCGCAACAGATCGTTCGCGGCCAGCAGGCGGTGAATGCCCGCGACACCCACGTCCGCGATGACGTCCACCTCGTTGCCGAAGCGGCGGGCGACGGTCACGGCCTCGGTGGCGACGGGCAGGTCCGCCGTCCCCGCGGAGACCACGGCGATGGTGCCCTTGCCCACGGTGGCGACCTCCTCGGGGCCGAACCACAGCGTGCGGCCCACCGACTCGTAGTCTCCGCCCTCGAGGGCGCCCCGCACCCGCGCCGCGACGCCCTCGGAGACGCGGGTCACCAGAACGTCCTGCTCGGCATCGCGCAGGGTGCGCACGATCTCGGCGATCTGCTCCGGGGTCTTTCCCGGCGCGTAGACGACCTCGGGGATGCCGGTCCGCAGGGCCCGGTGGGTGTCGACCCGGGCGGCGGAAACATCGCTGAAGGGCAGACGCGCCAGGGCCTCGAGGGCCTGCTCGCTGTCGACTTCGCCGCTCCTCACCTGATCGAGCAGCGCTCGGATGCGATCGCGATTCACGCGGTCTCCTGAAATCCGGCGTCGGCGCCGGCGGAAACGCCGGCCGGCATCGGCGCGGCCGCTCGACCCGGACTCCCGGATCACGGTATCAGAAGCCCCCGGCGCGGGCTAAAACGGGTCGGGCTTCGGCCGGTCGGGTGCGAATACGAGCAGGGCGTTGAGCGCCCCGTCCGGTCGGTACAGATCGGTCTCGATCCGGACCCAGGCGCCGCGTTGGATGATCAGCGAGCTGAGGACGACGTCGGCGTCGTGCATCACCAGGGTCGGAATCGAGAGCATGATCGTCGCGTCCATGCTGTCGGCGATGGCGGAGACGGTCTGGGAGGCGATGATGTTGCCGAGCTCCCGGAGCGCGGACTCGACGATCGGGTCGTGGGGATCTGCGTCTCCCATCATCATCTTCACTGCGAGGTCGCGGTCCGGCTCCGACATCACGATCGCCACCAGTCCCGTCAGGTCTCCCTCGGCTTCGAAGACGATCCCCGTGCACCACTGAGCCGGCTCGGTCGGGTCCACCGGCGCACAGACCCGCGGCACCCCGCTGACAACGGTCCCCTCCAGGAGCCGGCTGAACGCCCGGCTCGCGAGGCTGGCTCCGACGGAGGCGAGCGCGCAGAGTCGCTCGATCTCGGAGTGCGACCGCGGCGGGAAGGGAGGCGTCATGACAGTTGGTTGATGTCCAGCAGGAACACGGGTCGACCTTCACCGAGCAGCGTGAGACCCGAGAGCACCTTTCGCGACGAGAGCAGCTCCGGCACGGGCTTTACGTAGATCTGCTGCTGCCCCACGATGCCGTCGACGTGCAGAGCCATCACCTCCCCGCGCACGTCGGCCAGCACGAGAACCGTCACGGGGCGCTCTTCGTCCGTCTCGAGCGAGAGCTGCTCCGCCAGATCGATCACGGGAAGGGGCTCGTCGTCGACGAGCGCGAACGCCTCGCGACCGCTGCGTTCGATCTCCGCACTGGAGATCTCGATGATGCGCTCGACCTTGGCGATGGAAATCGCCACGATCTCCCGACCGACGCCGAGCAGCAGCACGCGCTGGATGGCGGCCGTGATCGGAACCACCAGCGTCGTCGTCGTTCCGCGACCGCGCTCGGTCGCCAGCTCGACGTGACCGCCGAGAGACTCGATCGTC
>JBDHCY010000538.1:0-2019 GCA_039591795.1 Gemmatimonadota bacterium | reverse complement strand
TCCGCGTCGCCCAACGTTCCCGTCACGGCGCGTCTCCGCCCAGCAGGCGCTCGACCTCGCGGCGTCCCTCCAGCTCGTGATCCACCGCCTCGCCGATGGCTGCTGCTCGTTGGAGTTGCTTGGTGAGGTCGTCGACGGTCGCGATGCCCGCACGAAGACGGAGCAGCTCGATGCGGATGTTCTCGAGTGCGGCGACCGTGTTGGTGAGCTCGGGGCCTGCCTCGCCGCGTTCGCGGAGGCGCTCTGCGCGCTGCTCGAGCTCCTGGATCACTCCGCGAACGTCACCGAGCTGCAGGCGTTCTTGTGGCGGGAGCGAGTCGTAGACCTCGGTCGCGGCGCGCCCCAGCACGAGCTCGGTGGCGTCGGCTGACGGAAGCACCCGGCGAACCCCCGGCTCGACGCCCCAGCCGGCGATTCGGAAGAACCACCGGCCCACCTTGCCGGCCCAGAGTCGCGACCACAGGGAATCAACCCGCCGCATCCACTTCCCCTGTTCCACCAGATCGGCTTCCTCTGACTGCGCCTGCGCCTCGGCCAGCAGCGCCTGACGGATGTCCTCGAAGGCGTATCCCTCCCGCAGGAGCCGTCGTGCGACGGCCACGAGCTGCACGAAGAAACCACCGCCCAGGACGATCGGCCCCAAGCTGATCGAGACGCCCTGTGGCCCGATGGTGCCGACGCCTCCTCCAACGACGGCGATGGTAAGCAAGACCATCGTCGTGACCTGCGCGTTGCGCACGAAGCTGCGCACGAGTGGGGGCGCGCGGAGGTCTTTCCCGCGTATCGCGTCGAGTGCTGCGGCGAACTCCTCGCCGGTCTGGACGCGCTGCGACGGTTCCTTCGCCAGGCACCGGTCGACCACCTCTGCGAGCTTCGCCGGCAGCTCGGGCTGTGCGCTGAGGAGTGGCGGTGCGGGCTCTCCCACGTGTCGGGCGAGGAGTGCCCTGGTCGTGGCGGCCTCGAACGGCGCGCGCCCCGCGAGTGCGTAGAATGCGGTCGCCCCGAGTGAGTAGAGATCGCTTCGCGAGTCGACCGGCTCGCCGCATGCCTGCTCGGGACTCATGTACCGCGCCGTGCCCATGATGCCGGGGTCCGCCGGTCCGTCGTCCCCTCGTGTCACCAACGCGATCCCGAAGTCCATGACGACCGCGCGCCCGGTGTCGCGCTCGATCATGATGTTGTCGGGCTTCACGTCGCGGTGGACCACGCCCCGCTGATGGGCGTAGCCGAGCGCCCACGCCACCTCTTGGAACAGCTTCGCCACCTGCCGAGCCGAGAGCGGTCCGTGGCGCTCGACGCGCTCTCGCAGCGTCTCGCCCTCCACGTACCCCATCACGAAGAACACCAGCTCGCCGTGTTCTTCGACGATGTGTATGGGGACGATGTTCGGGTGGGACAACCCTGCTGCCGTACGCGCCTCGCGCAAGAACCGATCGCGCGTGTCTTGGTTGGCTGAAAGGGCGGGGGGCAGGATCTTGATGGCGACCAACCGGTCGAGCGCGACGTCGCGCGCGAGGAGCACTACCCCCATCCCCCCGCGTCCGAGCTCACGCTCGATCGAGTAGCGTCCGGCGAGCACCGCCTGGAGCGAGAGAAACTCGGCGCTGATGGTCATCGCGTGGGCTCCGACATCGACGCACGAAAGCTAACCGGCCGACGCTCACACCGGCGCGCTGCCGCTGGCACGCACCCTACCCGTCCCGCGCCCGCTGTCTGTAGCTTTGCCGCCATGGCTGAGATCCCCGCACCGCTCGCCGCTGCCCTCGCTGACCGCTCCCGCCTCGAGCGGGAGCTGGGTCAGGGCGGCATGGCGACGGTGTATCTCGCCCACGACGTGACCGTCTCGATTGGCCAAGGGGCTCGGGCTCACACCGGACGACACGGCTCAGGTGCGGGCTCTGGGTGCCGGGCTCCGCGATCCGGCGACGCGCCGCACCACCTTCGAGAGGATTGGCGAGACGGCACGAACTCCCGACATCGCCGTTATGACATTCCGCGCCCTGGGCGATGAGGAGCGCG
>JBDHCY010000537.1:0-2020 GCA_039591795.1 Gemmatimonadota bacterium | reverse complement strand
GCCAGTGCACCGCAGGCCCTGACGGTAGGTGCCACGGGCAGACTCGATACCAAGGCTTCTTACTCCAATTTCGGGAACTGTTTGGATCTCTTCGCGCCAGCATCGAGCACGACTTCGACGCTGTCCACGAGTGACGTGGCGAGCGGACCAGTGAGTGGAACGTCCATTGCCTCCCCGCACGTCGCTGGCGCGGCAGCGCTCTACCTCGAGACTCACCCTACCGCGTCGCCGGCGGCGGTTTCGCAGGCGTTGCTGAGCTACGCTACCAATGGGGTCCTGGGCAAAATCGGCGCCAACTCGCCCAACGTGCTGCTCTACACACAGTGGGGAGGAGGGTCCGACGACCCGCCCCCGCCACCTCCGCCTCCCCCTCCGAGCACCGACGAGCCACCGTATGCCAGCTTCAACTCGAAGTGTCCCCGGGGACAGTGCCGGTTCGACGCGAGCGGCTCGAGCGACGATCGCGGCATCATGACGTACAGGTGGGACTTCGGCGACGGTTCCTCAGCGGCCGACGCCTCATCGTCGAGGGCCGAGCATTCTTACTCCGCTCCCGGACACTACCGAGTCACACTCGTGGTGACGGACGACGCCGGGCAAACGGGGCAGACGCAACGGACGCTGAACATCAAGAAGGTCAGGTAACTGCACAGAACGAGGGGCTCTGTTGATCAGAGCCCCTCGCGCGGATTCGCAGCCCTCCGCACACGGCCCTAGGGGATCGTCTCTTCGTTCAGGCAACCGAGTAGGGCATTCATCTGACCAGCTGCGTTCTGGGTCGTGGCGGGCGAAGCACCGAACGCGCTGTTTGCGATCAGGGTGTTCGCGGCAACCAGTGCCTCGTTGATCGTCGACGAGCCAGTCAGCCCACCGGTAGCGAACGCAGTGCAGCCGCGAAGGTCGAGCGTCTGGAGGCCGAAGGCCGCGCTCGTCGCGCCACCGACGTTGAGCACGTTGTAGCTGAGGGCGAGCGTCTGTCCGGCCAACGTGTTGAGCGTGCCAACGTTGAGACCAGGAGTCAGGGTCGTCTCGTTGCAGGGGGCGAAGACCTCTGGGTTCCCTGGCCCGCACGCGTCGTGCCGGTTCGGCAGGATCTTGTTGGACCCAGTTGGATCATCCACGGTGTACCCGCGCTTGCCCACATCCAAGCTTCCGAGAAGGACCGACCCGCCTCCCGTGAAGAACGGCTCCAGCAAGGCGTTGCCATTGTTGTTCCCCCAGAAGCCCATCGTCTTGCCCGCGACTGGGCCGATGATCTCGACGGGCTCGTCACCACAGTCTGAGCTCGCCGGCTCGTTGAAATCGTCCCCCGGGTACTCGACGGTCCATTGCCACGTTCCGGTGGCGTTGGGGGTGAAGCCGCCCTGTGTCGGGTAGGTTCCGTTACCCAGAATGTTCACGGCCTCCGTGTAGGCGGGCGTGCCGCTGCAGGTTGGGTCAGTCGGCGGGAAGAGCTTGAAGGTGATCGCGCCCGAGGCGGCTGGGTCGGCGGTAAAGCCTGACAGCCCGGCCACGTCATTGAGCAGCGTGACACCCACGATACCTGTTGATGGGTCGGGCGACGTCGCGATCGTGCCTTGTGCCTTGGCGATATCGTCGTTGGTGATCACGCACTCCGCGCTCTCCCCCTCGCCCAGTGTCACCGTGGTGGCGGCCGCCGGCGTCCCCGCCACGCCGTCCGCATCGGTCACCGTGCACTGCCAGCCGAGGGGCTCGTAGGTGATGGGCCCACCGCTTTCGGAGAGCGCATAGGCGACGTTCGCCGTCACGGTCGTCGGGCCTAGTGTTGCCTGGTTGAGGGTCGCATCCTGCGTCCCCTGCCCTGAGACGGGTGTTCCCGGGGTGGGGGGCGTGGCGGTGAGGGTCCACTCGGATGCTTGTGCGCCGCGGCCGTTATCGTTGATGGCGTTCTTGATCAGCGTCAGCTCGGGCGCATCATCATCGTTCGTGATCGCGCAGCTCGCGCTCTCCCCCTCGCCCAGCGTCACCGTCGTCGCCGCCGCCGGGGTCCCCACCGTCC
>JBDHCY010000536.1:0-2028 GCA_039591795.1 Gemmatimonadota bacterium | reverse complement strand
GGGTTCATGGGCATGTGGCGGCCTCCTTCTTCAGGGCACCAGTATAGCCCGGCGTTAGCTGCGCTGTAGTGACCTGATTCACGGTGCAACCGGCGCTCCAGCACTGGATTTCAAGCAGTCTTCGGGCTACGGTCGGGCCAGGAGGTGCTCAGTGACGCGATCGAAGTGGTGGGGCTGGGGACAGGAAAGCGAGTCCTACCATCTGGCCGACCCCGAGCGGTTCTGGTCGTACGTACGGAGCCGCCTGGGCGACACCGAGCCGACGAAACGCCTCGACTCGGCATCCGAGATCACTCTCGCGCCCAGTGGCATCGCCGATGGCGTCGTTTCGGAACTTTCCGCCGCTATCGGGGACCAGAGCGTCTCGACCGACGCCGTCACACGCGCCGCCTTCAGTCTCGGCAAGGGGTACAAGGATCTGGTCCGGATCCGCCGCGGTGAAGTGCCAAACGCGACCGACGCTGTAGTGACTCCGGGAACGGAGGAGCACGTGCTGGAGGTCCTGCGGCTGGCGCGGCGCCACGGGTTCGCCGTCATCCCCTTCGGCGGCGGCACGTCCGTCGTTGGCGGCGTCGAGCCGGCCGGCGACCGGCCCTCGATCACTCTCGACCTTGCCGAGTTGAGCCGGCCGCTCGCCATCGATCAGCACTCGGCCACCGCGACGGTGCAGGCGGGCATCTTTGGCCCCGACCTGGAGCGCTTCCTCAACCCCAGCGGCTTCACCCTCGGCCACTTCCCCCAGTCCTTCGTCTACTCGACTGTCGGCGGCTGGATCGCGACCCGCTCGGCCGGTCAGAACTCGACGCACTACGGGACGATCGCCGAGCTTGTGCAGTCGATGCACCTCGCTCACCCGGACGGCCTGCTCACCACGCCGAACGTGCCTGCCGCGGCCGCCGGGCCTGACCTCGTGCAGGTGATCACCGGATCAGAGGGCACACTGGGCGTCATCACGCAGGCCACGCTGCGGCTGGCGCGATTGCCTGAGTACGAGGATTACAGGGGCTATCTCCTGCCGTCGTTTGCGGAGGGTGTCGAGGCCGCGCGCGAGATCATGCAGTCGGACATCTCTCCCTCAGTCCTCCGGCTCTCCGACGAAGCGGAGACGGAATCGACGCTGGCGCTGCGGGCACCGCCGCAGGGGGTTGCCGGCGTCGTCGAGGGTGTCGGCCGCTGGTACCTGGGGCGGCGCGGCCTCAGCCTGGAGTCGGGGTCGGTGATGATCCTCGGCTTCGAAGGAAACGAGGCCGACGTCCGGCACGAGCGGGCGGCGGCGAAGCGGATTCTCGGCCGCCACGGCGCATTTTCGATCGGCAAGGGCGCAGGCAGGGCCTGGAAGCGCGGACGGTACGATGCACCGCTCCTCCGGGACACGCTCATGGATCATGGGGTGATGGCCGAAACGCTGGAGACCGCCGTGCCCTGGGACCGCTATCTCGCCCTTCACGCCGCCGTGCGCGACGCTCTCTACGGCGCGCTGGGTGAGCGCAGCGTCGTCATGGCCCACCTCTCGCACTCCTATCGCGATGGTGGCTCGATCTACTACACGTTCCTGGCGCCGCAAGAGAAGGGCGCGGAGGTGGAGCAGTGGGAGCGAGCAAAGGCCGCGGCCACGGATGCGATCGTCCGTAACGGCGGCGCGCTGAGCCACCACCACGGCATCGGAGCGGACCACCGCCGCTGGATGCCCGGCTACCTGGGCGAGCAGGGTGCGCGCTGGCTCTCCGCGATCAAGACTGCGCTCGATCCAGATGACATCCTCAACCCCGGCAAGCTCGTGCCGCCCCCGGCGGAAGCGCGCCGATCCCCTCCGGCTGCTGACGATGGCTGAGCCCGTCTCCCTGCCGGTGCGTCCTCTGCTGCGCAGCGATATGCTGGAGCGCCTTCGCAGCGAGACGTTCGACCTGGCGGTTGTCGGTGGTGGCATCACCGGCGCCTGGGTCGCGCGGGACGCCGCGATGCGCGGACTCAGTGTGGCCCTCGTCGAGCGGGGTGACTTCGCCTCCGGCACCAGCAGCCGCTCGTCAC
>JBDHCY010000535.1:0-2030 GCA_039591795.1 Gemmatimonadota bacterium | reverse complement strand
CTCAGAGCCCGTGAAAAAATGGCGCGGGAACCCAGGAACCCAGGAATTTTTGTTTTCAAACCGCCTTGAGCTGGAAGCGGTCGACACTCACTCGCTTCACCTCTAGAGTCGACTTGGCGAAATTGAGCAGCAGCGCGTGACCCTTGCCAACGGCGTGGAGATAGGAACGGAGGGTCACGAAGTGGATCTCATCGAGGCTTCTGACTGCTTTGAGCTCGACTACGATCTCGCTGGCAACGAGTAAGTCCAGGCGGTGCAGACCGATCTCCACGCCCTGATACAGGACCGGGACCGACACCTGCCTCTCGAACGGGATACGGTGGCGGCGCAGCTCAATGCAAAGGGCGTTTTCGTAGAGGACCTCCAGGAAGCCTGGCCCGAGCTCTTTGTGGACTTCGATCGCTGCTCCGATGATCTTGCCCGTCAGATCTTGGTGCTCCAACGCCACGATTCTCCTCTCGTCGATTTCGTTCGCCTACTTTCCATATCGTACGGGTCCGACAATCAGCGGAGCAGACATTGATTGAATGTCTTTGACGTGATCCAGACGACCGGCTGCGAGTGTATGGTCACCATGACCGATACCCTCTTCCGTTTTCTTGAAGACCACCATGAGCAGACTTGTGCCCCGCAAGGAATCCCACGGCTACAGCGACCGAATCGGCAGCAACTCGAGTTGCGCCCGTCGGACCTCGAAAGCCTGATCGCTGCAGATGACCCTGTGCGTGCGGTGTGGGAATTCGTAGAGGGTCTGGACCTGTCACCACTGTACGCGAATATCCGAGCAGTCGAGGGCCATGTCGGACGAACGCCTGTCGACCCCGCCATCCACATGGCGTTGTGGCTGTATGCGACGCTCGACGGCGTCGGCAGTGCTCGTGCATTGGCGCGGCTGTGTGAGCGACACGACGTCTATCGTTGGATCTGCGGCGGAGTATCCGTGAACCACCATTCGCTGGCCGACTTTCGGGTTGCTCATGAGGAGTTGCTCGACGATCTGTTGACGCAGAGCGTGGCGTCGTTGATGGCCGAGGAAGCGGTAGACATGCGGCGCGTGGCTCAGGATGGTGTTCGGGTTCGAGCAAGCGCTGGCGCCGCTTCGTTCCGGCGAAAGAAGACCCTGGAGCAATGCCTCGAGGAGGCCACCGAGCAGGTGAAGGCGCTGCGCCAAGAGCTGGACGAGGATCCAGGTGCGACGTCGCGGCGGCAGAGAGCGGCACGAGAACGCGCGGCGCGAGAGCGTCAGAAGCGTGTTTGCAAGGCTCTGGCTCATGTTCCAGAGGTAGAAGCGAAGAAGAAGGCGAAGGACAAGACGAAGGCTCGGGTGTCGACGACGGACGCAGAGGCTCGCGTGATGAAGATGGCCGATGGTGGATTTCGACCGGCGTACAATGGTCAATTTGCGGTAGACACGAAGACGCAAGTGATAGTCGGCGTTGATGTCAGCAACTCGGGAAGCGACCACGACAAGATGCCACCGATGGTGGAACAGCTCGACGAGCGCTACGGGCACATCCCAGACGAGATGCTCGTGGATGGAGGTTTCGCGAGCCACGAGGCGATCGAGGCCGTGTCGAGGAGAGAAACAGCATGCACGGTGTATGCACCGGTGCCCAAGCCCAAGGACAAGGAGCGCGCTCCCCACGTGCCTCTTGCACGGGACGGTGAGGCTGTCGCCTCTTGGCGTGTGCGGATGGGCACCGCGTACGCGAAGGCGATCTACAAGGAGCGTGCATCAACGGTAGAGTGCGTCAACGCGATAGCTCGCAATCGCGGGTTGCAGCGATTTCTGGTGCGCGGACAGCGGAAGGTCAAGGCAGTCTTGCTCTGGTTTGCGCTGGCACACAACCTCATGCGTGCCATCGCCCTGCGAGCTGCGTTAGCAAGCGCCCCAGCCTGAGTGCACCGGGTGCTCAGGGCGAAGAAAGAAACCAAAACGTTCCTGGGTTCCTGGGTTCCCGCGCCATTCTTTCACGGACTCTCAGCTCCGCTCCCACCCACAGAGCGACAGGTAGTGCGCTCTGCCTGCG
>JBDHCY010000534.1:0-2030 GCA_039591795.1 Gemmatimonadota bacterium | reverse complement strand
AGGAGCAGCAGCCGCAGAGCATGCAGTCCATCAGGTGGTTGGCCTGCATCTCCTCGTGGCGCTCCACCTTGGCGAGGGCGCCGAGATGCTGCGGGTTCAGGTAGACGGGACAGGCGTCGAGGCAGTGGCCGCAGCGGATGCAGGGATAGCTCTCCTTGCGCTTGACCTCGCCGTCCGTCAGGACCACGATCCCGGTCGTGCCCTTGAGAACGGGCGCGTCCAGGTTGGCCTGGGCGGCGCCCATCATCGGTCCGCCGTTGACGATCTCGCGCGCGTCGTCCGTGAGGCCGCCGCACGCTGCGAACAGGTCCTTGAGCTTGGTGCCCACCGGCACGATCAGGTTGCCGGGTTTGCGCACGCCGCGTCCGGTCACGGTGACGATCCGCTCGATGAGGGGCAGGCCGGTCTCGAACACTTCCGCGATCGTCGCCACCGAGGCCACGTTCTGGACGATCACGCCCACGTGCATGGGCAGCTTGCCCGACGGCACCTCGCGGTCCACCACCGCCTTGATGAGCATCTTCTCGGCGCCCTGGGGGTACTTCACCGTGAGCGGCAGCACGGTGATGTCCAGATCGCCGGGGAGCGTCCTCTCGATCGCCTCGATGGCGTCGGGCTTGTTCTTCTCGATCCCGATGATGCAGCGCTGGACGCCCAGGCAACGCATCATGATGCGGATCCCGAGTTGCACCCGCTCGGGGTAGTCCGCCATCGTGCGGTGGTCCGTCGTCAGGTAGGGCTCGCACTCGCACCCGTTGATGATCAGGGTGTCGATCTTCTCTTCCTTGGGCGGGCTGAGCTTGACGTGCGTGGGGAACGCGGCGCCGCCGAGTCCCACCACGCCGGCCTCGCGCACCGCCGCGACGAGTTCCTCGGGCGCGAGGCCCTTCCAGTCGGGCACCAGCCGCGTGCGCGGCGCCTGCGCGGAGTGGGGCTCCACGGCGATGCGCACCGCCTGGTCCCAGCTCCCGTCCGGGTGCGGCCAGAGGCCGACGTCGACGACGGTGCCCGTGGCCGAGGCGTGGATCGGCACCGAGACGAAGCCATCCGCTTCCGCCACCTTGTCGCCGCGCTCGACGCGGTCGCCCGGCTCGACGATCGCGACGGCCGGCTTGCCCGCGTGCTGGCGCAGGGGCAGCACGATCTCGTCGGGGAACGGCATCCGCCGCACCCGGATCGAAGCGGTCAGTTCCTTCGATTCGGGCGGGTGGACGCCGTGACGAAAGGTCAGGGCCGCGTGCATGGAACCATCAGCTGAAGGGCTCCGCCCGCTTGATCCACTTCTCGAGGTCTTTTTCCTTGGGGTTGAGCGGCGTGCCCGGATGGATGATGCGCACGGAGCAGCGCTCCGCGGCCATCACCAGGTCCTTGAAGGTGCCCGCCTTGGGGTCCTTGATGTAGGCCTGCTTCTTTTCGTTGTAGGCAAACATCTTGCGGTTGAGATTCGTGCACTCGTTGCACGCCGTGCAGCGCAACGACTCGATGTAGGGCTCGAGGGCGAGGCCCTCCTCTTGCTCCGCCGCGGCTTCGACCGGCGCCGCGGCGGGTGCGTCGGCGACGGCCGTCGCCGCCGGAGCCGCGCCCGGCTCGAAGGCCACGTCGGTGGCGCCGGAGTCCACGCGCACGGGCTTCAGGCCGGTCATGGACTGCACCTGCGAGAGCAGGTCGGCGATGGTCTGCTGCCCGTTGGCGCGGATGAGCCCCTCCGCCAGCCGCCGCGCGATGAGCGGCGGGTAGGCGGCCTTGAGCTGCGCCAGCTTGGCTTCGTACTCGCTGCGCAGGGCCGCGACCTTTGCGTCGAACTCGTCTTCCAGCTCGGCCTCGAGGGTGCCACGCACGCCTTCGGTGACCTGGACGCCGGCGATCTGCCGAAGCTGGGTCCAGAAGAGCAGGCGTTCCTCGGCCAGGCTGACGATCTCGTCCGAGACCGCGAGGCGCCTGAGCCGCCGATCTCCGCCGAGCGCGTAGATGAAGGGCGAGACGCCCTCGCGCTCCTCGGGCGACATGTCCACGTAGACGTGGAACGAGAC
>JBDHCY010000533.1:0-2041 GCA_039591795.1 Gemmatimonadota bacterium | reverse complement strand
TGCCAGTCTCTTCGAAGATCTCGACGGTCGCCTACTCCTTCGTGCCCTGTCGTTATCACCATGACGCTCAATCGCGTGGCGCCCTTGGTCCATGCGTCGGCAGCAGCGTTGCTGCTGACCTCGTGCGCCGGATCCGGCGGTTCCGACGAGCTGTACGGTGCACCGGAGATCTCCAACGTCATCGACGGCGTGGTGTTCGAGGCAGGGGATTGGGAGCCGCATCTCGCGGCGGGCGCGGAGGGCCGTTCGTGGGGGAATCATCGCGCCGTGGTCGTGCTCGACAGCGCAGGCGGTGACGCGGTGCTCGTCACCATTCCCTGGCGGCGACGCGATCGGGAGCCTGCCGCCAAGTCGATCGTGGTGGTCGATGCCGGGTCCAACGAGCCCGTGACCAACGTGATCCCGCTGCGCATAGACAACATGTCGGGCGAGATCGCGTTCCGACCGAATCCGGGATCCGAGGCATACCACGTCTACTACCTGCCGTGGGAATCCACCGGCGGGTACTACCCGCGCATCACCTACCCCTCGTTCGTGTCGACCGCAGACGCGGCATGGGAGCGACAGGTACGTGCCGCGGATCGGTCGGCGCTGGCGCGCGCTCGCACGACGCACATCCAGTCCGTGAACGCCTTTCACAGTTTCTTCCCGATGGAGGTGATCGCGAGCGATTCCGAGACCGCCGCCTTCATGTCCACCGCAAAGGACGGCTGGGCCGTGGTGGCCGAGCACCGCGACTATCCCGTACGCATGCGTGAGTTCTTGCCGCGCCACTGGACGGACCGGGCACAGACGAACGAATTCAGCAGCAGAGCGCTCAGGGGCGAGTACTTCACGTTCCAGCTCGCGCTGATCGCCGGCGCCGACCCGGTCGACGGTGTGCGCGTCACCTTCGACGGG
The DNA here is from genome assembly GCA_039591795.1 of Gemmatimonadota bacterium. GTDB lineage: Bacteria > Gemmatimonadota > Gemmatimonadetes > Gemmatimonadales > GWC2-71-9 > JBDHCY01. Next base: position 1,141 of record JBDHCY010000533.1, on the reverse strand, counting down.
TTTCCAGCACGATTCAGCGAGACGCTCACCTGCTTCAACTGCGGCGGTATCAATGAGAAGGGCGAGCGGTTCGAAACCGACGTCTCCGTACCGACCGGTACGGTGCAACCGCTCTGGATCGGCCTCGCAATACCGGAGGACCAGGCCTCCGGGACGTACGCAGGCGATCTGACGGTGTCCACCACCGGCCACGGCAGCAAGACGGTGCATGTCTCCATCGAGGTGCAGCCCGGTCGCGCCACCAACCACGGATTCGACTCGCCCGAGTCCATGACTCGGCTTGCCTGGCTGAACTCGACTGCCGGCACTGATTCCGACTTCATCATCGAACCGTTCGAGCCGGTGGGCATCGAAGGGCACTCCCTCTCCATCCTCGGCCGCACGGTCGAACTGGGTGCCTCTGGGCTACCGGACCAGTTGCTCAGCTACGTCAGTCCCGAGCTCACCCACTTCGTCGAGACACCACAACAGGTGCTCGCTCGACCGATCGACCTCGACATCATCGTGGGCGGGCGGCCCGAGCAGTTGGAACCGTCTGCACTCACGGTGCGGCAGGAAGCGCGTGGTCGGGTCGCCTGGTCCGTCGAGAGCCGGTCGGCACGGGTGGCGATGCGCGTGGAGGGCGCGCTGGAATACGACGGTATGCTCGACTATCGCATCACCGTGCAGGCGCTGCGCGATCTGCGAGTCGACGACATCGCCCTGCCGATCGTGCTGCAGGCCGAAGCTGCCGAGTACATGTTGGGGTTGGGTTTCCGGGGGGGGAAGCGGCCGCAGCGGGTGGATTGGACGTGGGAGATCGAGAACCATCAGGAAGGCGTCTGGCTCGGCGGTGTCCATGCGGGGCTGCAGTACGTGTTGCGCGACGACGACTACGTGCGCCCGCTCAACACCAACTTCTATCAGAACCAGCCGCTCCGCATGCCGGCGTCGTGGTTCAACGACGGGCGCGGCGGCATTCGGATTGAGACGGGCGCCGACGCAGTCACCGCCCGCAACTACTCCGGCCCACGACGGATGGCAGCCGGGGACACGTTGCAGTTCGATGTCCGGTTTTTGCTCACGCCGTTCAAGCCAATCGACACCGAGGCGCATTTCCGCACGCGCTTCGTGCATCGCTACGTACCGGTCGACTCGGTCA
>JBDHCY010000532.1:0-2043 GCA_039591795.1 Gemmatimonadota bacterium | reverse complement strand
GACGATCTCCCCGCGCTCCAAGTCTGTCGGTCCAGCCTCAGCGGAGAACTGCCAGCTTCCGGCACGCGCGGACACCTCGACACCATGCACGCGGACGGTGCCGGCCCCGGTATTCCACACCGACACCTCGACTGCAATTCCTCGCCCAGGGACGAGGCCCTCCCGGTCTGCCACCGCATCGACGACGACCCCGGAGGCGGCGCGGAGCGCCTCGCGTGCCAGGGAGAGCTGCTCGCCGATCACGAGCGAGGCGTCCGGATCGCCGGCCGCCTCACCGGCTGCCGTCCCGAGGCTCGCGACGAGCTGGGAGAGGAGCGGCACGATCCGCTCGGGGTGCGCGGGCGTGAGCGCGGCGCGGGCCGCGACGGCGTCGCGACCTGCGCGCTCGAGCTCGCTACGCGTCTCATTCTGGGCGAGCCCGGCCAGCGTCGTGTCGATCCCGGTGAACAGGAGTCCGTCCCCCGCCTCGGTGCGATCCTCGAGCGGCTGCAAACGCACGACGCTCGGGCCGAGCAGCTGACGGCGGCCAAAATCCTGCGAGCGGTGCATGCTTCGGCTCGCCATCGCGATTTGGCGATAGGACTTTCCCACGACCGGGTCGAGCGTTCCTCCATCGAGGCGGACTGTCGTACCCGTCGTATCGAACCGAGCCGAGCGGAACAGCTTGAGCGGCGCGTACGGTGAGAGGCCCTCGTCGGCTGCCAGCTCGGGGAATCGCGCGGGGTCGCCCGCGGCCGCGAACGCCTCGACGGCCAGCAACCCGGCGACACGATGCTGACCGTGCCCCTCGCGTGGCGACCCGACGAACGTGGTGACGAGGATCTGCGGACGGAACCGTCGGATCACACGCACGACGTCTTTGAGCAGGGAGTCGCGAGACCATAGCTGGAAGGTCTCTTCGACGGATTTCGAGTAGCCGAAATCGTATGCGCGGGTGAAGAACTGCCGGGCACCGTCCACGTCGCGGGCAGCGAGGAGCTCACCCGCTCGCACGAGCCCGAGACCGACGCCGAGCTCCGGCCCGATGCCGTTTTGGCCTCCCTCGCCCCGCGTCAGGGCGAGATAGGCTGTCTGCGCTCCGTGCCCACGGGCGAGAATCGTGAGGAGCTGACTGTCTTCGTCGTCGGGGTGCGCGGCCACGAGGAGAATGCGCTTGTGATGACCGAGCTGGCGGAGTGCGAGGTCGATCGCCTCGACCCCGCCCGTTCCCGCCGGGGTGAATTGGCCGAGCGCTGGGGCATGCAGCCAGAGCGCTGCGACCGCCATCGTCGAGAGGAGCCGCGACATCGCGCCCAAAGGTAGTCGCCTGGCCGCCGTCGGGCCACGGCCGACCGCCCCTGACCTCAAACCCTCAGCTCCTCCACGGCGTCGCGAATGATCTGCACGCACTCCTGCACACGATCGAAATGCGTGCGGAACGACACGATACAGATCCGGATCAAGAACCGTCCTCCGGTCGTGGTGCTCGTGAGGAGCACCCGCTGGCGTGCGTTGATGCGCTCGAGCAGCTCCCGGTTGAGTCGCGTGAGCTCCTCTTCACCATGATCCGGCCGCATGAGCCGGAAGGCCACCGTCGAGAGCTGCGGCTCGGCGACGATCTCGATGCTGTCGATCTCGCGGAGCGCTGCCGTCGCCCAAGCGGTGAGATCGAGCTTCTCGTCGAGCGCACGTCGGAACGTGCCCACACCGTGCATCTTGATCGGAAGCCACAGACGCAGGCCCCGACATTCGCGTGAGAGCTCGGGAGAGATCTCGCAGAAGTCCACGAGGTCGGGCTCGTCCTGGAGTGTTGGCATGTAGCTCGCCGTGCCGCCGAACGCCCGGCGCAACGTGGTCCCGTCGCGCACGAGCACGGCGCCGGTCCCGTAGGGGAGGAACAGTCCCTTGTGCGGATCGAGCACCAACGAGTCTGCGCGCTCGATGCCCTGCATCACTCGGCGGCCGCGCTCGGTGAGCAGGAAGAATCCACCGTAAGCCGCGTCGACATGGAACCACAGCGCTTCGTCTGCCGCGACCGTGGCGAGCGCCTCGAGATCGTCCACG
>JBDHCY010000531.1:0-2056 GCA_039591795.1 Gemmatimonadota bacterium | reverse complement strand
GGTGCGGCTCGACTTCAAGGCGGCCGGATTCGTGACGATCACTGCCACCGCCCCAGGGTACACGGCAGGCATTCACACCATCACGGTCAACTAGCGCCATACACGGCATTCGTCGTCGTCAACTTCTCGACTGGTGCGCGCCGCGTCCGTCGTGGCCCGCAGCGCACCCATTCGGCCCCCGTCTGTACGAACCAGCCGTCCCCGTTTACGGTTCGGGAGCATTCGACTGAGGCAACCGCGTGCATCCCGTGCTCGCTTCGATCATTCTCGCCAGCGTGGCCGCCGATCCCGGCGTGTGTGTCGACCCGGGTCAGCGTCTCGCGCTCGAGTGGGGTGACGACACCACCCGCGTTGCCGTAGTCCGCGACTCGCTCAAGGCATCGGTCGCCGCCGACCCCGATGACGGACAGCGCTCGCTCACCTATGGCACCTTCCTCGTGTTCATCGCGTCGGAGGCCGATGCCGACTGGCGCACGCGCGTGGAGGCCGAGGAGGCCCTGAACGAGGCCGCGCGCCTCATGCCCGGCGATCCGCGCCCCATAGCCGTGTTCGGCGTCCTCCGCCGCAAGCAGGGTGCGAGAACCGATGCCCGCCGGCTCGTAAACCGAGCGGTCGGAATGGCGGAGAGGAAGGGCGAGGCGTTCCAAGCGTGCTTCACGGCCGAGATCCACTATCAGATGGCGCTCATGTACCGGACGTGGTGGGAAGACTGGGAGGACATGCACAACCTTCCCCAGACGGCCCCGGCCATTGCCCGCTGCTCCAGCTTCAGATCTGAGTACGCCGAGCCCGGTGTGCAGGGTGGAGCCCTCACGGCGAATACGATCGCCGACGCGGCGGCGATCTGCGCCACCGAGTTCTACGAGCAGATGGAATACGCACAAGACTGGAGCGACATGCGGCAGGGCGACCGCGAAGCGATGATCGAAGAGCTCCAGGAAGCCCTCGCGGCCGATCCGACGCACCGCGATGCGAGACGCGATCTCCTCCTCGCCTTCTACGACCTCCGCGACTGGAACCGCTTCGACGCCGTGATCGCCGAAGGGCTCGACGTCGGGGCGGACTCGTGGGTGCGGCTCTGGGCATCGGCCGGCGCATACGAGCGGCGTCGATTCGACGTCGCCCGCGCACACCTCGATTCGGCGCTCGCCCTCCTCTCCGACCCCGAGCGGCGGCTGCTGGTCGAGCCCGAGCGCGTGCTCACCCCGAGCGACGCCGGCAACTGGACGGAATGGGCCGACGCCGACCGTGACGTGCGCGACGGATCGTTCTGGCACGCGTCCGACCCGCTCTTCCTCACGGAAGAGAACGAGCGCCTCCTGGCGCACGCCTCACGCGTCCTCTACGCAACCGCCAAGTTCTCCGTGCCGGGCGCCACGCTCGGTATCGACACCAACGCCGGCGACATCTGGGTGCGCTACGGCCCTCCCCGCAAACGCTGGACGTTCCGGACGGGGGAGTCGCTCGAAGGGACCAGCCTCCGGACGAGCTACTGGACGTACGACTCGCTCAGCCCGCCAATCATCTTGAATCGGATCCAGACGCGACGGCTGTGGCGGTTCTCCGAACTGGCCGAAGACGCGTTCAACCGCAACGTCGAGCGCGTGCCCCAGCGCTGGCTCCCGGATGAGGCCTTCGATACGTGGGATTCCCTACCCGTGCTCACCGCGCAGTTCGAACAGGGTGACACCGTCGTGTTCGACGCCTACGGATGGTGGTCGAATCCCGACGAATCGCTCCGGCGCGACAGCGTCGGCGTGGGGTTCTTCGTCTTCGACGCCGGCATGCGACCCTTGGTGGAGCGCCGGCTCTCGACGGCGGCGCGCGAGTTCGGGTTCCCGCTCACCTTCCGGGTGCCGCTCGCGCCGAGCACGTACCGCTACAGCATCGAGACGATGGCCCAGCCGGGCCGCGTCGTGCGACGTGCACGCGGTCTCGTCGAGATCGCGCCGCGTGACACGACAGCGCTCCGAACCAGCGACCTCATGATCGGTCGCGGGACGCGAGACATTCCGACGATAATCGGCCATCGCGACCAGATCCGCATCGCGCCGCT
>JBDHCY010000530.1:0-3701 GCA_039591795.1 Gemmatimonadota bacterium | reverse complement strand
GGACTTGTGTGAACCATCCGCGCAGCTGCTCCTCAATGCTCACGATCGTGATGGCCATCTCCGAAACTGGCGTCGCCGCGACTCGCGCGACGACTTTCGGGTGGCCCTTGCGCAGCAACGTCAGATGGTCCGTATCCAGAACGCAGAGGGTCATGGTCGATTCGGATCTGCGTCTACGTCACGGCGATACTCTTCAATGTCCTCCGTGACGCCGTCGAGGTCCGGGTGGTCTCGCCAGGTACCCGCCATGGCCAGCCACGGATTCGCTCTTGTGGCAACGGGGACATCAACTTGAATCAGTTCCGCGCCTGACAGTTTCTCGTGAAGCATGGCGCGGATCCGGTCCACTGCTTCGTCCCGGGTGGCCGCTTCAACAACTAGGGTTACAGGAGCAAACGCGGTGGCTCGATAACCGTTGTCTTTGACTTGTTCCAAGATGACAGAAACGTCCATGACATCGCTCCCAGGGTCGGGGTTGGCTGCCGAGCCAATTATACGATAACGTCGCCTTGTGAGCGAACACCGGAAGGTGTGCATCATTCGGAAACGCGAACCCTTACGTGCCACGTTCGCGTCGGGCGGCGGCGAGAGATTGAACCAGACGGGCGCGAACGTATCCCCATCCTCGACGATCACGCTTTTGAACCGATCGCTCCAGAAGAAGCCTCGCCGGCCATGGGAAAGACCAAGGGGACTCTTCACTGAGAAACTAGCCCCCGAGCAGCCGTTCCACGAGCTCTGGTCTGCGACCTTCGCCCTCCAGCGGGCGGCCAGGCTCACTCCAGGCGGGGTCATGTGGAGAAGCTTGGCCATCTCCGAAGTCTGGCAGCCCAGTTTGCGAACGGCCACGTAGCACACCAGTTTACACGCCTCGACGATCGATCGAGAGCGCACGGCTTTTCCTGCGCAGGTCCGCTGCCGTCAATCCGTAACGGGCCCATACGCTTTCTCCCTCCGCGGCCAACGACACAGCCCGCCGCAGCGGTTCCCGTAACGATTCCTCCTGCCGTCGCCCGTGCACCTGGTTCCGTCAGGCGAGGGCCGTCGCTTCGAGCTCGACCGTGATCTCAGGCTGGAAGAGCCTGGTGGCGCCGATGGGCACGAGCTCACTGGCCGCCGCCACTACGCCGTCCTACACCACCGCTGTGGCTTCGATCTCCACAAGTAATTCAGGAAAAGCCAGACGTGCCACACCCAATAGCGTAGCCGCCGGCCTGCAACCCGCTTCTGCCAGGCGACCGGCCACCACATCGAATGCTTCGAGAAATCGGTCCACATCCGTGGTGTAGTAGTTCAGCCTCATAACATTCGACAGGTTCAAGCCGGCCTGTTCCAAAACCGTCTCCAGGTTGTCCACAGTCAGCGTAACCTGGGCCCGCATATCTCCTACATGTTGCGGCTTTCCCTCGGCATCGATAGACGCTTGCCCGGAACAGATGAGAACCCGCTGATGACCGCTGATATCATTGGCCTGTACGAACGCAAGCTGGTCCTGCCATTCCCATGGATTGATGATCTTCCGTTCCATCTCACCTACCTCCTTTGGGTTGGGTTGATAGGAAGTTTCTCAGACCCCGCTGGGGCCGGGTGCAGGAAGAGTAACCTCAAACTCTATCCCCACCCTTGCCCTCCCCTTGAAGGGGAGGGAATGAGTAAGGGTGCGCCCATGGTGAGGCCAAAACCGGGGTCGTCACGCGGTCTTCCCCGCGACCTGTCATGTCGCGCCGGCGACGCCGCCCACACGATCCTCCAGCTCGGCCACCTCGCGGGGGAGCTCGCGAACGTCGGCCCCGCGCAGGAACTCGATGCAGGTCTCGAGCTCGGTGCGGGCCTCGTCGTCCCGGCCCTGGCTCGCATGGAGCCTGGCCAGGGAGAACGCGATCATGCCCGTCAAGCAGGTTGCGCAGCATCACTCCGACACCAGGACGGATCTCGCGGCATGCCATGCGGACGTAGGTCTCACCGAGACTGATGGTGCACAGCAGCAACTCCCACCGGGCATCGACCGCCCGGGCGAGGTCGAGCTCGGCCTCGCACGCTCGCATGCCGCGCCCGAGCTGCCCTGCGAGCATCAACATTGCGCCTTGGTTGAACCGGCCCCAGCTTAGGCAGTACTCGGCGGGACGCCCGTCGTGATGGACGAAGAAGGCGTCCCACGTGGCACGCGCCTCTGCGTAACGTCGAGCGACAGCCTGTGCGATGCCCTTGAATCCCAGGAGCCAGCCCTTGGGAAGGGCCCCCTTGACCAGGGCGAGGCCGGCGTCCGCTGCAGCGCACACGGACTCGGGGTCGAGGAGCAGGACGCCCTCGTAAGCCGCTCCCGCGTGCGCTACCGGCGCCGCTCGTTTTTGGCCCGTGCGCTCGACCCGGTCGCGCAGCTCCGCCTGCACCGCCCGGGCGCGCTCGAAGTCGCCGGCGGTCAGGTGCACGAACGCCAGGTAAGCCCGGGAGTCGTAGTGGACGTCGTGGGTCTCGGGAAGCGTCGCAGAGGCCGCGACGGCCTCCTCACCGCGCTGCTGGGCCTCGGCGATCCGGCCCATCGAGAGGAGGCTCAGCGCGAGCGCGGTGAGGCCCACGGCCTCCGCCTCCGCTACCTGATGCTCCCGACCGAGGCGAACGGCCTCACGCCCCGTCTCGCACGCGCCATGGAGGTCCAGGGCGAGCCAGCGGGGTGGGACCATGCGGGCGCGGTAGAGAGCCAGCAGCGTGGGATCGTCGAGGGCTTCGACGGTGGCCAGGTGGCGGTCGAGCAGCGCGCCGATCTCGATCGTATTGACGTCGTAGTAGCGGCAGTCCGCCCAGCCGATGAGGGCCTTCACCAAGAGCCGATCTTGGGCCGGCGTCCGCTGCGCGTCGGCGAGGAGCTCGAACGCCTCGCCGTAGCTGCGATCGGCCTCCTCGAGGGCGTAGCGGTCAAACGCCTTACGGCCGGCCTCGATCCGGTAGTGGGCGGCCTTATCGGGAACCCCGCCCCGCGTGTAGTGATAGGCGAGGGTCTCGGCAAACTCGCTGAGCCGATGTTGCAGCAGCTCCTCGATCGCCTCGGCGACCTGCGTGTGCAGGGTCTGCCGATCGTTCTTGAGCAGGCCCTCGTAGGCGACCTCTTGGGTGAGCGCGTGCTTGAAGATGTACTCGAGGTATTCCTGCTTCTCGGTCTCGCGAATGAGGTCGGCGGCCTGGAGCTCATCGAGTCCCTGGTCCAGCATCTCGGCAGCAGCACTGATCCGCCGTACGACGTCGTACAGAAACTCGCGACCCACGACCGCGGCCTCGCGGAGAATGCGGCGACGCGACTCGTCGAGCCGATCGATGCGCGCGGCGAGCACGCCCTGGACCGACGTCGGGACGCCGGCCTCCTCGAGCGCCTGCGCGAGCTCCCAGCCCTGCGCTCCACGCACCAGCGTGCCCGTCTCGATCAGGGAGTTGACGATCTCCTCGGCGAAGAAGGGGTTGCCCTCGCTCCGATCCTCGACAAACGGGGCGAGCCCCGGCGGGACCTCACCGTCCAGCATCGATGCGACGAGCTCGGCGGTCTGCCGAGCGGACAGGGCCGGCAGGTCGAAGCTCTCGACCCCTTCCACTCCGAGCTCGAAGTCCGGCCGGTAGTTGACCACGAACACGACCGGCAGGTCTCGCTGGGCCAAGAGTTCCCGGATCAGCGCGCTCGACGAGTCGTCGGCCCAGTGGAGGTCTTGCAAGCA
>JBDHCY010000529.1:0-2071 GCA_039591795.1 Gemmatimonadota bacterium | reverse complement strand
AAGAGCCGCTCCGCGCCCGCCGTCACGGCGGGGAGTCGGGCCGCCGCCCGCGGCAGAATCTGCTCGGCGTAGAAGCGCGCCGTGACGAGCTTGTTCGCCAGGAAGACGTCGTCCCCCCGAACCTCGATCAGGCGCCGCGCCGCGAGCGCGGAGCGCGCGAGGATATAGCCGCCCGTCACCACGCCGAACATCTCGAGATAGGGCGTTGCCGCCGCCGCGCCCGCTTGCGGGTCGTCCCCGCCGTGCTTCAAGAGCCACTCGGTCGCGGTGCTCAGGGTCTCGACGGCGGCCGCGAGGCTCCCGCGGATGCCGCCGAACGCCTCCCCGTCGCCGGCCAGCTCGCCGTCGAGCGCCCGGATCTCGTCGAGGTAGCCGCGCACCACGGTGCCCTCCTCCATGGGAAGCTTGCGGGTCACCAGGTCGAGTGCCTGCACGCCGCTCGTGCCCTCGTAGATCGGGGTGATGCGCACATCGCGGTAGAGCTGCGCGATCCCGGCCTCCTCCACGTAGCCCATCCCGCCAAAAACCTGAATCGCGGTGGACGTGACCTCGACGCCCGATTCGCTGAGCCACGTTTTGACGACGGGCGTGAGCAGGGCGAGCCGTGCCGCGGACTCCGCCCGCTCGCGGGCGTCGGGGTGGCGATTGGCGATGTCGTCGGCCCGCGCGGTGACGTAGAGAAGGCACCGCATGGCTTCGACGGTGGACTTCATCGTGAGCAGCATCCGCCGCACGTCGGCGTGTTCGACGATGGGCGACGACTCGCCCGGCGCGGCGGCGGACTCGATCGCGCGCCCCTGCCGGCGCTCGCGCGCGTACTCCGCCGCCTGCTGGTACGCGCGCTCCGCGACGGCCAGGCCCTGGCACCCGACGAAGATCCGCTCGTGGTTCATCATGGTGAACATGTACCGCAGGCCGCGATTCTCCTCACCGACCAGATAGCCGACCGCTCCGTCCTCGTCGCCGAAGTTGAGCACGCAGGTGGGACTCGCGTGGATGCCCAGCTTGTGCTCGAGAGAGACGACCCGCACATCGTTGCGCGCGCCGAGCGCACCGTCCGGGCCGACCAACCACTTGGGGACGATGAAGCACGAGATGCCGCGCACTCCGGCGGGCGCGCCGGGCGTTCGCGCCAGCACCAGGTGGATGATGTTCTCCACCATGTCGTGGTCGCCGTAGGTGATGAAGATCTTGGTTCCCTTGATGCGGTAGGTCCCGTCGCCCGCCGGCTCGGCGACGCAGCGCAGCGCTCCGAGATCGGTGCCCGCCTGAGACTCGGTGAGGTCCATCGTGGCGCCCCACTCCCCCTGCACCAGCTTCGGCAAGAAGGTCTGCTTCAGCTCATCCGAGCCGTGGTGGGTCAACGCCTCGATGGCGCCCTCGCGGAGGGCCGAACACATCCCGAAGGCCATGTTGGCCGACTGGATCATCTCCTCGATCGCGGTCGCGACCACGTAGGGAAGCCCGCCGCCGCCGTACTCCTCGTCGAGACCGACCGAGCCCCAACCCGCCTCGGTGAACTTCTCGTAGGCCTCTCGAAAACCGTCCGGCGTCACGACCTCCCCAGCTTCGAAGCGCGAGCCCTGGAGGTCGCCGACGCGGTTCAGAGGCGAGAGCACCTCGCTCATGAACTTTCCCGCTTCCTCGAGCAGGTCGGCGATCACGTCGGGCTCGGCGTGCTCGTACCCGGGGAGACCCGCCAGCTCGGACAGGCCGGCGACGTGCTCCAATACAAAGCGAATGTCTTCCAAGGGGGCGTGGTACTCGCTCATTCGACCTCCGGCGCGCAGGCGCCCGAAACGAACGGCGGACTCCGCGGTTCTGCTTGCGGGCGCGATCCACGGTGAGGGTACCGCAACTGCTCGTCACTCTGCCGAACCGATCCGCCCAGCCGTCCCGACTTACTTCACCGTCTTCACTTCTCGAATTCATTCGAGTCGATTCGCCTTCATCTCCTTTCGCAGCTCATCGATGTTGTTCCGAGCCACTCCGAAATCCGGATTGACTCGCAGGGCCGTTTCCCATGCCTCGATCGCCGCGCGAAACTCACCGGCCTTGTAGAGCGCAAATC
>JBDHCY010000528.1:0-2075 GCA_039591795.1 Gemmatimonadota bacterium | reverse complement strand
GTTGACGTTGATCGCCGCGTGCGTGAGCACCGCTCCCTTCGGCAGTCCGGTCGTACCGCTGGTATACATTTGGTAGAGCTCGTGGTCTGGCGAGACAACCGCGTCGGGTTTCGACGTGGGTTATGCGTCGACCAGTTGGTCGAAGTCTTCCCAGCCGTTCGCAGCGCTCCCGCCGACGGCGACCTGAGCAAACGAGGCAACTGCGGCCCCGGCGTGAAACAGCGGCATGACGGTGAGAACCCCCATACCCGGAGAAAACGCCATCGCGCTGGTGATCTGCTGGAGGTTGACGTTGATCGCCGCGTGCGTGAGCACCGCTCCCTTCGGCAGTCCGGTCGTACCGCTGGTATACATTTGGTAGAGCTCGTGGTCTGGCGAGGTAACCGCGTCGGGTTTCGACGTGGGTTGTGCGTCGACCAGTTGGTCGAAGTCTTCCCAGCCGTTCGCAGCGCTCCCGCCGACGGCCACGAAGCGTTCGACTCGGAAGAGCTCGCTCCGGATGGAGTCGATCCCCGCGACGTACTCGGCCTGGGCGATCACGGTCTTCGCACCGGAGTCGTTGAGCAGGTGGATCCACTCCCGCGGCACCAGCCGGTAATTGAGCGGGACCGGAACCGCGCCCACCTTGGCGGCGCCGTAATAGATCGGCAGCCATTCGAGGCAGTTCTTGGCCAGCACTGAGAACCGCTCGCCTCCCCCGACGCCCAAAGCGCGCAGCGCATGCCCCACCCGGTTGGCCCGCTCATCCACCTCCCGGTAGGACCACTGGCGCCGATCGTCACGGCAGCACAGGAGGTCCGGTCGCGACCGCGCCCAAAACTCGAGATGGTCGTGAATCCGCATCATCGTCCTGCTCCTTTCGTCCTCGCGACGGCACAGGGTTCGAGCGTACCCGATAGCTCGACGTGTCCGCTGGTCAAACTTCGTGGCGGACCACGACACACTTGGGCCCGGATTCCCCATGATGGCGCCGAATCCGGCATCCTCGCGGACGCGTTCCCCACGACAATGAAAACCGGGGAACAGTATCAGAAAACGCGGGTCCGTCAAGGGTCACTTCGCGGGCCCTGCTCCGGTGCGCCGTGCAGCGGGTGGGTCCCGCGCACCGGGGTTCACTCGCCGAAGGTCTGCAGAGAACTCCTCGTCCGAAGATTAGAGTGCGCTCGAATCGCCACCTAATGCTGTCGGCATGCCAGAGTTCGCAACCAGCCTCGATCGCAGCCTGGGGCGAGAGGTTGGGACTTCGACGGCGAGGTTGCGCGTTGACACTGCTCCGCCCGCTCATCAGTTTCCGTCGGCTCCCCCGGTTGAAGTACAATTTGAGACCGACGATGCGCTGATGACCGATTCTGGTCCCCGCCGAAGCGCACCGGTTGGGTTGTTATAAGGGACGACGATGCGACTCCGGGTTTTTGTCCTACTCCTTGCGATACTGACGTTTCTATCGGCCCTGATCGGCGGTTACGTCCACTACACCTCGCTGCGTAACGCGTTTTTGGCCGAGGCTGAGAAGCGCGCCCAGACCGTGACGAGCCGGATTCGGCGCCAGCTTTCGTCCTACCTGGCCGAACAGCTCAAACCGGTGCGAGTCATGGCGGGTCTGCCGGAATTCCGACGGGCTCTCGTCGTGGGCGATCCAGCTTCCCTGGATTCGGCCAACCGGCTCTTGGACCAATTCCAGACGGGTCTCGGGGCCGACGTCTGTTACCTCATGGATCCTCGGGGAAAGACGGTCGCGTCCAGCAACCGGATGGCTCCAGACAGTTTCGTGGGAGAGAACTTCTCCTTCCGTCCGTACTTCCAGGGTGCCATGCGCTCAACTCCGGCCACTTACATGGCGCTCGGCACGAAATCCGGCAAGCGAGGGGTCTACTACAGCTACCCGGTCCTCTCCGAATCCGGGCTCGCTCCGGTCGGTATCGTCGTCATCAAGGCGTCGATCATCCCCATCGAGGAGAAGCTGGAGACGTCCGTCGGTGTCGCGACGTTGCTGGTCGACCCCCACGGAATCGTGTTCGCCGCGAACGACCCGAAGTGGCTGTACAAGTCGTTGTGGCCGCTTTCTGAGGAGGAAA
>JBDHCY010000527.1:0-2084 GCA_039591795.1 Gemmatimonadota bacterium | reverse complement strand
AACCAAAGATCTCCCGGAACAATGAAAACCGCTTGAGTCCTGTAATCAGCGGATCGGTTCATTTCGCGCCCAGGAGGTGACTGGCCCGCAGATGCCTGCATTCAGCGGCCAGGTCGGGCTCGAGCTTCGGGATTCGATCGCAGATGTAGGCGATGTGCTCCGCTGAAGCGATTCGGAATGCCTTGAGAGCTCTCACGAACTCTGAATCCGTTGCGGAGACCGCGCCCTGAAAGACGTGATTGATCTCCGACCTCTCGATCTGAATCACCAGACGAAGCGCGTCGGCAAGAGACTCGCGGCCCTCGAGGGAGTCTTCCAGCTCGTCCATCTGCCGCTCCAGGCGCGGCACCGCAGCTCGCCAGGGGGCGAAGTGTTCTTCCAGCCAACCGTCCCTACCGGCCAGCTGCCGGCACAGCTCGAGCAGTTCGAAGTGCTCCTGCTCCTGCCGGGCGAGGGCCTCGAAGAACTGCCTCACCGGCTCCCAATCGCTGAACCGCTCCGCCAGGAATTCATAGACCCGTCGCGCGCGAGATTCTAGATCGACACAGCGCCCGAGGAGCGCGGGAACCTCGACCACGGGCGGCTGCAACACGCCGGTTCCCGCCAGCAACGACAGGAAGGTCTTGCGCCGGCTCGCAACCAGCGCCCGGAAGAAGAGCCCCAGTCCGAAGCAATGGACCGTAACCAAGGGGTGAGCGATGATGTCCCGTCTTCGAATGACTCCGAGCATCTCGGCTCTCCTCTCAGACGACGAGGATGACACCTGAGCTGAAATCCGCTCCGCGCCAGTAGCGTACTCTTTTTTGTCCCGGTTGGGCTACTGCCTCGGGATCGTGGCCATTGAGGCAAAGCGTGAGGCAAAACACACACGCGTTGCCCCATCGGGAACGCGCGCAGACCGTCGACAATCGGGTATTCCCTAAGGGCTCGCGAGCTTGCGTCTCGGAGTTCTCATGTCGAGCTGAAGCGAATTCGCCTGCCCGTACCCGACGCGAGACGCGTGCGCGACTGCGATCCGTGCGTTCCCGGCGAGGTCCAGGGCGGGCCACGCGATGGGTTGTGGCGCGCCGATCGGGTCCAAGCCGGCTCCTGCGCGCGAGCGTCACGTAGTGGCAGCTCGTCACTGCCGGGAAAGAACGAGCGGCGCTCCTCGTCAGCCGCGGCTGCGGTGCGTCGCGAGCCGGGCGACGCCCACGCCGAGCAGTAGAAGCGCGAGCGGTGCTATGGGAGCGGCGGGGACAGGCGTCGACACGACCCCTTGCACCGTCACCACGAGCGCCGTGCGCGCCTCCTGGTCGAGCGCCATGGCGTCTTCCACCGTGAGCCCCGGCGCCCCGTAGTAGACACGCTTGAAGCCCCGCAGATCGTCGGCGGTTCCAGCGCACTCCGGCCTCACCGGGTCGGTGCACGTGATGCCAATCCACCAGGGACCGCTCGTTCCGTACAGCGCGTCGTCGTCACCGGTGCAGGGGTCGTCGCTGGGGTCGGTGTCGTCCACGTAGTAGCTGTTTTCGTCGAGGCCGGCGATCGTGGTCTCGGTGGTGAAAGAGCGCACGACAGAGCCCTGGGCGCCGGTGGCGAGCTCCCACGTGATCGTGCCCGTGACGACGGTGTCCGGGACGCCGTCGATGATCACGCCGCTCGGATTTAGGTTGTTGGCGTAGGTCATGCCGCTGCCCAACGGGCTGTAGTCGGTGGTGTTGTAGCCCGAGCCGATCTCGTGCACGCGGTGGAAGAGCACGCCTTCCTCGACGCGGTCGTAGAAGAAGTGGTCGTGCTGTGTGTAGGGGCCGCTGTTGGCGCCCATGTACGAGCGAATGGCGCGCACGGGGCCGCTCTTGTTGGCGATGAAGGCGCCGCCGCCCTGGGCGAAGGTGTCTTCAGTACGCCCGCAGTAGCCAGGCAGCACGCCAGCTTTGTCGCGGTCGAGAATGTCGACGCCGGTGGCCGCGCCCACGGTGATCGAGAGCTGATCTTGTATCCAGCGATCGGCGAAGTGGCCACTGTAGTACGGAGCCACCACGGTCGAGTCCTCGGGGTTGGTTCCGTTGCCGAGGTCGTAGGTCTCGAGGTAGGAGCCCGAC
>JBDHCY010000526.1:0-2092 GCA_039591795.1 Gemmatimonadota bacterium | reverse complement strand
GGCCGTGATGAGCGCGGCGGATGCTACAGTCGACGCGAAAATGTCAACTTCGTCGGCGGTGGCTTGGGACGGTTGAAGACGGTCGAAGACGGTCGAGGACGGTCGAGGACGGTGAAAGACGGTCGAAGACGCTGGCGGAGGATCGGTCCAACGGGACTGCCGCTGCGCCGACGCCTGTTGCGGACTGACAGCCAGCAAGAGGCTCGCGCCAAGGAACCAACCGATGCTGGGGACCATCGAGTGCTGTCTCATCGGTCGGTCCCCAGGATCCGGAACGCGACGCTGGCGGAGACGACGAGGTCGTGCTGCCAGCGGGCGCCGAGCGTGAGGGGCATGCCAGACGAGCCCTCGATCCGCGGTTTGAACTGGTAGATGTGGTCCTCGACCTCGAAGCGGAGGTCGATCAGCCGAGCGAGATCGAACACCGCGCCCGCGTTGAGCACACCGGCCAGATCGGTGACGGCGTCGGAATCGCTCCAGAAGTCTCCCGTGTGGCCCACCACCGAGAGTCCCGCTCCTCCGAACAGAAACCACGTGCCGTCCGCCTGCGGCCGCCACCGCCCGAGGAGCTTGGAGCTCGCGATCCAGACGTTGGCCTTACAGGACGCCGGCTCGGTCCCGCAGGTGCTGCTCCCATCGAGCTCACGGCGCCCCTCGCTCAGCGCGTAGCCAAAGGAACCCTCCCACCCAATCGTCCGCGTCCACCAGGCCACCAGGCGGGCGCCGAGGAGGAGTCCCGCTTTGTGCCGGAAGGTGACCGTTTGCTGGGTGCCGCCCTGCGCCGGCAGCAGGACGGCAAGGTCGTTGGTCGGCGCGTACAGCCCGACAACCGGCATGATGTCGAGCTTCTGGTCCTGCCCGGCAGCAGGGCCAATCGCGGCGAATGCGAAGAGGAGACACAGGGCTGCGGTCTTGGTCATCGCGGTCCCGGATCCTTGGACGCTCGAAGGCACGGAACAGTAGAGACTCAGCGTAGCCGCGGCAACGGGTTCAGCCTCGGCTCGGAGTGGAGAATGTCAAGCCGCCCCTGAACGACCGGTGAACGGTCTGTGAAGCGTTGCTCACGCAGGCTCGCCGGAAGCCGTCGAGACCCTATAAGATGCAATTGGACCTCATGAACGACATGTCGGCAGAGCCGAAGCCTCCGGGTTGGGAGCCAAGCTACCTGGGGCTCCATCGGAGCGGCGAGCTGGGCCGCCGCGCGAGCCGCGCGGTAGCAGGGCTTGCGCCTTGTCGGGTCTGCCCGCGCGACTGCGACGTGAACCGCCTGGACGATGCGTACGCTTTCTGCCGCACCGGCCGGCACGCGATTGTGACCAGCCACTTCCCGCACTTCGGCGAAGAGGACTGCCTGCGCGGCTGGAACGGATCGGGGACGATCTTCTTCGGGCAGTGCAACCTGCGTTGCGTCTTTTGCCAGAACTACGACATCAGCCAGGGCTTGCGGCAGCGCGACGCGCACCCGAGCCCGCCGGACGCTCTCGCCGCGATGATGCTCGCTCTCCAGAGTCAGGGCTGCCACAACATCAACGTGGTGACCCCCGAGCACGTCGTGCCTCAACTGCTCGAGGCGCTCGTGCTGGCGTGCGACGGAGGCCTGCGCCTCCCTCTGGTCTACAACACGAGCGCGTACGACTCCACCGAGAGCCTCGAGTTGCTCGACGGAGTGGTCGACATCTACATGCCCGACTTCAAGTATTGGAGTCCGGAACGGGCGGAGCGTTATCTCAAGGCGCGTGACTATCCGGAGGTGGCGCGCGCGCGCATCGCCGAGATGCACCGGCAGGTGGGTGAGTTGGCGTTCGATGACGAGGGATTGGCACGGCGCGGGGTGCTCGTCCGTCATCTCGTGATGCCCGGCGCGCTCGACGAGACCGAGGCGATTCTCAGATGGATCCGGGAGACGCTCGGACGAGGTACCTACGTCAATCTGATGGATCAGTATTCCCCGGCCGGGCGCGTGACCAGCGAGCGGTACCCGGAGCTCAACCGGCGTCTCCGTCCCGACGAGTTCTTCCGGGCCCAACATTTTGCCGCGCGTGAGGGCCTCGAGCGGCTTGACCTGCGGCGCGCCCATCCACGGCTGTTGCGC
>JBDHCY010000525.1:0-2096 GCA_039591795.1 Gemmatimonadota bacterium | reverse complement strand
GTCCTCTCGGCGGGGCGGTTCAGGCTGCGAGCTCTTCGAGCGTCATGGCGGCAGCCAGCTCGAGGAAGGCCGGGAAGATGGAGGGCGTGGGGCCAGGTTGGTCGAGGCGAAGCCGCGCGCAATCCTCAAGAAATCCGAAGGTTTCCGTCAAGACTCCCGACACGCGAGCAGGCATGCTCCCACCCCATGGGCGACATCATTGGCATCGACGTGGGAGGTACCAACACCGACGCAGTACGCCTGTGCGGTGGGCAGATCGCGGCCCGCACCAAGGTACTGACGACTCCCGACATCGGAAGCGGTCTGCTCGCGGCACTCGAGCGCGTGCAGGGGCGTGGATCGGTCGATCGCGTCCACGTCGGTACGACGGCCTTCACCAACGCGCTCGTCACCCGGCGCGGGCTGGCGTCGGCGGCTGCGATTCGCATCGGCGCTCCCGCGAGCGAGTCCCTGCCGCCGATGATCGACTGGCCGCCGGATCTGCGGGCGGCCACGGAGAACCAGAGCTTCTTCGCGCACGGGGGGCGTGAGTACGACGGACGCCCCATCACGCCGCTCGATCGGAGCGAGATCGAACGCATCGGTGAGGCCGTGGTCGCCGCCGGTGTGAGCCAGGTGGCGGTCACTGCCGTCTTCGGGGTATCGCATCCGCAGGACGAGCTTCGCGTGGCCGAGTGGCTGCGTGCCGCTCATCCCGAGCTCGGGATCTCGCTCTCCCATCGCATCGGCCGCTTTGGGATTCTCGAGCGCGAGAACGCCACACTCCTCAACGCCATGCTGCGACCGCTGGCGAGGCGTGCCTTTACGGCCTACCGCGAGGCCTCTCGCGGAGCCCTCTTCATCTCGCAGAACGACGGGACGACGAAGCGCGCCAAGGCCGCAGAGGAGCTGCCGATCTTCAGCGTTTCGTCGGGACCGACCAATAGCCTGCGCGGGGCGGCTCTGCTCTCTGGAGCCGAGAACGCGATCGTATTCGACGTGGGTGGCACCACGACCGACGTCGGCCTGCTGCGCGGTGGCTACCCGCAGCTCGCCGGGCTCGAGCTGGAGATCGCCGGGGTCCGCACGAACTTCCGCACGCCCGACCTCCGCTCGGAGGGCATCGGCGGGGGAAGTATCGTCGACGCCGCAACGGGGAACGTCGGGCCGGAGAGCGTTGGCTTCCGACTGGGCGAGGAGGCGCTGGTCTTCGGCGGCTCCACTCTGACGCTTACCGATATAGCCGTGGCCTCGGGCCGGGCCGAGATCGGCGATTCGTCGCTCGTGCGCGGCATCGGCGCAGAGGTAATCGCGCGCGTCGAGGCCCGGCTGCAAGAGCGCCTCGAGCGCCTGATCGAGGGCTTCGAGCGCGCAGGGCAGCGTCTGCCCATCGTGCTGGTGGGCGGTGGCGCGGTGCTGGTCGGGCATCTCTTCAATGCGCTCGGGCGCGAGGTCATCCAGCCCGACGAGGCCCCCATCGCCAATGCCTACGGCGCAGCGCTCGCCCAGGTCGGCGGCGAGGTCGACCTCACCGTCTCGGGCGGCAGACTGTCTCGACGCCGGGTGCTCGAGCGAGCCGAGCGCGAGGCGCACCGCCGGGCGGTCGAGGCCGGCGCCCGCGCGGGATCCATCCGCACGGTCGAGCTGGAGGACGCCGCGCTCACCTACCTGGCTTCGGCCGCCCGGCGTGTACGGGCCAAGGCGGTCGGCGAAGTGGAGACGGCACCATGAGCTTCGAAATCGGCGTCGACGACCTGCCCGCCCTGGCGCTGGGCTCGAGCGTGCTGGCCTGCGGCGGCGGCGGGAACCCCTACTACGGGCAGCTCGTCGCTCGCGACGTGCTCGCCAAGTCTGGCCCGGTGTCGGTCATCGAGTTGGACGAGATGCGGCCAGACTCGCTCGCAATCCTGGCGGTGTCGATGGGTGCGCCGCTGGTCGGAATCGAGAAGCCCGTGGGATTGGCCGCCCTGCTCTCCGGCTTTCGCGCGGTCGAGCGCAGCGCGAAGGCCCCCATCGGCGCCTTCGTCGCCGCCGAGGTCGGTGGAGCGCAGTCGATCCAGCCGCTGCTCCTCTCCGCCCTCACCGGTCGACCGACGATCGACGGTGACGGCATGGGG
>JBDHCY010000524.1:0-2099 GCA_039591795.1 Gemmatimonadota bacterium | reverse complement strand
GTCGGGAAGCCCGGGCTCTCGCTCACTCCGGCTGCGCATGTGGCCTATTGGAAGGACAACGACTTCACGATCCCAGTGGCGGGCTACCTGAAGCGGCTGCTCGCGGCCCTGGACGAGTAGAGCGGTGACGGAACGTTGGGATCTCCCTCGCTGCCTGGGAAATTGACTTAACGTCAACTTGAAGATTAACTTGAACTCCATGAGATCCATCTCGATGCTCGAGTTCCGCCGGAACGCCCGGCTCGCCCTCGAAGCCCTGCGCCGCGGCGAACAGTTGCTCCTCACCTACCGTGGCCGACCGGTTGCCCGGCTCGAGCCGGTGCGCGCCGACGCAACAGAAGTGCCCGAGGACGACCCCCTCCTCCATTTGGACGATTTCGCGGTGGACGGCCCTGGCGGGCCTCTCCCGAACGGGGAGATCGACCGCCGCGACCCGAACCACACCCTCACCGCGTGGCTGGTGCGGCGCCTGATCAAAGAGGGAGCCCGGCTCGTCACCACCGACTACGTGCTCGGCGAGTCTTGTACGCTGGTCAAAGCGCGCTCGGGCCCCGACGCGGCCCTGCGCCTCTTGGAGCTGCTGGACGAGACGGTAGCACTCGACGTGGAATGGATCGGCCCCGAGCGGTGGGATCGCGCGAAGGCGCTGTTCCGAAAACACCGGGACCAGGCGTTCTCGTTCACCGATTGCACCAGCTTCAGCGTCATGCGCGAGCGGCGGATCACCGAGGCGATCACCTCCGATGCGCACTTCCGGATCGCCGGGTTCCGGCCCCTCCCGGAGCAGCCCAGGTCACCATAGGCGCGCCCGCAGTTCGATCACCCTGGCGACCGGATCGAGACCGCCCGGATCAAGTCCGGCTGACCGGCCACCGAACCCACCCTACCAGATCCAGAACGCCAGCCCGCGATAGCTCCAGAACTGCAGGTGGATGAGCAGCACGAGATAGTAGACCGCAAACGCCACGAAGATGGCGACGACGGCGAGGGGGTGCGTACGTCGACGCCAGAGAACGAAACAGCCGAGCGAGACGAGCGCGATCTTCGCCACGACGAACAACACCGCCTGACCGTGGGCCAGGTCGCGCATGAGGGCGTTGCCCTCCACTGCCAGACCATTGCGGATCCACGCCAGCGTGAACACCGCGTCCAGCAGATTGAGCACGATGATGGACCCAACGATGCCATTCAGCCAGCGGATCTGCTCCGCGGTACCGACGGCAAACCGGTTGGAGTCGAGCTGAAGCTCTCGGTCGGACATGTCTAACTGCGGGGGCAACTAGCATGCCCCTCAACGTCTGTCCATGGAAGGGCCCGGATAACCCCAGGTCCCACATGGCTTGACACGCCTCAGGCCCAGGATCCAATGCGGGAGCGAGTCCACGGCGAGGGACTGATTGTGTGGCGCGGCGTCCACACCAAGAGGCCGACGAATGCCCGGTTTCGGACCAAGGACGCGCGTCCAGTTGACTTGGCGTTGACGTCCCCGCTTAGATATTGCCGATGGCAAAGCGCCGAGCGTACCTTGATCGCATGGCAGCCCCATCACCCCTTACGGCGGAAGAACTACTCCGGCGCCGATTCCCCGACAAGCGTGTCGAGCTGATTGACGGACGGCCTGTCGTCCGGGAACCGGCGGGCTATCGCCACGGCCGCATCGCAGCTCGAGTGGCGGCAAAGCTGACCGTACACGCCGACACGAACGAACTCGGCGTCGTGTGCGCGGCCGAGACGGGGTTCGTTCTCCGACGCGGACCCGATACCGTGCGGGCTCCGGACGTGGCATTCATATCGAAAGCGCGTCTGCCGGATCCCGACCAGATCACTTACGCCGAGCTCGCGCCCGACCTGGTCGTCGAGGTGCTATCGCCCGGCGACCGGCCTGGCGACCTCCTCGCCAAGGTCGCCGACTGGTTGAACGCGGGCAGCAGGTCTGTGTGGGTGGTCGATGCCTCGCGTCGTCTCATCCGGGTGTACGGTCACGACGGCTCATGTGCGATGTTGAGGGAGGGCGATCGGCTCGAGGGCGGCGATGTCGTGCCGGGGTTCTCCTGCGAGGTCTCCTCCCTGTTCTGAATGCCGAGCCCGTGCCGCGTGCC
>JBDHCY010000523.1:0-3031 GCA_039591795.1 Gemmatimonadota bacterium | reverse complement strand
TCGGCACACCAGCTTCTCGAAGCGCGCCTCGAAGTCGGAAGCATCCGCATGCAACACGGGAAGGATGCCCTTGGAAGCCGTTCGAGCCGCCATACTCAACCCTCCTCCCTGCGGATGTCTGCCCCGAGCCCGCGAAGCTTCGCCTCGATGCGCTCGTACCCGCGATCGATGTGGTATACGCGATTCACGACGGTGTCACCATCCGCCGCCAGGCCGGCGACGATGAGGCCCGCCGAAGCCCGCAGGTCCGTCGCCATCACCGGGGCGCCCATCAGGCTCGGGACGCCGCACACGTGGGCCGAGCGACCCGAGAGCGAGATGTCGGCGCCGAGCCGCTGTAGCTCCGGCACGTGCATGAAGCGGTTCTCGAACACGTTCTCGACCACCACGCTCGATCCCTCCGCGAGGGCCAGCACGGCCATCAGCTGCGCCTGCATGTCCGTGGGGAACCCCGGGAACGGCGCGGTGACGGCGCGAATCCCCGTGAGAGAACCGTCCACCCGCGCGCACACGCCGTCGGGGTCGACGTCGATCTCCGCGCCGATCTCGCGCAGCTTCTCGAAGGTCGACTCGAGCAGCGCGGGGTCGATGCCAGTCACACGAACGTCGCCGCGGGTGATGACGCCGGCGGCCAGGAGCGTCCCCGCTTCGATGCGGTCGCCCGACACTTCGTGCCGGACCGGGCGCAGGGATTCGACGCCGCGCACGACGATGCGGTCGCTGCCGGCACCGTGGATCTCCGCGCCCATCTTGCAGAGGAGGGTGGCGAGCTCCACCACCTCCGGCTCGCGCGCCGCGTTCTCGATCACCGTCTCGCCGCGAGCCAGCGTCGCGGCCATCAGCACGTTCTGGGTGCCGTTCACGGTCGTGACGTCGAAGGCCAGGCGCGCGCCGACGAGCCCCGGGCTCGTCGCCTCGACGTAGCCATGGCCGCCGAGCGCCTCGAGGCCCTTCAAGTGCTGGTCGACGGGGCGAACGCCGATCGCGCACCCCCCGGGCTCGGACACCCGGGCGCTCCCGAAGCGGGCGAGCAGCGGTCCGAGGACCAGGAAGGAGGCGCGCATCTTCCGGACGAGATCGTAGGGAGCCTCGAGATTGTTCACGTCCCGGGCGTCGATCCGCAATGCGTGGGAACTTTCACCCTCCCACCGGGCGTCGGCGCCTAGGGCACGGAGGAGCTCGAGCATGGCGTCGATGTCCCGCAGGCGCGGAGCGTTCTCGAGGACGGTGACACCGTCGGCCAGCAGCGCTCCCGCCATCAGGGCCAGTGTCGAGTTCTTGGAGCCCGATACGGCGACCTCTCCGGCGAGCCGCCCTCCCCCGCGTACGACGATTCGATCCATCTATTCCACCCTCCGACCTCGCGACCGTTCGCGGCAGTTGCCCAGAGCGCGCCGGCCGCGGCGCTCTCCCCGGGCTCGCCTCATTGCGCCAGCTCGCTGCGCGCCGAGACTACCCGCGGGCACTGATTCAGATCGCGATAGGTCTTCACCTCCGTCAATCCCGCCTCCCGGCACCAATCCGAGACCCGGGGCGCCTGCTCCGGCGCCAGCTCGACCGCGACGCCGCCACCGGGCACCAGCATCGCACCCGCGCGAGCGGTCAGCTCGGCCAGCAACGCGGTTCCGTCCCAACCGCTAAACAACGCCTCCGGGGGCTCGTGAGCGAGCTCGGGAGGCAGCCCGCCACGTTGGTTTTCAGCCACATAGGGGGGATTCGATACGATTACGTCAAACCGCTCGCCGGCAACCGGCTCGAAGAGGCTGCCCGAGGCCCAGCGGATTCGGTTCGCGACACCGTGGACATCGGCATTTTCGCGCGCAATCTCGAGCGCCGCCTGCGAAATATCCGTCGCTACAAGGTGCGCCCTCGGGCGCTCCACCGCAATCGCCAGGGCGACGGCGCCGCTTCCGGTCCCCACGTCGAGCACCGTTGCACGGGCCTCTGGATCGGGCAGCAGGTCGAGGGCCGCGGTCACCAGGGTCTCCGTGTCCGGGCGCGGGACGAGCACGTCGCGCGTGACTTTGAGCAGAAGCGACCAGAACTCCTTCTCGCCGACGAGATGGGCCACCGGCACGCGCTCGTTCGCGCGTCGGCGGACGAGCTCGCGGTAGACCGCGCGGTCGCTTTCGCCCACGGGCGCTTCGAAGTCGACGTAGAGCCGCAGCCGATCGACGTGCAGCACGTGGGCCAAGAGGCACTCGGCGTCCAGGCGTGCGGACTCGATCCCCCGCGATGCGAAGTGCTCGGTCGTCCAGCGAAGCAGCTCGAGGATGGTCCAGGTCTTCTGCGAGCCGGGGGCCGCGGCCGTCATCCCGCGCTCGCGGCCTCTTCGGCTCGGGACGCCATGAAGACGTGAATGGCGTCGAGGATCTCGTCGAGATCCCCCTCGATGATCGCGTCCAGCTTGTGCAGGGTGACGCCCGCGCGGTGATCCGTGACGCGCGACTGCGGGAAATTGTAGGTGCGGATCTTCTCGCTGCGGCCGCCGGTTCCCACCTGGTCGCGCCGCAGGCGACCCCGCTCGTCGGCCTCGCGCTGGATCTCCCGCTCGAGCAGACGCGAGCGCAGCACCTTCATCGCCTTGGCCTTGTTCTTGTGCTGCGACTTCTCGTCCTGGCACTGCACGACGAGCCCCGTCGGGAGATGGGTGAGCCGCACCGCCGAGTCGGTGGTGTTGACGCTCTGGCCACCGGGGCCCGACGCCCGGAAGACGTCGACGCGCAGATCGCCGGCGTCGATCTGGATGTCGACCTCCTCCGCCTCGGGAAGCACGGCCACGGTCACGGTCGAGGTGTGGATTCGGCCCTGGGACTCGGTCGTGGGCACCCGCTGCACGCGGTGCACCCCACGCTCGTGCTTGAGGCGGCTGTAGATGTCTCTGCCGCTGATGTTGGCGATGACCTCCCGAACGCCGCCGGCGTCGGTCTGCGACAGGGAGAGGGCTTCGACCTTCCAGCCGTAGCGCTCGGCGTACCGCGTGTACATGCGGAAGAGGTCGGAGGCGAAGAGCGCGGCCTCCTCCCCCCCC
>JBDHCY010000522.1:0-2109 GCA_039591795.1 Gemmatimonadota bacterium | reverse complement strand
GGCGGTGGAGCCGTCCTCGCGCAAGACGCACATGGCCAGCGAATACTGGTCGGTGGGCCAGCTCACGCGCTCGTGTTCTCCCCATGCTGTGGCCGCCGAGCGGGCCGCCGGTCGTCATGTGTCCCCGCGCGGCCAACACCGGGGCCGCCGGCGTCGATGTTCGGGTGCAGCACCAGCTCGTCTCCAGTGTGGAGAGCGTCACCCACCAATTCCGATGCGTGCAGGTGCCGTCCTTCGCGCTCGAGCCGGGCGCGATAGGCAACGGGCCGGCCGGTGCTGTCCTCGCGGTTGAGTCGCATCTCTGCGAGGAGTCCCTCGATCAGCTCTCCGACGGTCGTGTCGGGCGGCACGTCGCTCGCCGTGAGCTTCCTCTGCCCCGAGACATCACTCACTTCGAGGACGCCGACTGCGGGAGTGTCTGTGAACTGCATGGTCAACCTCCAGTGTGGGTATAGGTGAGGTACGTACGAGCAAGCGAGGGATGGGTCAGCGCCACCGCCTCGCGACCGAACTCTTCCCAGGCAACCGTGAGTCCATCGAGCGCGCGACCTACGTCCTCAGGACCGGAACACGTGGGAAGCGTTACTTCGAACACCACTGCCACCTGTCCCGCTCGGCGCTCTGCGGCTGCGCGCACGAGCCGCAACTGCGCGGACGCGGAGAGCAAGAACACTCCCATCGCGTCCTGGCTGGGCTTGGAGAGATCGCGGCTCACGACGAGGTCCGCGACGATCCGGACTCCGTCACCGACGGCGTGAACCCTCGCCTGACGGAATCCCTCCGTCGTTTCCAGACGCACGACGAGGCTGTCGTCCGAAGAGCGCTTACTCGCGCGGCCGGCGTCGCGGAGGCATTGCTCCAGATCGACGAGGGAATCTCGGTTGGCCGGATCGGCATCCGCGCGAGCAGGTCCGCCGTCGAGAGCGTGAGCCGTCCCTGCCGCGAGGAACTCGCCCCCCTGGAGCGCCGCATGAGCCGCCACGAGGTCGGTGCACGCCTTCTCGAGACACGGCCGCACGTCTGCGTGGTCGCCGATCGCGAACTCAGCCCGCAAATCCACGTCGTGGGTCGGACGCGGTGAGACGAGCTTGCTCGTGGCACCCAGCGTCCGGTTGAGATGGAGGAGATCCCACGGTGTGGCGTTGGGTGGCAGGGGATGGCCTGCAGACCGAATCGTGAGCCACTCGTCGTCGAGCTTGGCGGAGAGCTTGAGGGGGGCCCCATTGGCCAGCTCGAAATCCCAACAGACACCAGAGCGGGAAACCGTGGAGCGGCCGCAGCGTGCCAGCGCTTCACTCACGGCGACTCGGCGCTCGCGATCGGTCGTCACGAGACCTCCACCCCGGTTGCTCGGGAGGCGTGCCCGCGAACGCGTCGCTTGAGGGGTCGCCGGTCGACGGGGAACAGGTGTTGGTGCTGGCGTGCCCACACGCAGGCGTCGTGGTTGAGCGCGTCGTCCTCTCGCATCGTCACCTTCTGATAGGTGATCACCTCGAAGCACATGTAGAGGAGATCGACGAGTGCCGTGCCTGGACCGAACCGGCCGACGCAGATCAATGGCACCCGATCGCTGATGTTCGGGTGATGGATTTGCCGGGGGCCCAGCCAGGTGAGCACCTCGAGCGGCTCCACACGCCGCAGGTAATCCGCCGGGAACCAGATCCCCACCTCGAAGTGGTCCGCCTCGCGGATCTCGCCATCAGGCGAGCGAATCAGGCCCCGGCAGGAGAACTTCGCTCGATACCGCTGCGTGGGAGGGCCGTCCAACGGCACGAGGTCGAGGAGATCGCTCTCCTGTGCCAGCGCCGAGCCGGCTTCACGCTGACGAGCCAAGAAGCCCTCGAGCACGAGATCGCGGCTCACGGTCGGCCTCCGCTGGTGGGCGCAGGGTTGAGCTCGAAGTGCGCGGCGCGATCGCCGGTGTCGACCGTCACGACGTCGCCGTCTCGAAAACCGAGTGCGTGAAGCGAGCGGTCGAGATCCCGCTTGGTGAGCTCGTCTCGAACGAGCTGGTCCATGAGGCCGAACCCGGAGGCGAGGAGGGGCGCAAGACAGTGTGCACAGCGCCGATCGCTGGGACGAAGTCGTCTCGCCAACCGGAGCAACCGC
>JBDHCY010000521.1:0-2114 GCA_039591795.1 Gemmatimonadota bacterium | reverse complement strand
GGGTGAGGTGAGAACTAGCCCGCGTTTCTCACCACGCCTCGCAGCGAGGGCACGTCGGGAGCGCCGTCGGTGCCCGGCGTTGCCGAATCCCCCCAT
Organism: Gemmatimonadota bacterium; assembly: GCA_039591795.1. Taxonomy (GTDB): domain Bacteria; phylum Gemmatimonadota; class Gemmatimonadetes; order Gemmatimonadales; family GWC2-71-9; genus JBDHCY01. The sequence continues at coordinate 2,018 of JBDHCY010000521.1, read as the reverse complement.
CTTTCCGGCGGCCAGCGGAAGGACCGCGAAGGAGGTGCGCCCTGCCCGGATTCGCGAGCAGCGGGGCGCCGCTCCCCAGCGCGGCCTCGTGGGGGTAGAGTGGGGGTCCGCGTTCACGGCCCTGGCGCACGGCGTCCGGCGGCCCAGGAGGATGACATGAAGGCAGTCCGGATCGTCGGCCGTTCGTGGCACGCCCTCGCACCCCTCGCGGCGATGCTGCTCGTCGCCTGTGCCACGCCGCTGCTCGCCGTCGATGACGTCATGATGTTCGAGGACGGGCGGACGCGCTTCGTCGCGTTCGTGGAGCAGGAGCGGGGCTGGATGCTCAGCGGAGTCTCGGACGTCGACGTCCACTTCATCGTAGACGGGCAGGAGGTCGCGACCGCGCGCAGCGACGAGCGAGGCTTCGTCGTGGTCGTGGCCGATGTCGGCGGGAAGCCGGAGCAGTTCGAGGCGACTGCGACCCTCGAGGGCAAGAGCTTTCGCAGTCAGGGCAAGCTGATCCAGTGGCGGAGCGACCGCGTCATCGTGGCCTGCGACATCGATTCGACGATTTCGGAGACGAGCCTTCAGGCCCTCTTCTTCGAGGATATCGATCAGGAGTCGGAGCCGATCGCGGGATCGCCCAAGACCCTGCACGAGATCGAGCGCGACTACGAGATCATGTACCTGACGGCGCGCCCGCGCTTCACCCTGGAGAAGACCCGGCGCTGGCTCGAGGACCACGACTACCCGCGGGCGCCCGTGATCACCCCGCTCACCATCGGCGACGCCCTGGCGCAGACCCGGTACAAGACCCGGGTGATCCGAAGCCTGCGCAGGCACTACGAGAACCTGCTGATCGGAATCGGGAACACTTCGATCGATTCGGAGAGCTATGGCGCCAATGGCATCCTGACGCTGCTCGTCCGTCCGGGGGGCGACATCACGTTCGGCCGCCACGCGATCGAGTTCCACTGCTGGGAGCAGATCCGCACCTTCTTCCGCGCCAATCGCGAGCTGCTCCGAGATCCGGAGCGGGTGCAGGCCGCCGTGCGGGGCGAGGAGATGATGCTGACTCCCACGATGTGTTGGTCCGGACCCGAGCAGAAGGACTGACACGGGCTCCGCCCGTCCGCGAGTCTGCTCAAACGCTCTCGCATCTGCGATCTGCCCGCAATGAATGGAGGCCCAATGGAAATCAACACGAGCCGCGAGGCTCCGTACATCTCGCTCCCCTCCGACGAGGAGCTTCGGCCGGAGATCCGCCAGGTCTTGAACACGCTGCCGCCGCTCAACGTATTCCGCATCATGGGGCGGGCGCCGGAGAGCTTCCAGCCTTTCCTGGACTTCGCCTTCTCGATTCTGGTCAAGAGCGAGTTCGACGCACGCAAGCGCGAGATCGCGGTGCTGCGCGTGGCCCACGTGACGAAGGCCAACTACGAGTGGGTACAGCACGTGGCCGTCGCCAGGGGCATCGGGGTCACGCAGGAGGAGATCGACCTGATCGGCATCGATGGGCCGGTCAGCGGGCTCGACGAGGAGGGGAACCTCCTGTGCCGAGTGGCGGACGAGATCAGTCGCGACGTGCGGCTGGGCGACGAGGCACTCGCGGCCATCATCGGGCGCTACGGCGAGCGTCAGGCGATGGAGCTGATCCTCTGCTGTGCCTACTTCAACATGCTGAGCCGGGTGCTGGAGAGCGCGCGCGTGCAGCTGGAAGAGACGCCGGTGCTGGGGCAAGCCTCGGATTCCGCCGGGCTTCGAGAGGACCGATGATCCAGGAACAACTGAGCGACGCGCTCGAGGCCGTGGCTCGCGAGATGGCCGAGGTCGGCACGCTCCTCTGGGCGCGGGGCTGGGCGGAGCGGAACGCGGGCAACCTCTCGGTGGACGTGACCGAGCTCGTGCCCTCCGACGAGCCGGACCCCGAGCATTGCGTCGAGCTGCCGGGAGCCATCGCGCAGCCCGAGCTGGCCGGGCGCTGCTTCTTCATCACCGCCACGGGCGCGCGCCTGCGAGAGCTGGCGGACCGGGGC
>JBDHCY010000520.1:0-2115 GCA_039591795.1 Gemmatimonadota bacterium | reverse complement strand
CCGTTCTCCGTTCGAGGCGGGGAGGAGTACGCCTACCTGCACGAGGGACTCGTCGACCTGCTGAGCACCAAGCTCGACGGTGCGGGGGACCTGCAGACGGTCGATCCACAGGCTCTCCTCAATGCGATCGAAGTAGCCGTCGATGAGCCGATCGATCCTGAAGCGGCTCGGCGTGTAGCGCGCCGGTTCGGTGCGGGGCGCTACTTAACGGGAAGCGTGGTTGAAGCAGGAGGCCGCATCAGCGTGCGCGCGTCGATCTACGCTGGAGATGGAGACGCGGAGATCACGGCCGAGGCGATCGCCGAGAGCGAGGCCGAAGTGTTCGCCATGGTGGATGACTTGGCGCGGCAACTCCTCGCCGGAGGCGACGAGCAGGGCTCGGCTCGACTCACACAGCTTGCTGCGCTCACCACGGACTCACTCCCGGCGCTCAAGGCATTCCTGGAGGGCACAGCGCTGTTCAGAGACGGGGAGATGGAGGACGCGGTGGCCGCATTCGAACGGGCCGTCGCCATCGATACGACCTTCGCTCTTGCCTACTACCGCCTCAGCATCGCCCACGAATGGAGCGGAACCTTTGAAGGCATGAGGGGGTCCGCCGAGCGGGCCGTCCAGTTCAACGAACGGCTCTCGGAACGCGATCGCCGTTTGCTCGAGGCGCTACGTACGTGGCGACAGGCCGACGGCTTGACCGCGGAGCGATTGTACCGGGAGATCATTCTGATGTATCCGGGTGAAGTCGAGGCCTGGTCCCAGCTCAGCGAGGTCATCTTTCACTACGGGCCCCCAAACGGGCGTAGCGTCAGGTACGCGCGTGAACCTATCGAGCGAGTGCTCGAGCTCGAGCCAGATCAGGTCCCGGCGATGTACCACCTCATCCGGCTGGATGCGCTCGATCGCGATACCGCGGTACTCCGTGAACGCGTCGAGCGCCTCCTGCAACTGAGGCCCGACCAGGAACTAGTCGACGAGGCGCATGCCCTGCACGCTTTCGCCGCGGGCGATTCGGCGACCATCGGCCGAATCATGAGCGAACCGGTCCGGGCTTCCACGCCTTTCCTGGCTGACGTTGTCGCCGTCTTCGCACACGACCTCGACGGTGCGCTGGCCATTGCGGCCCGATTGGCCGATCCCCAGCAACCGGGATATCTAAGGATCGCCGGCCTCAGGACTCGGGCATCCATACTACTCAGCCGGGGTCAGTGGCAAGCGGCCGTGGAAGAGCTCGAGCAAGTCGATTCGGTCGCTGAAGCGGACGGCACCGGATCCTTGCTGCTCGGTCTGCGCGTAGCGACGGCGTTCGTCGAGCGCCCCGATGACGAGGTCCGCACCCTGCGCGACCGAATTGCCGGAAACCGCCCACCGCTGCAGCTGGCCGAGTACATCCTCGGCCTCCTGAGCGCTCGCCTCGGCGATCAGTCATCCGCCCTCGCGTACGCCGACGATCTCGATGATGTGGAGTTCCCCCCTCAGCTTGCCTCAGAGCTCGGATCGGCCGCCCCGGACATGGCCCTCAGCGTACGCGCCCGAGCGGCCTACGCCCGCGGGGACCATCGTCTGGCACTCGAATTCATCCAAAACCAGAAGCACCAGGTAGACTACCAGCTACGTCGGGAGTTCGTGCCTCTGTCCCGGGCGTACGATCGATATCTGGTCGGCACGATTCTCCAGGAGCAAGGCAGCTATGAGGAGGCGCTCGGGTGGTACGAATCGATCGAGGGACATTCCGTGGGTGACCTCCCGTTCCTCGCGCCCTCCCACCTGAGACGTGCGGAGATCTACGAGGAGCTCGGAGATCCGGCCCGGGCGGCCTTTCACTACGCCGAGTTCGTGAACCTGTGGGTCGATGCAGACGCGGACCATCAGCCAATGGTCGAGACGGCCCGTGATCGCCTGCGGGCGCTGATGCCGGACACCGGTTGATGGCCCGACTCAGGCAGCTGATCCACGAGGTCCACCGCCGCTCCCTGTGGCAGGTGCTGGGCATCTACATCGAAGGCGAGACGCACGACTCTGTAGTGCCCGGCACGGTCAGCCGTGCCCTGAAGGCCATATACTCGAGATAGGTATCCGGACGGACTCACGGTGGACGCGAGCCGGGGTCGGGCCGCAAGC
>JBDHCY010000519.1:0-2119 GCA_039591795.1 Gemmatimonadota bacterium | reverse complement strand
TACGACAAGCTGGGAGATCGCATCAAGGCCGAGGCGCAGCGAACCGGTGCCGTGCGAATCGACTTCCAGGACCTGGGGCCGAGCTTGCACCTCGGCGGACCCGGGATCGAGGCCTCCGGAGTGCGCGCGACCCTGAGCGACGGCGAGACCTTCCGCCTCGAGCGCGCCATGCTGCGCCCCGCCTGGTCGCTGGCGTGGCTCCGCGGCGCACCGGCCGTGTACGCCGAGATCGAGAGCGAAGTGGGCAACGCCGTGGGCACCCTGATTCTCGGCCGATCCGGCGGATGGAGCGGCGACCTCGAGCAGGTCGACGTCGGGAAGCTCCCGTTGTCCCAGTTCGCGCACCTGGGAACCCTCGACGGCGTCCTCGACGCGTCGGTGGACCTGCTGCTCGACGAGCAGGGACCCGTGGGGCGCGTGACCTTCGAGGCCCGCGACGGCGCCATCGGCCTCGCGGATTTTCCGATGCAGATCCCCTTCGCGACGCTCTCGGGGGAGCTGCTCTTCGGCGATGAAGTCTATGTGGCGGTGCAGCGCCTCGATCTCGAAGGCCCCCTCCTGAGTGCCGGCGTGACGGGCAACGTGCTCCAGGCGGCGTCCTTCGCCGAGGCCCCGCTGCGCCTGGAGATCGAGATCGAAGCCAAGCCCACCATCGGCGCGGCGATGCGCAGCGCGGGGGTGCGCGTCGACCGGAAGGGCAAGGCAAAAGCCCGGATCACCGGAACCGTGGCACAGCCCAACGTTCGCTAGGAAACCCGACCGCATGAGCTCCGAGGCTCTCCAGAAAGTCTTCAAGACCTTTTCGGACCCCACGCGCCTGCGCATTCTCGCCCTCCTCGAACACGAGGAGCTGGCGGTGCAGGAGCTGATGGACGTCCTCGGGATGGCGCAATCGCGGGTCTCACGACATCTCGCCATTCTGCGGGAGGCCGGCCTGCTCCGCGACCGCCGCGACGGCACCTACGTCTTCTACCGCTTCGAGCCGCCCGACGACGGCCCGTGGCGGGAGGCCTGGGAGCTCGTCAAGCGCTCGTTGCTCGGCGACTCCACCGTCGAGCGCGACAGCACAGCCCTCGGCCGGGTCATGCAGGCGCGCACCGCCCGCACCCGCAGCTTCTTCGACTCCGTCGGTCCGGAGTGGGACGCCGTGCGCAAGGTCTTCAACGACGACGCCCTTCGCGCCCGAGCCATCGCGCGCCTCGCACCACCGCACCTCCTGGTGGCGGACATCGGCACCGGCACGGGCATCCTCGCGTCCGAGCTCGCGCGCCTGGGTCTCCGGGTCATCGCCATCGACAACTCCTCGCGCATGCTCGACGCCGCCCGGGCCAACCTCGCTCGGGAGGGGGCATCGGGGATCGAGCTCCGCGAGGGCAACGTGAGCTCCCTGCCACTCGCCGACGGCGAGGTCGACGCCGCCCTGGCCCACATGGTGCTCCACTACCTCCCCTCACCGGGTGAGGCCATCCGCGAGATGGCGCGCGCGGTCAAGGCCGGCGGCTCGGTCATCGTGGTCGACTTCGTCCAGCACCAGCACGAGTGGATGCGCCAGGAGCTCGGCGTGCACTGGCTCGGCTTCCGAGAGGAAGAAGTCCAGGGCTGGTTCGAGGCCGCGGGTCTCGCGGCGCTCCAGCGCGAGGTCCACCAGGCGCCCTCTGCGGGCCGGGACCTGCCCGCGACCTTCATAACTTCGGCGCGAACCCCGGATTGAGCGGCGCGCCGGCGGCATGCGGGCGATCGACGGGGGGAGCCTTGCTACCCTCTCTCCGCTCCCGGATCGTCTGGGGGCTCTCGCATCGACCGACCTGGAGCCCCCCCGATGAGTGAGTCGACGGCGCACCGCAACGACGACGCACTCGCGCTCTTCCGCGATCGCTTCGGTCTCGACGACGCCGAGCTCGCCACCGCTCTCGACACCGCCCTCGAACGCCGCGTGGACTACGCGGACCTCTTCTTCGAGTACGCCACGCGCGACTCCGTGGTGCTCGAAGAGGGCATCGTGAAGAGCGGCGACCGCCACGTCGAGCAGGGCGTCGGCGTGCGGGCCCAGACCGGCGAGCGGCAGGGCTACGCCCATTCGGACGAAGTCACCGTCGAGAGCGTACAGCTCGCCGCGACC
>JBDHCY010000518.1:0-2136 GCA_039591795.1 Gemmatimonadota bacterium | reverse complement strand
GAGCTCTCTCCGTCCACCGAGCGTTGCAACGATTCGGCGCTGCTCGGCGCAGGCTCGTTGGAGCAGTCCCTGCGATTCGCTTCTTCGAGCAGCCCGGGTCGACCGCCTCCGCTCGCAGCTGGTTCCGTCACCCCAGCCTCAGAGCAGACCACGGGCCTCGGCACCACGCGATCTCTTCCGCTCGCGCACGGCGCCAGCAGCCCGTGGTATCGCACCTGGTGCGCGCGCGGCGGCGGGATCAGCGGCGCGAGCCGCTCGAGCAGCTCGTGGCGCTCCATCAGGACGTGGGTCGTGCCGTCGCGCCAGCGCGTCTTCAGCCGGTAGGCCACGCGTCCGTCGGGCAGTGCCTCGAGCCGCTCGATCGAGATCGGGGGCCGGGCGACATAGCGGCACAGGCGCTCGAGCCGCTTGCGGTCGCGTGCGGGTACCGCGACGTCGGCGTGCAGGCTCATCCCGCCCTGACGGACGCAGCGCGGCGGTCGGTCGGCAAGGGCATCCTCCTCGGCCGCGAAATGTCCAAGAATTGGCGGCCCTCCGTTTCATGCCGCCTCCCGGTAATAGAAGTTGAGGAGCCCTCCGAGCCTTGATCTACATTTGACCTCGCTGCCCACACTGTGGCTTGTGTCGCCGGTCAAGGCATTGTCGTCTAGAGAGGCCGGTCGGATAAGCTGGCCGCCGATTCCCTGGTGAAACCGCTCCTCGTGATAATGACTCATGTATTGGCTGATCACGTATCGAAGATGCCGCTCGCCGAAGAAGACGAAGTGACACAGACACTCGGATTTGATCGATCTGACAAATCTCTCCGCGTGGGGATTGCAGTTCGGGCTCCTGGGAGGAATCTTGACGCATGTAACGCCCTCACCATGGGGAAAATCGGGTGGCTTGAGTATTGCCTTGAACCCGCCCGTGAAAAGTGGGTCGGCGTCATGAATCAGATACTTTGCGTCGCGCAAGAATCCGTCGACTGGGTCGGTGAGATTGCGAGCGACTTGCTTCATCCACTCACCATCCGGATTCACTCGGATACCAGCGATCTCGACCGTACGAGTCTTGAGCTCCATCACGCAGAACACCGAGTAGCGAACGGCACCGAAGATCCCCAGGATCTCCACGTTGAAGAAGTCACACGCGTACAGACAATGCCAGTGCGACCGCATGAACTGCTTCCAGGTCCGCCTCTTCTCGCGTTCAGGAGCGGGGACGATGCCTGCTTCATGGAGGATGTTGGCGACAGTGGTTCGGCAGATATCGATCTGCAGGCCAACATTCACTGCATCGCGAATCTTGCTGTAACCCCAGGAGAGATTGTCGTCTGCGATCCTGATGACGAGATCGCGGATCTCTTTGGGCTTCGGAGGACGGCCCCTCTTCCGCCGTGACTGCGAGCTGTTGTATTTCTCGGAGAAGATCCTGCGAAACCACTCGAGGATGGTTCTTGGTCTTACGAGCTCACAAAGTTCTTCTCGCTCTTTGGCGGTAAGCTCTTTGCCCGCAATAGCCAAGCGTCTGCGTTGGTCTTCGGTGAAGTCGATGGGGCTTCTTCCAGTGACGGCCTTCAAGATGTCTTTGAGGACGAGCACCTCTTCCGTCTTGTATTCCAGCGCCTTCTGCTGGCGCTCGTTGATCGCGCAGGCGATCATGGCGATGAAGAACTGTAGCGTCATCGGCAGCATCGGGTGCGACGGTAGTGATTCGGCCTTTGCGATTCAACCTGCCCAACCCGCTGGAATCATGAAGGAAATCAGCGTCGGTGACTTTCGGGACACTACGGGTTGATTGGGCGAGATCGAGGAGGGAAAAAGCCAGCAATATCGGGGCGGCCCGAAAAAGAGAACCGACAGGGTTGTTTGTTGGCTCTTTCATCCATACCACCGATGACGCCCTTTTCAATTCCGAAGTTCACCTCGCTTTGCTATTTCGAATTAGGGTTAATTCATCCTGGAGTGCACTGAAACCATCACTTGTTGCGCCTTTTCAGCGAACCCTATACTCCGAAGACTCCTGAATACCCCCAAAGAGGAAATCCCGAACCATGGACACCACAAATCTCCAAGGAAAGACTGCACTGGTCACCGGAGCCGGAAGTGGAATCGGAAAAGAAACCGCCCTGCTCTGCGCCCAGCGAGGCGCTGG
>JBDHCY010000517.1:0-2139 GCA_039591795.1 Gemmatimonadota bacterium | reverse complement strand
GGTGACAAGATCTCTCACTTCGTCGAGGTGAGCTCGCTCGAGGTCTGGATCGGCAGCGTCCAGGAGCGCTGGTTCAAGATCGACGGCGATCGCCTCGACCTGCTGACGGCGCCCCTCGCGGTCGGGAGCGACGCCCCGGTCGCCCGGCTGCTGTGGCATCGCGTTGCGAAGGCGTCTTGGCCCGTGTGAGCCAGCCGGGAGGGGCGCCTCTCCACGCCACCGAGTCTCCCAGCCGCGCCGAAACCGGCGCGAGCGACCCGATCGCGATCGTGGGCATCGGCTGTCGCTACGGGAAGCTGCGCGGACCCGCGGAGTTCTGGCAGTGGGTGCGGTCGGGCCGCAACGCGGTGCGCGAGGCACCGCAGCACCGCATCGATCTCGGTTACGACGTCGACCACTTCTACGATCCAAGGCTGCGGATCCCCGGCAAGATCTCCTCGAAGAAGGCCGGGTTCCTCGAACACCCCGAGCTCTTCGACCCCGCCGCGTTCGGAATCGCGCCTCGTGACGCGGTGACCATGGATCCGCAGCAGCGCCTCATGGCGGAAGTCTCCTGGGACGCACTCGAGGATGCTGGAATCGTCCCCGAGAGCATCGTTGGCGAGCGCGTCGCGGTGATTCTCGGATACATGGCGGAGGACTACTCGCGCGAGCGAACCGGTGTGCTCGGAGAGGAGGCAGTGTTTCGGGAGCACGACGTCTTCGCGGTCGCAGGCATGTCTCACGCGGTCCTGTCCGGTCGCATCTCGTTCCTGCTCGGTCTGAAGGGGCCGAGCTTCACGCTCGACACGGCCTGCTCGTCTTCACTGATCGCGACTCATCTCGCGTGCCAGAGCCTGCGCTGTGGCGAGTCGAAGATGGCGCTCGCCGGAGGGGTGAATCTCTTTCTCTCACCCGAAGGCAACATCGCACTTTCGCGCAGTGGGATGCTCTCGATGAGCGGCGCCTGCAAGGCCTTCGATGCATCCGCAGACGGCTTCGTCCGAGCGGAAGGCGCAGGTGTCGTCGTGCTGCGGCCCCTCGCCGATGCGCTGACCGACGGCAACCCGATCTACGCCGTGATCCGTGGCAGCGGGATCAGCACCGATGGGCGCGACGGGGGCCACATGATGGCGCCGAGTCGCGAGGGTCAGGTCCAGGCGATGCGCGACGCGTACGCGCAAGCGGGGATGTCACCCTCCGAGATCCACTACGTCGAGGCCCACGGCACCGGCACGACGATCGGCGACCCCGTCGAGATCGCGGCTCTGGCCGAAGTCATGGGGCCGGGTCGGTCGCCCGATCGGCCCCTGCTCGTTGCGTCGGTGAAGGGAAATCTGGGCCACACGGAGTCCGCGTCGGGGGTTGCCGGCCTCATCAAGGCGGCTCTGGCGATTCGGAACCGGGAGCTCCCCGCGCAGCTTCACTTCGAAACCCCGAATCCGGCGATTCCCTGGGACGAAGTTCCGATTCGGGTGCAGACCGAGACGACGTCCTGGCCCTACCCAGGGCCCGCGCGTGTCGGTGTCAATTCGTTCGGAATCAGCGGGACGAACGCGCACGTCGTCCTCGAGAGTCCGCCCGAGCCGGAAAGCCGGGAGCGGGCGGGTGCGTTCCGGCATCGCCCGGTGCTGCTGCCGATCAGCGGTCACAACGCGAATGCGCTTCACGAGATGGTGGAGCAACAGCGCGACGCGCTGCTGCGGGGAGACGATCCTGGACTCGAGCATCTCGCCTATACGCTGAGCCGGAGGCGCACGCACCGCGCCCATCGGCTGGGCGTCGTAGCGGCCTCGGCTGAAGAGTTGCGACGAGAGCTCGACGCCTACCTCGCGGGGAATCCCACGGCGTCGATCCAGACTGGAGTTGCGCCTGCGTCCGGCGCTTCGAAGCTCGTCATGGTCTTTCCGGGCCAGGGCGCGCAGTGGCTCGGGATGGGGCGCGGACTCCTCGACGACGAGCCGAGCTTCGCAGCCTCGATCGATCGCCTCGATGCGGCGTACCGGGACTGCGTCGACTGGTCGCTGCGGGATGCCCTCCAAGGGCGTGGGTCGATCGACTGGACCTCGCGACTCGACGTCCTGCAGCCAGTGCTCGTCGCGGTGGAGATCGCGCTGGCGGAGCTGTGGGGGAGCTGGGGCGTCCGTCCGGGTCACGTGA
>JBDHCY010000516.1:0-2150 GCA_039591795.1 Gemmatimonadota bacterium | reverse complement strand
GGAGGTCTCCTCCGGGCAGATCCAGATCGAGCAGATGCGCGAGGGCGTGCGGGTCAAGATGGCCCAGGAGATCCTGTTCCCGTCCGGCTCGTCGCAGCTCGAGGAGGGAGGCCGGTCCGTGATCTCGCGAGTCGCGGAGCAGATCCGCGACGACAGTGCGCTCGTCACGGTGGAGGGCCACACCGACAACGTGGTAATCAGCGCTTCGCTGAAGCGGCGCTTCCCCTCGAACTGGGAGCTGGCCGGCTCGCGGGCGGCGAGCGTGGTGCGCGTCCTCTCGGAGGGTGGAGTGCCTCCGGAGCGCCTGCGCGCCGTCTCCCGTGGACCCTTCGCCCCGGTGGCCCCGAACGACACCCGGGAGGGGCGCGCCCAGAACCGTCGCATCGAGATCCTGCTGCGTCCGCTTCCGTCGATGTGAGCGAGCGGACCCGCTGAGCGAGCCACGCGATGGAGCGATTCCAGGACCGGGTGGCGCTCATCACTGGAGCGGCGTCGGGCATCGGCCGCTCGACGGCACTACGACTGGCGAGCGAGGGAGCCGCGGTCTTCGGCACGGACATCGACGCGAGCGGCCTCGAGGAGACCGCACGCCGGGTGGCCGCAGAAGGCGGCCGTATGGAGAGCCGTCGCTTCGACCTCGCGCGCCGTGAGGAATGCCAAGCGGCCGTCGAGGCCACCGTCACGACCTTCGGGAAGCTCGACGTGCTCGGCAACATCGCGGGCATCAGCCGCTTCTTCCTCTTCGAGCAGATGCGCGAGGAGGACTGGGACCTCGTGCTCGGCGTGAACCTCAAGGCGGTGGCCTTCACGTGCCAGGCCGCCATCCCCCACCTGCTCGAGACGCGAGGGTGCGTCGTGAACGTCGCATCGGTCGCCGGCCTCATGGGACAGGCCTACACCGTGGCGTACTGCGCGAGCAAGGGAGCGGTGGTTCAGCTCACGCGAGCGCTCGCCATGGAGTACATCAAGACGGGTCTGCGCGTGAACGCCGTCGCTCCGGGCGGCGTCGACACGCCGATGAACGAGAACATGAAGTTCCCGAAGTCGATGGACTGGAAGCTCGTCGAGCCCTACACGGGGCGGCGCGGCATGGCGAAGTCGGAGGAGATCGCGGCCGCGATCGCGTACCTCGCATCGGACGAGGCTCGCTTCGTGCACGGAGCGATCCTGTCGATCGACGGTGGCGTCACGGCCGGCGGGTGACCGGCGCCGCCGCCCCGGTGGGTGCCCAGGTCCTCGGCCGAATGACCCGCTTCCCCACCGCTACCCGTAGAGTACCCTGCAATCCGGCTGCAGTGAGGCGCCGCCCGACGAGGCGCTGCAGCTGACGGGGAATCGCGCATTCCAATCGAGGCCTGGCATCTTCGGGGGCATTGGCGCTCCCTGGTCCGGCGGTAAAGACCCGATCGTTCTCATCGACCCCGAGCCGCTCGAGAAGCCCGCTCATTGGTCGTCTCGTCGCCGGTGCGTTGAACGGAAGTCCGCTGGCCGTCATGCTCCAACGGTAGTGCGCGTGCCGCCAGACAAGGCGTTGAAGGCGACGTCGCAGAGCACATTCCATTCGAGAGGTGGTATTTTGTTGCGAGCGCGAGGCCTGGCAGGACGTCGCAGCTGACCGGCCACATGCCCGCTCGGCCGCACTCCGGAGATGGACCCATGGCGGAGTTCGCATTCTGGATCGTGTGTGGGAGCCTCACGCTGAATATCGCGACGACCACTTGGTCGATCGTGCGACCACGCCATCGAGTCTGGCCGCCGCCGGGAGACACCTCGTGGCAGTACTACTATTCCCTCACATTGAGTCTGATCTGGATGGCTGCGTTCCTGGTCCTCGGCGTTCTCGACTCGAACAGCTTCTGGTTCCAGCACTGGTCGAGGTTCGCCCTGGGCGGCGTAGCCGTCGTTGGTGGTGTCGTCGTTTCCCAACGTGCTGTACGTACACTGAGCCTCCATGCCACTTCCGGGCTCGAGGGTGGGCTCGTGACGAACGGGCCGTATGCCTACTCGCGCAACCCTCAGTATGTCGCCTACATCGCGGTAGTCGTAGGCTATGCGGTTCTCTGCAACTCGGGTCTTTCGCTCGCTGCGGCCGGAATGGCCACCGTGTCCTTCCTTCTTGGGCCGTTCGCAGAGGAATCGTGGCTGCGCGA
>JBDHCY010000515.1:0-2152 GCA_039591795.1 Gemmatimonadota bacterium | reverse complement strand
TCATGCCACAAGTGCGTCGCGTTGTACGCCGCCGTGTCCGGCTCCGCCAGCAATTCGATCTCGCCACCGGCGGCAGGCATCCGCGCCGTAACGCCCTCGACCGGATCGGCGAAATAGAGGAAATCGTCGCCCCCCCAGGTCACGCCGAACGCCTCGATGGGGCTGACCTGAATCGGAGGAGTGCCGGCGACGGACACGCGGTAGATCCCGAACGTCTGGGACATTCGGTTCATGACGTACGCGACCTGCTGGTCGTCGGGTGACAGGCTCGGCGAGAGCGCGCCTTCGGTGCCCGGAAGCGGACGGCTCTCGAGCTCGTTGAGGTTGCGGATGTAGAGCCGACTCACTCCCAGGGTATCGGACGAGCTGTAGACGATGAACGACCCGTCGCGAGCGATGTCCATTCCCTGATTCGTGAAGCCTTCGGTGCGGAGGGTATATCGATACACGGGCAGGTCGGGTGTCGACTGCATTGCCCGTCCCACCAGAATGCCGACCGCCAGCGTCAGCACGGCGGCGGCCCATGGGAGCCAGCGGAGTGGTGCGGCGGTTACGGCGGGTGCCGCCTCCCTCGTCCCGGCCAGTTCCGTCGCAGCCGACGAACGGAAGGCCGGGCTTTCGAGCGCCTTCGCGAAGTCGGCCGCCGATGCGAAACGGTCGGCTGGCAGCTTGTTCAGCGATTGCGCGATGGCCGCCGCGACATTCGGCGGGACGGTCTCGCGCACCGTGGTGATCAGCGGTGCCTTCTCCGTGATCACCTTCGCGACGATCGCCTGCGCGGTCGACCCCATGTAAGGCGGGTCGCCGGCGAGCATCTCGTACAGCATCGCGCCGAGGGAGTAGACGTCGCTCCGCGCGTCCAGCTCTCGGTCGCCCATCGCCTGTTCGGGACTCATGTAATGCGGCGTCCCGATGGACAGGCCGGTTTCCGTCAGGCGCGTACCGCCGGCCTGACTCACGGCGAGCGCGATCCCGAAATCCGCCACGGTGGCCTGACCGTCCTGCAACAACACGTTCTCGGGCTTGATGTCGCGGTGAATCACGCCGTGGCGATGCGCGTAGTCCAGCGCCGAGGCGACCGCAATGGCGAGCTTCACTCCCTCGTCGATCCCGAGCTGCTTCTCGCGCTTGAGCTTCTCGCGGAGAGACTCCCCCTCGACGAACGGCATGACGTAGTAGAGGTGGCCGTCAGCGTCGCCCGAATCGTGGAGAGACAGGATGTGGGGATGCTGCAGGTTGGCGGTGACCTCGATCTCCTTGAGAAACCGCTCCGCGCCGATCACGGCCGCGAGCTCGGGGCGCAGCACCTTGAGCGCCACCTTGCGGTTGTGCTTGACGTCGTGCGCCAGATACACGGTGGCCATGCCGCCCTGACCGAGCTCGCGCTCGATCGTGTAGCGGTCAGCCAGGGCTTTGGAGAGGTTCTCTGCGATCTCAGCCACGCGGGTAACGCTCCGGGAGTACGGACAGCCAGAAACATGGCACTGGGAGTGAGGGGCTGCAAACCGTCGGGAGGCTCCCGTGCGCCCGCCGTCGCGGGGGGCGTTGTTTGTTCACCGACCAAGCGCGAGCTAGGTTCCAGCGAGACCGCGGGGGCACTCGCGCCGCCCGGACGAACCGTACGGACCGTCAGGTGGACTATCTCCCGGGGTGACCCGTGATTCCTATGCAGCCAATCGGGTTCATCCGAAGCGCCTACAAAGAGAAGTCTCAGATCCCCAAAGGCCCGGGTGCCGAGCACCATGCGGAGGGGGTGCTCGAGTTACTCCCCGAGTTCGAGCAGGGCCTCGCGGACATCGAGGGGTTCTCGCATCTGTATGTGCTGTGGGTCTTCGACCAGGCCGTTGGCTACGATCTGCTGTCGATGCCGCCCACCGACGACCGCGCCCACGGCGTGTTTGCCACGCGGGCGCCGCGGCGTCCCAATCCGATCGGATTGACCGTCGTTCAGCTGCTGCGCCGCGAAGGTGCGCGCCTGTTCGTCCGTGGGGTCGACATGCTCGACGGTACTCCGATTCTCGACATCAAGCCCTATCTTAGCAGCATCCCGGCGAGCGAGATCAAGCGGGGCTGGCTCGCCGAGGCGGAGGGGCGCGGGTACGCGCAAGGGCGACCCGCGCAGCCTCCGAAACCCTCAACGCCCGCTCCCTAG
>JBDHCY010000514.1:0-2167 GCA_039591795.1 Gemmatimonadota bacterium | reverse complement strand
TTCGGCGTCGGTCGCGGTGCAGCTTGATGCTCCGACGCCCGGGAGCCGCAGCTGTTCGTTCGAGAAGCCGCTCTCCTGGCGCCACCCGCGATCGAGCTGTGTGTACGATTTGATGGCGACGTAGTAGAACGGCACGTCGTCCGGCACTGTTACTCTGGCGCACCGGACACCGTCGCCTTCGGGAGCGTCGACTTGGGCACCGGCCATGCCGACGTCTTGGTCCCACATGTAGGGCCTGAAGTTCCGGGAGTCCGGGCCGAGGTGGACGCTGAAGCCGTCTACCGGTGACGGGTCGGAATTCGAGTCGATCCAGCGAAGCGTGTCGGTCCAGGCGTGCCCACTCCCGGGCAGGCCGAGGGCCAGCAGCGCGAGGAAGGCTCCTCGGAGAGCGCGCGATGCCCGCCTGGCGAATCGGCTTCCCATGCGGCGTGCCCCCCGGATAGAACGCGCATTGCGTTCGTGACCACTGATCGCGACGGAACCAATCGCTGACTTGCGCCTCGGGTGCCGTGACCCACGTCACCACACCGTCGTGGGGGCGCGCACACGTGATCCACATCACCACACCGTCGGGGGGGGGGCGCACACGTGATCCACGTCACCACACCGTCGGGGGGGGCGCGCACACAGGATCGCGGAGCTGGTGGAGGCGTTACTGATAAGAGAGAAACATATTGCCAGTGCGCCGAGCAGCTCCAGCGTCAGCTTGAACAATGCGGCCGCTGACCAGACACTAGATCCAGCGGCGCACCGTTGCTTTGTACGCGATGTAGGTGTCGCCAAACTTGCGCTCGAGGTAGGCCTCCTCGCGGCGGATGGCGGTCGCGTCGATGATGACGAGGACCGGCGGGACCAGAAGGAGGATCCAGCCGTTTGCCAGTCCCATGCCGATGCCGATCTGGAGCAGGGACATGCCCACGTACATGGGGTTGCGCGTGACCCTGTAGACGCCAGTCGAGATGATCTCCGGTGTGCTCATCCAGGGCTTCGGGTCCTGACCGGTCTGCCTGAATAGGCCCAGGGCACCGGCCATCATCGCGATCCCCAGCCCGGCGGCCGCAACGGCGGCGCCAATTCGGGCGCCGAGTGCGAAATCCAGATGCAGGGGCAGCGCGAACGCGTGCAGGAGAGCTCCGACGATCACTGCACCGAGGTAGGTGATGGGCGGCGGCAACCGTACCGCCGCGCCGTCCTTCTCGTTGGCGTTCATACCGTGAGTATGCCAGATCCCCGGCTGTACCCTCTACGTTCGAACCGCGTGGTGGGTTACGATCCCACCGGAAGGCGCTCGAGAGCGCATCCAGAGGCCGGGGCATGCCGCGAGAGCCGTTTGCCGCTCACCTGCACTTCATTCCCATGGCGTTGCGACGTCCGCAGAACGCGCTGGTTCGCCTCCTTCGTCGTTACTTCGAACGCGCGCCCGGCTGGGTCCTGTTGACGACACGCGGCCGCAAGACGGGACTGCCTCGCGAGGTGTTGCTTCCCTGCGAGCGCTCCTCGGGGCTCCTCGTCGTCATTTCGACCTACGGATGGCGATCTCACTGGATTCGCAACATCCAGCGGAACCCCGATGTCCAGGTGACCTGTGCGGGGTGGCTCGTCTCTGGGCGCGCCGAGATCGTCGAAGACCTCGATCGAAAGCGGTCGCTCGTTCGGGCTCATCCGTTCTTTCCGGTCGCCCCCTTCGCCGTGGTGCATGCGATCCTTCGAACGCTGCTGCGCCCTGTCCTGGTTCGACTCCTGAGCCTCTGGGTGGCACCGCGGCCGGTGGTCGTGATCCGGCCCGAGCGTGATGACGGTGGGTCTCCCCGGACGGTGGCGGTCCCTCCGGACGTTCGCGAGCGAGGATCGCGCTAGCCCGTTTCGTTCGGCGGTTCGCCGGCGGCCGGCTTCGCCGCGAAGTGCAGTGCGGTCTCGAATGCGGTCCGCGTAAACTCGAGCACCTGCTCGAAGTCCTCGTCCGGCAGCGCTCGCGCGTCGTCGTGGCTGCGAAGGACGTTCACGAACGCCCGCTCGCGCTCGAGCTGGATCGGCAGTCGCCCGACCCCCCAGTCCTCCAGCAACTGCCACAGTACGGGATTGTACGAACGGACCAGCCGGGAGACGAAGGGGACGGGGTCGTGACGCGCCAGGAGCGCGGCCAGCCGCAGGATCAGCTCGAACGAGA
>JBDHCY010000513.1:0-2169 GCA_039591795.1 Gemmatimonadota bacterium | reverse complement strand
CCGGCGCGAGCCACGGCGCGAAGAGCGCGAGGGCCGCCAGAACGCCCAGAATCACGGCGCCGGCCACGACTCGACCGTCGAACGACGCATGTCTCATCACTGAGACCGCCTCCGACCGCCCCGTCACGCCGCCTCCCTCCTGAGCCTCGGATCCGCCAATGCATAGAGCAGATCGGCGAGCGCGTTGCCGAGGACGACGAGCGCCGAGAAGACGGCGGTCGCGGCGAGCACCACCGGGTAGTCGCGCGCGAGCACGGCCTCGACGATCACCCGTCCCATGCCAGGCCACGCGAAGATCGCTTCGACGAACACGGTGCCGCTGAAGAGCGCGGGGAGGTTGAGACCGAGCAGAGTGATCACGGGGATCAACGCGTTGCGGAGCACATGGTGTGCCTCGAGTCGGCGCGGCGGGATGCCGCGCGCCCGAGCGGCGAGGACGAATCGGTCGCGTCGCACCTCGAGCGCCGCACCGCGCGCGAATCGGGCGACGGCGGCGGCGCCGATCACAGACAGTGTGACGAGTGGGAGGGCGAGGTGGCGTGCCCGATCGATCAGCTGCGCTCCTGGCGAGAGGAAGTCGGCGTCGAGCCCGGCGAGTCCAAACGCAGGGAAGCGCAGCCATACGGGCCACCCCGCGCGAGCCGCGTGGTAGGAGAACACCATGATGAGGACCAGCGAGAGCCAGTACGACGGGAGGCCGTAGACGAGGAGCGTGGCGACCGACGTTCCCGTATCCCAAACGGTCCGGTGGCGCGCGGCCTGCCACGCGCCGATCGCCACGCCGACGAGGTACGAGAGCAGGAGTGACGTCCCCACGAGCAGGAGCGTCGGCCCGACCGCGGCGCCGAGGACTGCCGTGACCGGGCGCGCCTGGGAGAGACTGGTGCCCCAATCACCCCGCACGAACCGGCCAAGCCAACCGGCGTACTGGACGGGGAGGGGGCGGTCGAGATCCCACGCGTCGCGCAGCGCTTCCAGCTGGGCCGGCGTGGCACCGGGGCCGGCGAGGAGCGTCGCAGGATCGCCGGGGGCGAGGTGGAGCGCCACGAAGGTCACGCTCACCACGACCCACACCACGCCGACCCCGAGCACGAGGCGCTTCGCAACGGTCTTGATCACAGAGGGAAGCTCGCGCCGCCGCGCGCCCCGCGCTAGAATCGATCGGATGGCCTCGCGCGCGCTGGTTTCCCTCCTAGTGCTCACCGCGGCGTGCGGCACGGGCGCGGCGGAGCGACGCACCGACACGGTCCTCTACGCGTCGGGCGCGGAGCTGCAGAGCATCAACCCGCTCGTGACGACGCACCCCTTGGCCAAACAGGTCCAGAAGTTCGTCTTGTTCACCACGCTGGCACGCTACGACGAGCACCTCGTGGCACAGCCCTACCTCGCTCGCGAGTGGCGCTGGTCGGCCGACGGACGTCGACTCGTCTTCTCGCTGGCGCCAGAGGCGCGGTGGCACGACGGCACGCCGACCTCTGCGGCGGACGTCGTCTGGACCGTCTCTCGCGCCCGTGACCCAGCCACCGGCTACCCCCGCGGCGCCGATCTGGCCGGTGTCGCCGCCGTGCGCGCGATCGATACGCTGACCGTCGAGGTCACCTTCGCCGAGCCGCCCGGTGCCTTCCCTGACGTGTTGACCGATCTCGCCATCCTTCCAGCGCACCACTTCGCCGGCGTGCCGGCAGCGGAGATCCGCGCAGCGCCGTTCAACCACGCCCCGGTGGGGAACGGCCCCTTCCGGTTCGTGCGCCATGACCCGAACCGACGTTGGGTGTTCGAGCGAGACGAGAGCTTCCCGCCCGCCCTCGGCGGCCCGGCGACGCTCGCGCGGCTCGTGATCGCGATCGTCGACGAGCCGACGACGAAGCTCGCCGCCCTCACCTCCGGCGAGCTCGATGTTGCGGGGATCAACCCAGCCCACGCCGAGTTCGTGCGGGGTACCGACCACCTCACCGTCCGGGACTACCCGGTCCTCATGACCTATCTCCTCGTGCTCAATCTGCGGCGTCCTCCGTTCGACGACCGCCGGGTGCGCGAGGCGCTAGCCCTCGCCGTCGACCGCGACGCGATCGTGGCGGCGTATCTCTACGGTTTCGCGACGCCGGCGTCGGCAGCCATCCCACCCGATCATCCGGCCGCTGCCCCGGCGCGAACGCTCCCGTACGCGCC
>JBDHCY010000512.1:0-2170 GCA_039591795.1 Gemmatimonadota bacterium | reverse complement strand
CATTGCCGATCGACCAATGGACGGTCCGGCCGTCTGCACCCCACGTCGCGAACTCGCCGCCGATGTCGGTGAGCTTGCGTACGGGCATTGGGGCGCTGTCGGGCTTGGTGACCAAGACCGTGGGCACCGTTCCGCCGACCTTCGGGACCGTCACGACGTAGACGTCGTTGTTCACCTGGGCGAGCGCCAAGTCGCCGGTGGGTGCCATCATGACGAGGTCGGCCGAGGCCTGTGGGATCTGTTGCTCGCGCGTGAAGTCTCTCGGCATGAGGAGGTCGGAGGTCTTCGAGGCTTCCCAGCCGCCCGGCGTGATGGGCAGCCGCCAGGTGACACGGAGGTGCTGCTTCACGTCGGTGTTGTCCCAGCGAATCGAGAGGAGGGCTGTGGTTCCACCCTGCCCCGAGGCAGCCGGCACGAAGCCGTACAGAAAGATGCGCTCGGGATCGCTCGTGAAGTGTGGCCGTGAGCGGCCTTGCGTGGGCCCGATGACGGTCACGTCGCCACCACCGGCGGGCACCCAGACGTACTCCGCGCCGAGGCCGTTGAAGACGAACGGATCGATCGCCTCCTTCAGGTCGCGGGCCGAGGCGCGCATGGCGACGATGCGAGCGCCGTCTGGAGACCATGCTGGCTGCTGGTAGTAGGCGGATGCCTGGGTGAGCTGTCGCACCCGTCCACCTGAGGCGCCCACCCGCATGATGTGGCCTTCCCGGTCGTCCCAGGTCACGTAGGCGACCGCGCTTCCGTCCGGCGACCAGGTCGGGTAGTACTCTCCCACGTCCTGATCGGTCAGGCGGCGCGGCTCGCCATCGGGCAGATCGACGACATACAGCCGGTCGAGCGCGGTGAACGCCACGCGGTTGCCGTCCGGCGAGGGCACGGCGTCACGGATCTGCTTGACCGTGAAGGTGGGTGCGTCGTCGATCGGGTAGTCGAATGCGACGGCGGGCCCCACCGCGACTTCCGCGTTGACGGTGAAGGGGATCTTGGCGGGGTCCGTGCCGTCGACTGGCACGCGCCAGATCTCGCCGCCGTAGGAGATCACGATCGCGCGGGAATCCGGGGTGAAGGAGTAGCCCGGAAGGACGTCCATGTTCGCGATCGACTCCTGCTCGTCACGCTGGATCGGGTGTGCGAGCCAGCGCTCCTCTCCACTGGCGAGCTCACGCAGCCGGAGGCCGGTCTCGGCATCGTGGCGCGAAGCGTAGGCCAGCCACTTCCCGTCGGGCGACAGCGCCGGACGTAGCGCCGACCCGTAGCGGGCGCTCATGGTCGTGCGGGTGCCCGTCTCGCGGTCGTACACGGCGAGCTGGTACTGTGGAAGCACGGCGTTGTACTGCCATGCGCCGTTCCGCTGTGCGAACCAGACGTATCGCTCGTCGGGGCCGAACGCGGCGCCGAGGAACCGGAGTCCGGAGGACCCACCGGCCATCTGGAGCCCTCGCCCGCCCTTCACGTGGTAGAGCCAGAGCTTCTCGTTTCCGAAGATCGTGCCTTTCGAGGCCACGATATACTGCCCGTCGGGCGTCCACTCGGGCGAGAGGTAGGTGGCACTCAGTGTCGCGTTGCTCTCGCCCTTCGTGAGGGCACGCGGGGCGCCACCAGCCGCCGGCAGCACCCACACGTTGTCGTCGCCAGACCGGTCAGAGACGAAGGCGATCCGGCTTCCGTCGGGGCTGAAGCGCGGCTGCATGTCGTGGGCGAGGCCACTCGTGAGCCGGGTGGCCGTGCCACCGGTGATCGGGATCGTGTAGAGATCGCCGAGCAGGTCGAAGACGATCGTCTGGCCGTCGGGGCTCACGTCGAGTGAGATCCATGTGCCGGTCGACGTCGTGAATCGCGCCCAGCGAGCGGCCTCGAGCGGGAGGCTGTCGCTTCCCGCGCCGGATGACTGCGCGTGTCCGGGGGGGGCTGTGACAACGGCGAGCGCGAGCGCGACGGCCAGCGAGCCGCGAATCGGGGTCAAGCGCATACGGTGGCTCCGGGGGTAACGGGTGCTAAATGCATCGATGAGGGCGCCATGCCATGAGGCGACAGGGGGAAAGTACGCAGGGGTGCGCGGATCGTGCTACCCGGCGGCGAGATGCGTCCCTGCGCGATCGCTTCTTCGTACGCCTCCAAGGGGTTGGATAGTTTCGAGCCCGAATTCGTTTGTTCCGCGGTGAAACGC
>JBDHCY010000511.1:0-2172 GCA_039591795.1 Gemmatimonadota bacterium | reverse complement strand
CGGCTCCGGCTACGTGCACGGCGACAAACTCACCCACTCCGGGCTCGGCGCCTCCGAGGCCGTGTGCAACCAGTGCCACACACTGACCCGCTCCTGGGGCACCTATAACGCCGATGCGGGCATCTGCCACGACTGCCACGGCAGCGGGAGCCACGCGCAGGGCGAGCCCTGGCTCAGCTCCGCCGGCGCGAGCTTCCACGGCGCCAGTAGCCTCGACTGCACGGCCTGCCACGACACCGCCAGCGAGTGCAGCACGTGCCACTTCGGCGCCGCCGGGGCCCGCGTGCCGGCCGGCTCCGGGTGGCTTCACGACACAGCGATCTCGCACGCGGGACTGGTCTCCCAGGAGGACGGTGAGACCTGCACGGCCTGCCACCAGCTGCTGCGCAGCTACGGGACCGGCCCCGGCGGCTGCCATGACTGTCATCCGACCGCTCACCCCGTTCCGTTCTCCGACCCGGCCTTGCACGGTCCAGCCGCCAAGGCCGACTTCACGGAATGCGCTCCGTGCCACGCGAGGACGTCGGACGCAGGATCGGGCATCGCCCTGCGTTTCGATGTGTCGATTGGAAACCTAACAAGCGGTTGCGAGGACTGCCATTTCCAGGACACGGCTCACCCGGTTCCATGGCTCGGTGCCGACGTGGGAAGCCATCAGACGGCCGGGAACATGCCCGATGCATGCGCTCTGTGCCACGGGGGCGGTCTCGAGGGAGACACGGGACCCGCCTGCGCCGATTGCCACACCGCCGGCTCACCTCTCCTGTCAGGGGAGTGTGTTTCTTGTCACGGGAAACCCCCGAGCGGGAGCATTCCGTCCGACGACGAAGGGGCCCACGCGCCGCACGAAGCGCTGACCGGGGTCACCGGCACCTGCGCCACCTGTCACGAGGATGCCGGCTCACAGACCGAGTTCCACTTCGACGGAAAAACGGATGTCGTCATCGCCGCCGACTACGACGCCGAGAGCGGAACGGCCGCCTTCGACGCCGGCACCGGGAGGTGCTCGAACGTCAGGTGTCACGGCGGGCAGACGACGCCGATCTGGGGCACAGGCTCTTTGGACGTCGCCTCCGACTGCACGGAGTGCCACATTCGAGGAACCAGTCAGTACAACAGCTACAACTCCGGGGAGCACAGGAAACACGTGCAGGAGGAAGGGGCTTTCTGCACGGATTGTCACGACCCATCGGGGTTGACCGGCGGCCACTTCTCGGACCTCGCCTCGCCTGCCATGCCAACTCCGGATGTGGGTGATTTCCATTCCTACTTGAGTTGGAACGGCGATTCGTGCCTGGTCAGCTGTCACGGCGAGAATCACGACCGGGAGGACGACTGGTAAGAGCCGAGCCGCGGCCGCCGCCCCCAGCGAGGACGTTGATCGGCTGGCGGTCCCATGGAGAGGGTGGGGACGGTTGGGGGGATGGTAGGGACACACCCACCAAGGTTTGGGAGACTGTAGTCTTGACACCAGATCGGATCATCGGATCATTGGCCTGTCCCTAAAACCTCTTCGTCCTTCGAAACTCTCCCAAGCGACGCAACCAATACTCACGGTGACCTCGAGCACCGTCCGAGGTTTGGGACACTGCGGTCTTTACATCTGATTGGATCATTAGCCCGTCCCTAAGATCTAACCCAATGGTGTCGTCCCCCCCAGGGGCGATTCCTTTTCACCGTAGCCGCCGGCGCAGTGACCGCGGCCCCATCACCCGCTCAGCGGGGCTCGCCGAAGTCGAGCCGGGCATCGACGATGATCTCCCGTCGCCGAAATCTCCAGCACCCCTTGTGCCTCACCAGCTCATCCTCGTAGCGCCCGACCAATGCCTGGACCCTACCCTTCTTACGGAGGAGGAAGTCCGCGGTGAAATAGCACACTGCGGTGGCCCGATCGCCATCCACTTCAATGAGCGGTGTGTTGATCTGGTGCCGCAGCCACCCGGTGGGCTGGCGCGCTGCGCGCAGCCAGTCGTCGTAAGCCTGGCGGATGGCCTCTCGTCCTTCGGCCGGAGGGCTCGGGGGGAAGATCAAGGTTCCCTCGGGGTGGAACAGGTCAGTCACGTCGGCCATGTCGCCCCGGTCGACGAGGTGGCAGTAACGGCAGAGCAACTGCCAGATGGAGAGCTCGTCGGTGGTCGTGGGTTGGGTCATTGGATCGTCTCCGCGCTGTCG
>JBDHCY010000510.1:0-2173 GCA_039591795.1 Gemmatimonadota bacterium | reverse complement strand
AACACATGGGGGCCGCCTATCGCCACGACTACCTGACCGCACACGAGTACTTCGTCGGTGCCCTGGAGAATCCACCGGCGGCCAAGCTCGCCTCGCCGCTCACGGTCGTCGTGGCCTCCGACGATCCAGCCACGGCGGAGTATGCGCAACGCCACGTCGATTGGCAGATCTTTGCCGAGCGCGTCGAGCTCCACGAACTCGCCGGTGGCGGTCACTACTTCCTGCGCACACGTCCAAACGAGGCCGTGCAACCCGTCCTGCGCGCGGCCGCATCGCTGTCTTCTGCGACGGAGCCCACTGAGAGAGGAGATCGAGATGTCGTCCCCGGCGCTACCACTTGATGTGAACCTGCAGCCCGGCAAGCCACCGATGCTGCAAGCCGCGGGGGGCGATGAGGCACGCGCGTGGGCAGCTCATCACCGCGACGAACTGCGCGCCGTCGTCGCCGAGCACGGCGCCGTCCTGATCCGCGGCCTCGGACTGCGTGACGCTACCGCGGCCGGGGCCGTAATTGGAGCCTTGACCAACGAGCTGATGGCCGAGCAAGAGACCTTCGCGGCACGACAAACCTATCCGGACGGCGTCTACTGGTCATCGACGTGGCCGGAAAACCAGCCGATGTGCATGCACCACGAACAGAGCTACCGCATCGAGTTTCCCGGCCTGATGCTGTTCGCGTGCAGCACCGCGCCGACGAGCGGCGGCGCGACCGCGGTGGCCGACTCCACGCGCGTTCTCGAAGCCTTGCCGCAGGACCTGGTGGCACGATTCGAGCGCGAGGGTTGGGTGCTCACCCGCGCCTACAACGAGGAAATCGGCGGTTCTTACGCTGATGTCTTCGGCACCGAGGACCGCAGCGTCGTCGAGGCCTACTGCCGCGCCAACGCGATCGAGTACGAATGGCAGCCCGACGGTGAGCTTCGCACCCGGCAGCGCCGCAGCGCCATCGTGCGGCACCCAGTGAGCGGCCAGCGCTGCTGGTTCAATCAAATCGCGTTCCTCAACGAGTGGACGATGTCTCCCGAGGCGCACGAGTACCTCGTCGACGTCTATGGCGCTGACGGACTGCCGTTCAACACGCGTTTCGGCAACGGCGACCCGATCGGCGCGGACATCGTGGAACTCATCAACCAGGTCTACGAGGCGCACACCGCGAGCGAGCCGTGGCAGTCCGGTGACCTGCTGATCGTCGACAACATTCGGAGCGCACACAGCCGCGAGCCCTTCGAAGGGGAGCGCGAGGTGTTCGTGGGATTGGCCGACCCCGTGCGTCTTACCGACTGCGCGCCCACGGTGGAGATGAACTGTCGATGAGCATCCAACGAACCACAGCAACCGAATCGACCACGACCGCAACGACTCCCGTGCCGACGTTCTCGGTGATCTCGGGTGCACAGGTGCAGCACGCGTTGCAGGGACGCGAGAAGGACATCGTCGAGATCGTCGAGTCGACCTACAGGCTGCACGGCGCCGGCGACTCGGTCAATCCGCCGTCCTACTTCCTGAGGTTTCCGGATCGTCCCGCGTCGCGAATCATCGCGCTTCCCGCCTCGATCGGCGGGTCGCTGCGGGTGGACGGCTTGAAGTGGATCTCCAGCTTTCCGGAGAACGTGGCGGCCGGCATCCCGAGGGCCTCGGCCGTTCTGATTCTCAACGACCACGACACCGGCTATCCCTTCGCGTGCTTGGAGAGCTCGATCATCAGCGCCACCCGGACGGCTGCTTCGGCGGCTCTGGCGGCCGATTGGCTGAGCCGCAATCGACCGCGCCCGCAACGAGTCGGTTTCTTCGGCGTGGGCCTCATTGCGCGCTACATCCACACGTTCCTGGCCGGCACGGGATGGAGCTTCGACGATATCGGAGTGCACGATCTCTCTGCCGAGAGCGCGGCGGGGTTCCGCGGGTACCTGGAGCGTTCCAACGCCGGTGGCCGCATCACCGTGCACGACAGCGCCGAGGCGTTGACCCGCGCCAGCGATGTCGTGGTTTTCGCCACCATCGCCGGTGAGCCCCACGTCACCGAATCATCGTGGTTCGAGCACAATCCACTGGTTCTGCACGTGTCGTTACGTGACCTCGCGCCGGAAATCTTGCTCGGTGCGACCAACGTGGTTGACGACGTCGAGCATTGTCTGAAGGCCAACACATCGCCCCACTTGACCGAGCAGCTCAC
>JBDHCY010000509.1:0-2207 GCA_039591795.1 Gemmatimonadota bacterium | reverse complement strand
TTAGCGGTGTCCCGGTTTCCGGGTCGGGGCCTGACTTGACGAGGGCCTCCCAGTACCGGATCTTGAATACGAACTCCTCTTCCTGCGTCCGGCGGTTATCGCACACGTTGAACTGCCAGCTCTGGTCATCGTAGTCATCGCAGTCGTAGCCCTCCGTAGGGCTATCGGTTCCCACGCACTCGCCCCGGCTGCCGTTTTCTCCACCATCGGTGCTCAGCCAAATCTCTCGGTTCACGACCGGGACATCCAGATGCTCACCTTGGATCTGATTGGTGATCATGCACAGGGCATCCGCGAGCGGCGTCAGTCCAACGCAACCGTCCGGCGCAAAATCATCGCGTTCCAGTGTTGCCAGCGCTTCCGTCAGCCCGACGTACCCGGTGCGGGGGAAAACCCCTACATCCGAGAAGGTCCAGATCTGAATCCTCGAGCCCTCAGCCTCGGGGTTGAGCCTGAAGAAGGTCCGCACATCGAGCTTGGCCTGGGTCAGCGCGTCAGCGCAGCGCGTGTTTCCACTGGCGCGAAGCTCCAGCATCGACCCGGTGCGATCGAGCAGCAGGATGGCTTGCGTCTCCGCGAACGCCATACCCGCGCCCAGGCAAACGAGAATCCACCCGCACAACAACGCCTTGGCTTTCATTGATGATCCCCTCTGCGGCTGAAACATCGACATTGAACCTTCACAAGACACGAATCGCTCGACCAACGGCCGACCGTCACTTCAGACAAACACTATTCACGGATCGATCGCCCACGAACCGACATGACTTGTTGCCACGCGGAGCGGCTCAAGACGGTCTGGGCGGTGCTCCCTGGCACGATTATGGGCCGCCCCGAATGGTGCGTTCACCGTAGGCTTCGTCTGGAGTTGCAGTCAATGAAGAAGAGAGAATCCAACAGACAAACTGGAGGGTAAAAGTCGAGATTGTCGGTTTTTTTTGCGTCGAGCTCGTGATGCCAGAGGAGCTGCCCGCTTCCCTGTTGACAGGTTCCAGTCGACGTGGCATATTGGTAACCATATGGTTACCAATAGCAATCAGCTGGACCGCACGTTTCACGCCCTGGCCGACCCTACCCGCCGGGCGATCTTGGCGCGTTTGTCGCAGGGAGAAGCCACTGTGGGCGAGCTGGCGCGGCCTTTCGACGTGTCGCGTCCCGCGATCTCGAAGCACCTGCGCGTGCTCGAGGCCGCGCGACTGGTTCAGCGCACCCGTGACGGACGGCTGAGTCGCTGTGGGCTCGACGCCGCGCCGATGCGTGAGGCGGCTGATTGGGTCGAGCGATACCGGCAGTTCTGGGAGGATCAGCTCGACTCGCTGTCCCGTTATCTCGAGGACGAAAAGACAAAAGACGAAAAGAGCGAGCAGAGAGGCAAACACAAAAAGGGAGGGAAGAGATGACAACGAAAACCGGTACGTCACTGATGTTGACCCGCGTGATCAACGCCGACCAGGAAACCGTCTATCGCGCCTGGACCGACCCGGAGCAGCTGAAGCGGTGGTCGGCACCCGAGGGTCTCGACGTGGCCCACGTCGAGACCGATCCTCGCGTGGGTGGCCGCTACCACATCCGCATGGTGAATGCCGAGGGCGTGGCACACAACGCCACCGGCGTCTACCAGGAGGTCGAGTTCCCGAACCGACTGGTCTACACCTGGAGCTGGCAGGAGGAAGAGCACGACGTGGGCGAGACGCGGGTCACTGTGGAGTTCAAAGAGCGCGGCGGATCGACCGAGGTCGTGCTGACTCACGAGCTGCTCCCCAACGACGACTCCAAGCTGGCCCACGAACAGGGCTGGGCAAGCTGTCTGAACCGGCTCGAGGCGCTCCACGCCTGAGCCGAACCAACGTAGCTTATACTTCGGCGATCCGTCGCCCCTCTACGACTGGTTGAGCGGATGCACAGCAAACAGACTCGAGGGAGTGCCCGCCGGGAAGGCAAGAAGCTCAGACGCTGGCTGATCGTCGGCGCGCTTGTCGTCGTGGTCGGCGGGCTCTTCGTCGTGGTTCAGGAGCTGCGATTCCGTGGCGCGGCAGACACCGCGCCGGAAGACGCCGTCGAGCGCACCATCACGACTCAAGACGATGCGACAGGCCCTCGACTGAACACCCGTCCGCCGGACCAGGCCCCGGACGTCAACGCGAGCCCCGCGCTGTGCGCCTCGGTCCCAGAGGCGCAGGCCTCGAGCTGGGAGCTTCGCTTTTATG
>JBDHCY010000508.1:0-2211 GCA_039591795.1 Gemmatimonadota bacterium | reverse complement strand
CTGACCCGGAGCCAGGAAGCTCGGCAACGGTTGGCGACGGCAGGGGCGGACCGCTCCGTCGACGCCCGTGGCCTCTGGCTCGTCGCGATCCTCCTGGCCGGGCTCGCCGCAACCCTCGCCGTTGCGCAACTCACGTGGCGTGCCGTCACTGCCCCACTCGACCGATTGGTGGAGATGACTCGCATGCTTGCGCGGGGCGACCTCCGAATCCGTATCCCCACCGAGGGCCTCGATCGCGAATACCGCGCTCTCGCCGAGGCGATGATGGAGGCTGTGCAGCGCCTCCGCGAGACCGTCCGGGCAACACAGGTGGAGGCTGCGGCAGTGGCCACGGCCGCGGGCTCGATCGAGGTCGCCGCAGGTGAGACGGTCGCTGCCAGCAGCCGCATGGCGACGGCAACCGATGCCCTCGTTGAGCGAGCCGACCGCCGGCGCACGGAGATCGGGACCTCCGAGGCCGATCTCGGTGCGGTCCGGCAAGGCACTGCTGAGCTGGACGACACCGCGGCGCGCGCCCGCGAGTTGGGAACCGAGATCCAGAAGGTGGCGGGCGAGACCCGCGAAGGCATCGCACAGGCACTCGACTCGCTCGCGCGCGCTCAGCGCGTGATCGGCAAGTCGGGAGAGCAGATCGCGGCCCTGCAGGACTCCTCACACGCCGTGGAGCGGTTCGTCGACGCGGTGGTGGGCGTCGCCGATCAAACGGAGCTGCTCTCGCTGAACGCAGCTATCGAAGCGGCACGCGCGGGCGACCGCGGTCGCGGCTTCGCCGTGGTTGCGGCCGAGGTGCGGAAGCTCTCCGCGCACAGCTCCCGGGCAGCAGAGGAGGTCGGGGCGGTCGTCGAGACGACCCGCCAGCGCGTGGCGGAGGCTGCTGAGGCGTTCCGGCGGGGCGCCGCCGATCTCGGCGCCGTGAGCACCCTCTCCCGCGACGCGGCGAGCGTGCTCGACGCCATAGACGACGCGGTACGCCGCATGGAAGAGGTCGCGCAAGTCGTCGGCCAAACGGCGGCGCGCAGCCGCGAAGCGGCCGCAGCGCTGCTCGAGCGCGCGGCAGCGGCCGCAGCGTGGATGGACGCTCAAGAAGAAGCCGGCAAAGAGGCGGCGCACGCGGCCGAGGCCGCCGGCGAGGCCTCAGGGCGAGCGGCGGCAGCAGCGGCTACGACGGCGGGCGGCGCAAGCCGGATCCGCGACCTGCTGTCAGGCTTTCGAGTGTAGGGGACTAGCGCCGAACGACTAGGGCTCGACCGCGCCGTTGGCCAGGAGGCACCAGAATTCGCGTCGGGTCGTGAGGGGGGCGAGCGCTTCCTCGCACCCGATGGGGGATGGATAGAGAGCGGCAGCCCGATCTGCCCACTCGAGTTCCAGCGCTTCCACTGCCTGCCCCAGTGAAGTCACGAGGTTCGCCGAGTCGTACAGATCGAGCCACGTCTCACGTCCGAAGGCGTCGAACACCCACCGGGTGAACGACCCGGCTTCTACGAACACCTGCCACACCGAGGCATCCGCCGTCGAGCCGCCGTACGACCAAGCGAAATTGCTCGCCTCCCACACCGTCGAGAGTGGGATCAGCGTTCCGTTCGACTGAAACAGCGACACCCAGGCGTGTGGTGGCTGCCGAAAATAGGGGCTCACGGCGTCCACGCCGGGCAGGAGTTGTTCGGTCGTGTAGACTGCGAGCCCTTCCTCCAAGAAGGGTCGGCGCTGATACCCAGTCCAGAGATGTGTCAGCTGATGCACGAAGTAGTCGAACGCGAGGTCGTCTCGGAACTGCGCGAGCGTCGCGTCGAACAGTTGCACAAAGGGGATTCCGCCTCCCGGCAGGATGTTGGCGACCACCGATTGCGGATTCGGGAACTCTGGGAGGAATGCGTCGACGCGGTCGTACTCGAGCTCCAATCGGGTGAGCATCGAGTCCGCGAGCGAGCTGGGTGCGTTGCTGTAGTCGTAAAGGACGAAGCGGGCCGACTCGTAGCGCGTGGGCTCGGAGAGCGCGGTGGGCGCCTCCTCGCCACATCCGGTGACGATGAGTGCCACGGCGGCCAGCGCCGCCCCGAGGCGCAGTCTCTCGTAGCCCATCGGGAGCTAGACCTCGGTCAGAGTCATCGGGTCACCGCCCGACACTCAGCTGATACCGGCCTGCCGCCCGAGACTCGAACGTGCTGCTCGCTCCCTCCACGGCGAAGGCGGTGTACGATTGCGGTACCGGAT
>JBDHCY010000507.1:0-2214 GCA_039591795.1 Gemmatimonadota bacterium | reverse complement strand
GCTGTTGTTGGCGTCGGGTCTCACCGTGAGCTTGTTGGTGGCCCAGGGCGAGTTGATCGGGATGCGGGCTTGTGGGATCCCTGCACTGCGCGCGCTGGCACCGGTGCTCGTCATCTGCGCGGCCGTGACGCCGCTCTACTTCGTGCTCAACGACGAAGTGCTTCCTCGCACCAACACGTACTATCACGAGATCCAGCGCGTGATCCGAGGCGAGAGCCGTGTCTGGCGCTCGACCGCGTTGTGGTACCGGGTGGGAAACACCGTCTGCGAGGTCGCCGACCTCGACTCGGGCGCAGGCACGGCGAACGACATCAAGATCTACGAGTTGGGGGAAGACGCTCGGCCGATCAGTCGCGTGGAAGCTGCCGAAGCCCAGCACATCGGCGGCAAAGTGTGGCGACTCTACGATTCGCTTCGCGTGAATCTGACAGACGGAGGCATTCGAGCCGTGCCCAGCGAGCGCTTCGTGAAGCTCGGGGAGGCGCTCGATGTGATGGTCGATACCCGGCACTTCTCGGTCGCCGAGCTGCGCCAGGAAATCGAGGAAGTCGAAGCCGGTGGCATGGACGCGACACACTACAAGGTCGACTACTACGTCAAGTGGGCCGCGCCCCTGAGCTGCATCGTCCTGCCCACGCTCGCCCTCTTCTTCGCGATCGGCGGCCCGCCCTCCCCCAGCGCATCGCTCACGGGAATCGTCAGCGTCGTCGCGGCCGTGACCTTCATCCTGGCCACGGGCGTGAGCACCAGCCTGGGGTACGGCAAGGGCCTCAACCCGATGGTGGCGGGCTGGGGACCGCCGGTGTTGTTCGGGATGATCGCCACGTATCTCGGATTCCGGCTGAGAAACCTCGGCCCCCGCTGAGCCCGACTGCGGTCGCGAATCACCACGCTGCGCCACCTGACACCGGGAGCCATGACGGCGTGAACTCGTGTCGAGCCGCCTCGCGGGAAGGGCACTGAGACAGCCGGCCTTCCCACCAACTCGGTTCCACTGAATACGACGTGCGTGGTTCCATCGCCGGGTGGTGGCAGCGGGGAGGAGGCCGGCGCTTTGGTGCCTTCAGGGTCTGCGTACACACCGTCGATGCCGAGCAGCATGCGTGCGCGCCGGCGCTGGAAGCTGAATACTGTGCCCAGAAATGCCCCGAGCACGAGCCCTACCCTCCGAAACCGCCCGGCGCGCGAGCCCGTCGGCTGGCAAGAAGACGGCTCTGCGCGACACAGCAATCGCAGCCGCCAGCCTTGGCGCCTTCGCGATCTCGAGCCGGAGCATCGGCCCGAATTTTCTCGCGCATGCGTGGGTTGCGACCGGACTGGCTCTCGTCGCCGCTGTCGCGTTCAGGGTCAGGGCGGCGCAACTCCTCGCGCTCGCAGGCTTTGGATCTGCCCTCACGCTGGCGATCTTCGAGTCGGGCCTCTCTCTTGTCGAGAAGTTCTCGAGGACCACGTATTTCGGTGACCACTACGCCGACTACTACGACTCGCCCGACCCGTTGCTCGGCTACCGCGCCCGGCCCTCGCGCACGGTCCACGCCACGAAGTACGCCGCGGACGGCAGCGAAATCTACGCCGTCGACTATACGATCGGCGAGCACCACACGCGGGTCACACCGGGCAACGAAGAGGGCAGCAAGATTGGAACGGTGATCTTCCTCGGCGGCTCCTTCGCCTTTGGTGAGGGCCTCGAGGATGACGAGACATTGCCCTACCGATTCTCGCAAGCGACGGGCTTCCGTTATCGCGTGCTCAACTACGGCCTGCACGGCTACGGCCCCCACCACGCGCTCCGCACGCTCGAGCTCGGTCTCCCGGACGTGCAGATCGTGGGCGACGTCGCAGCCATCGCCTACGTCTTGATCCCCTCCCATCCCGAGCGAGCCGCCGGCGAGAGGCGCTGGGACCCCCAGGGACCCGCCTACTCGCTCGCTGCCGACGGCACGCCCCGTTACGAGGGGCCCTTCTCGGACCCCGAACGACCGCTCCTCCAGGGACTGCGCCGATCTCGCCTCTACGAGAGGCTGCGCGGACTCTGGGCGCTCTCGGAGGAAGAAAAGCTCGAACTCACCACGGCGCTGCTCGCGTCGCTGCGCGAGCTGGCAAGAGAGCGCTACGGCGCCCCTTTCTTCGTCGTCTACTGGGACGGTCCAGGTGAGCGATCGCTGCGCCTGCTGCGCGCTCTCGAAGAAGCGGAGTTCGCCGTGCTGCTCGCAT
>JBDHCY010000506.1:0-2236 GCA_039591795.1 Gemmatimonadota bacterium | reverse complement strand
CGCATCGTCGTGCGTCGTGAGCAGGACGGATGGCGTCTCTGCGATCCCAGCTTCGTCTAGGACGTGCCGGTCGGCCGCGTCCCCGAGGATCAACTTGTCGGGAATCCCGCTGATCTCCCGCTCGAGCTTCTTGTCGCGCTCCACGATGTGGACCGGGATCGAGCGCCGCTTGAGCGCCCCCGCGGCCGACCGACCGACCTTCCCTCCGCCGATGACCAGCACAGGGTTCGGATTGGCGTCGTAGATCACCAGCATCTCGTTGAGCTCTTGGACCTGCTCCCTCGTGCCGACGACGACGGGCACGCTGTGGGGCGAAAGGCCGAGGTCTGGCCGTGCCGAGTGAAGAAGACCCTGCTCCCACACGCCGATGATCGTCACGCCGGTGATCTCTCGAAGTCTCGTGTCCCTGATCGTCTTGCCCTGGAGCGGAGTGTTGTGCACGGGGAACTCAGCGATCACCAGGTCGTGGAAATCACCGATCACGTTGGCGAGGGCGGTCCCGGCGCTCACACGATTGGCCAGGTGCTCACCCAGTCGATGCGTGAGGTGCAGTACGTGCGTAGCACCGCTGAGCTCGAGAACGTCGATCGAGTCCTCCACTTCGGCGATCGCCGCCACCGGCACCGACTCGTTGATCGCCCGCACGGTGAGCACGATGTTCGAGTTGACCGTGTCGGACGCGTTGGCCAGTACCAGGCGTGCCCTCTCGACCCCCGCCGCCCTGTACGTCGCCACTGAGTCGATCTCTCCGGTGACGACCGGCACGCCCGAGTCCTGCATTAGCATGGCGCGCTCCGCGTCCGGCTCGAGCACGTATGCAGGCACGCCCCCTAGAGCGAGCCGCCGCACGAGACCGGGCGCGATCGGATCGTGGGCGCAAATGAGCACGTGATCCCTCACCTCGGCGGGCACGGAATGAAGCTGTCGTACCCGGCGTCGGATGCGTTCGTCGAGCCAAGGGGCGTAGACGAAGCGGATGAAGAGGAAGGGGAGGATGATGAGCATGAGAACGACGCCGCTCAGCAAGACCAAGGTGCTGAAGGCACGGCCCACATCGGTCTCGAAGGTGATGTCGCCGAAGCCGAGCGTGCTCATGACCGTGAGGGCCCAATAGATGCCGGTGAACCACGAGTGGCTTTGGCCCTCCCAGGCCATGATCACGTGGAAGAGCCATCCGTAGAGCAGGACGATCCCCACCAGCAGCACGACGTATCGGACGAACGGGGCCAACTGCCGTCGCAGCTTGCTGCCCTCTACCAACCAGGCGGCCAGGTGTGTGCCCACGGTTTTCATGCGAACAACTTACTCGGTGGCGTCTGGCGGACAAAAGATCTCACTGACCTCCCGAAGTCTGGGTCCCTCGTCACGGAATCCATGTCGCGCTCCGGCGCAGCCCTGAGATGGCAGGGGCGAGGAGCGTAGCCACCAGAAGTCCCAGTCCGGTCTGGGCCGGGCTTTTCTGCTGGTGGAACCGGCAAGAAAGGTGGTTGTACTGGTTGGACGTGACCTAGCGGCCCGCCAACTTCAATCATGGTCGGCCAAGCTGACGAACCTCGACGGATTGGCGTTTGGCGAATGGGCTCTAGGCCGACCTGGACGATGAATGACTGAAGAGCATATCGGCCTCTTTCTCATTCAGGTGCTCGTTCTTCTGGGTCTCGCTCGGGGAGCGGGCGAGCTGCTCAGACGGGTCGGCTATCCGGCGCTTGTCGGTGAGATTACGGTGGGCCTCCTCATGGGACCGACCCTCTTCGGTAGGGCTCTTCCCGAACTTCAGCTAGCGCTCTTTCCGCCTGATGTGATTCAGCAGGCCATGTTGGACACGGTCGCGTGGTTCGGTGTCTTCTTCCTCCTGCTCGAGACCGGCCTCGAGATCGACGTTTCAGCCGCGTGGCGTCAGCGTGGTCCAGCTTTACGCGTCGGGATCATCGGTGTCTTGGTCCCGCTGATCATCGGGACCTCGCTCTCGATGCTTCTGCCCGACCAGTATTTGGCCGCGCCAGGTATGCGTATCCCCTTCGCGCTCTTCCTCGGCACGACGATCGCCATCAGCGCGATGGTCATCATCGCTCGTGTGCTCGGCGACCTCGACCTGGTCAAGACGGACCTGGGGCTAGTGACCCTTTGCGGATACGCTGTGAACGACATCCTGGCGTGGATCATTCTCAGCGTGGTTCTCGGCATGGCCACGCCCGAGGGCGTCAGTTGGTCGGGCGTGGCGTTCGCGATCGGCTTT
>JBDHCY010000505.1:0-2251 GCA_039591795.1 Gemmatimonadota bacterium | reverse complement strand
GGAATATGAAGTCCCTCCGCTTGCAGACCTCGCGGTGAGCATCCACCTGACGGACGTTCC
This sequence comes from Gemmatimonadota bacterium, assembly GCA_039591795.1. Classification (GTDB taxonomy): domain Bacteria; phylum Gemmatimonadota; class Gemmatimonadetes; order Gemmatimonadales; family GWC2-71-9; genus JBDHCY01. Next base: position 2,191 of record JBDHCY010000505.1, on the reverse strand, counting down.
CACCGACGTGACGGGGCACCCCGGCTCGCGTACCACCTCTTACCTGCAGGTGGGTGACTGGGTCTCGGCGAGCGCCCTCCCAAACGCCGTCACCACAGAGCGCTGGTACGTCCTCGCGGGCATCGACGTCCTTCCACGCGTCGCTGCGAGCGCGGTCGTCGTGCTCGGCAACTCGATAACGGACGGTCGAGGCTCCGGCACCAACGAGCAGAACCGGTGGCCCGACAATCTGGCTCGGCGTCTACAGAGTGACCCACGCACGAGGCACGTGGCGGTGCTGAACGCGGGGATCGGAGGGAACACCGTCCTGAGAGGCGGGCTAGGTCCCCCGGCGCTCACGCGGCTCGACCGGGATGTCTTCGCGCAAAGCGGCGCCCGCTGGCTGATCGTGCTCGAGGGCGTGAACGACATCGGTGCCGCCCGCGATCCAGGGGCCGCGGCGCGTGTCGCGACCGACCTGATTGCCGCCCACCAACAGATCATCGCGCGCGCGCACGAACACGGCTTGCGCGTCTATGGCGGGACGATCACCCCGTTCGGCGGATCCTTCTACGACGCCCCAGAGCGGGAAGCCGCGCGTCAAACCGTGAATCGCTGGATCCGTACGAGCGGCGCCTGGGACGCCGTCATCGACTTCGATGCCGTGCTGCGCGATCCGGCGAACCCGACTCGTCTCCTGCCCGCGGTCGACACCGGCGACCATCTGCATCCCAATGAGGAAGGCTACCGTCTGATGGCTGGGGCAATCGACCTCGGCTTGTTCATTCACTGAGGGCAACTAGGGTTCCAACGCCGTCGCCTGGCGAACCCGATCACGCAAGCTGGACGGTCGCGCCGGTGCGCGCGGCCTCGTACGCCGCCATCATGATCCTCACGTCCCGCAACCCTTCCTCCCCGGGCACGCTCGTCGGCCGTCCCTCCAGGATGCATTGCGCGAAATCGTCCATCTGCACCGCGAAGTGATCGGTGGAATCGAATCGCAACGTGCCGCCATCGCTGCGCCAGCCGCGCAGGCCCGACGTCGTGAAGGCAGGGTTCATCCCGAACGCACCCCGCTCCGCGAACGCGCTGAAGAAGTTGAGACCTGACCCGTTGTAGGTCGTCGTACAGCTCGCGATCACACCGCTCGGAAACGTGAGCTGAAAGGCCATGGTCTCCTCGACCTCTCTAAACTTCGCGGCATCGCTCACCGTCTGCACCGCCGAAACGTGGGTCGGTTCCTCGCTGGTGAGCATCCGCGCCGCCTGCAGCGCGTAGACCCCGACGTCCATCAGCGGGCCTCCCCCCGCGAGGCCGTGGTTGAGCCGCCATTGCCCCGGATCGCCGATCCGGAACCCGAACCCCGCCTCGATGAGGCGCAGCGGGCCGAACTCCTGCTCCCGAGCAAGGCGAACGCATTCGAGCGTGTGGGGCTCGAACTGCAACCGGTAGGCGATCGCGAGCTGGCGGCCAGCGCGCTCGCACTCGGCGATCATCGCCTCACATTTCTCGGTCGACACCTCCATCGGTTTCTCACACAGCACGTGCTTGCCCGCGCGAGCCGCCGCGATCGTGTGCTCCGCATGAAGGGCGTTCGGAGTCACGACGTAGACGGCATCGATGTCCGGATTGTCCGCCATGCGCGCGATCGTGTCGTATGTGTACACGGCGTCAGGCTCGATGCCGTATCGTGCCGTCCACTCGGCGGCCTTCGCCGGCGACCCAGTCACGATGCCGGCCAAGCGGCACAACCGGCTCCGTGCGAAGGCTGGGGCGATCTCATTGGTGCTCAGGCGACCAAGGCCTACGAGGGCGAACCCCACCCGGCGATCTTGACGTCGAGATGGAGCGCCGACTCCCGTCCCCCGCCACAGCGGCGCGGCCGCAGCGGCGAGCATCGCCTTGGTGAAACGCCTACGGTCTGGAGTAGTCGGCGGCATCGGCGCCCCACTGGGTTGTCGATACCGCGATGATGTGCCCCGTTCGCCCGATGTGCAAGCGCGGCGTAGGCCGCGCTAGTAAATGGCCTCGCACCGCGGCTTCCGTGGGTCGGGCGGACACCGTAGTTCCATGTAGAAGCTCAACGGATGCGGAGGCCGGGGATAGCCAGCCGGGATCGGCATGTCAGAAAAGGTCTGGAAGTACGACACCGACGCGTCGCGCCACCACTCGGCTTCTCTGGCCTGGATGCGCAGAAAGATCTGCACGTTCC
>JBDHCY010000504.1:0-2261 GCA_039591795.1 Gemmatimonadota bacterium | reverse complement strand
GACCCCGACCGCGACCGCGACCCCGACCGCGACCGCGACCCCGACCGCGACCCCGACCCCGACCGCGACCACGACCACGACCACGACCGCGACCGCGACCGCGACCCCGACCCCGACCCCGACCGCGACCCCGACCCCGACCACGACCGCGACCCCGACCGCGACCGCGACCCGATTACTGCGGCCGTCATCACTTCACCTCGCTCGGCAGATCGTGCGCCCACCTGACGGCGTCGACAATCGCGCCACGAGAGACAATCACGCTCCCGCCGTGCGGCTCCACCTCATCCAGCTCGCCAGACCGGAGCGCCGCGTTCCACCGGCCGCTCGACGCCACCCACGACGCATCGTCGAGCACAAGGTCTGTATCTGTCACGCTCGATAGCAGACCTACGTGGTGGTACGTCACCGTGCGAATCAGGTACTTTTTCCCAATCGTGAAGCTGTGCGCACGCTTCGCCTCCTGCACGTTCAGCAGCGCCGTGAGTTCCTTCACGTCACGGATAGTCATGTCGTCAACTACGCTCATCCGTCTATCCTCCTAACAAGTTAGAACCTGGATACTCAAACCAAGGCCCCGGCCGGCCGCAGGTGGGAACGCGTACACACGGCGGGTGGTGGACGCCGCGTTACCGGCCGAAGCCATTGGATATTGCAGTTCAGCTTCACTTTTCTAAGGGCCTCCCACCACGATACCCACCCGCTCGAGCAATTTCGTTGCACCTTCGTCAATCGGCTCGCCGCCCACCGCCTCGGACAGTCGGCAGGGCGGTGGGATCGCGGGGGCGCCCGGCTCGAGGCACCGCAGGCCGGCCCACGCGCTCCGCTGATCTGCCCATTGGACGAAGTGCTCGTACACCGTCGTGAAATCGATGACCGCCATAGTGCCAACTGACCAGGCGCAGTGCCCGCAGTAGAGCTGCACCACAGTCGCCGCGAGGCCCGTCTGGGCGGCCACCCTCGGGTCGACGAGAAAGAGCGGGCCCTTCTGCTGCTTCCGTATCATGGTCTCACGCAGGCCGCGCCTCATAGCCTCCTCGCCAGAGACAAGGTAGACGTTGACGCTCACCATGCGGGTGTTGAGGCACCAGTTGCAGACAACCCGCGCCTGCTCGGCACCCCGGCGTTCAGCCTTGAGCAGTGCGTTGACCGCCGCCGTGAACGCCCCGCACCCTGGCCGTGACACCGCCGTCCTGGTGGCGTAGACCTCCTGGATCGCGTCCATGACGGTAGCCGCCGGGTACGGAAGCGCGTACTGCATCATACGCTTCTCGTCATCGGTGAGCGGCTTGGCATTCGGCCACGCCTCGTCGATCAGTTGGAATATTCTTTCGGAGTCGAACCGGTCCCACTTCATTTCTTGTGCCCCCAGTATTTGCGGCCCCGGTGGTCCTCCAGCTCGGTCAGCGGGCGTTTCTGCGGGGCTTCGTCCTCGTAGTTGCCCTCGCAAAGCCTGACGAACTTCTCGCTTGTGATTATCATCTGGTCGAGCGTTGGGAACTTGCGGCTGCGTGCCCACTCGCTCCGGCCCTCGAGCCCGTCTTCGAGATCGTCCCAGAAGCTCGGGAAGTCCCGGACCATTGCCCTGAGCCGTTGTTCCCTGAGCGGCGTCCAGAAGACCACCTTCCGCAGCCCGTACTCTTTTGCCAGCTCGTTCCAGCGATCCTTCGGGCTGATCTCTACCTCTGGCATGTCACCTCCTGAGAGTAAAGGTTGCCGGGCCCTGAGGGTAGGCGAGGAGTGGGCCCGGCTCGAAGAGAAATCAAAAAGGGGCGGCCGGCGAGGTGAAAGGAAGGAAGAAAACCTGCTGGCCACCCGAGGGGCGACATGCTTTCCCTGATTGCCAAGATAGTGGGCAGTGCTGTTCCGTGGTTTTGTGGCATGTCGCGATCTGGTTTGCTGTTAAAAGGGGAGCCGCTCCGCGATGCATACGACCACATTCCCGCCTTTCTCCACAGATCCCCGGCGGTGCGTCTCCACGTCGATCTGCTCGTCGTTTTCAAACACTCCGGCATGCTCTATCGCGTCGTAGAGCGCCTTGATGTAGTTGTTGATGTCGCGCCTCCTCCGGTCTGGCGGGTAAAGGGTCACGTCGGTGGCAAGGCGCTTCTTGTAGATCGCCCCGACGTCGCGCCGGAACGCTCTGTCCTCCAGCAGCCTTTCGGTGACGAGGCCATGCACCGCGCGGCGGAACTCGCGGCCCTTCTGGGACAGGAGTATCCGGCCACGGTAGACCCGCCAGTGTGAGTTGTCACTCGGTG
>JBDHCY010000503.1:0-2263 GCA_039591795.1 Gemmatimonadota bacterium | reverse complement strand
CGGGGTGGCCCCGAACTGGAATCGACCGTTTGAACTCCCACGTCTCGCGATCGAGAACGGCCAGGCGATCCTGTCCGACCAGGGGCACGAAGATCCAGCTGCCCGCGACCGCCCACGACGCCAGGTGTGGAAGCTTGACCGGCGACTCTCTCTCGTACTCCGCGGCGGGATCCCGCAGCGAGACCTCGCGAACCCCGGCCTCCGGCCGCGTGAGATCGAGTACCGAGACGCGATCCGAGAGCATGTGGCCGACGACGTAGTACCGGCCGTCGGGAGTGATCATGGCGTCGTAGGGGTTCTCCTGGCCGGTCGGGATGCGGTGTTCGATGGGGAAGTCGGGCTTCGAAGCGTCGATCACCCAGATCTCGGCGGCCTCGATGAGCACGCAGACGAAGCGGTTGCCGGACGCGTCCACGATTCCGGTCACCCGGGAGTGAAGCCGATTCCCTTCGCGCTCGAAGGTCGCGCGGTGCGTCTTGACCACTTCGAATGTCTGAGAGTCGATGATCGTCACGCCTCCCGGAACGTATTCCGCCGTGGCGATGTAGCGTCCGTCCCGACCGATGGCGTTGTCGATGGAGTTCTCCGACGTGAAGACCACCCCCGCGCGCTCGAGCTTCTCGAGGTCGATACGGCTCACCTGCCCGCCGCGCGTCGCGAGGTAGCCGTAGCGGAGATCCGGTGAGAAGATCATGGTTGCGTGGCGCAGATTCCCGAGGCCGGTGATGCGTTGCGGCAGAAGCTTGCGCTCCACGTAGTCGTAGATGGCCAGGCTCCCCGACTCGCGCTCCACCACGAAGACGCGCGAGCCGATGCCTCCGGCGCCGGTCTGGCAGGCGAGGTGACACGCACTCGCGAGAGCGAGCAGCGCCATCGGTCGCATCAAGCGATTCCCCCTTCCAGAGCCCCGACCGTGCCGCGCTCCACACCGATCTCCGCGTCCTCCATCACGCACGCGGGGTCCGGGGCCCAGGGATCTCGCTCGCGGGCCAGGGCGCGCTCGCGATGCGAGCCGCGGCAGAGTCGGCGAACCGAACACGCCCCGCAACGACCGGTGAGGTGGTCGAGACGATTTCGCAGCTGCGCGCGCAATGGGTGCCGGAGGATCGTCTCGAACGTGTCCTTGCGGACGTCGCCGAGTACCGCGGCCCTCCAGAACTGATCCGGGTGGACGCGACCCCGGGAGTCGATGTTGAGGACCCGCTCGCCGGCGGAGTTCCCGCCTCTTTCGAGCAACAATCGGCGGACCGGCTCCGCGACGGCCTCCCCGTGGCGACGCTCGATCCACCGAAGGAGGAACGGACCGTCGGAGTCGTTCGATCCCGTGACGATGCGCGGGCCCTCACCGGCGACGAGCCGCGTATCCGCCAGCTCGAACAAGCGCTCGAGGGCGCTGCGTGCCGTCGCGCGCGAAAGATCGTCTTCCGTTACGTAGAACCCCCTCCCCGAGTAGACGAGGTGTGACACGTAGAAGCGATCGGCACCGACGCTGGCGGTGACCTCGAGCATCTCCTCGAGCTGATCCACATTGCGGCGCGTGAGGGTCATTCGCAGCCCGGTCCGCATGCCCGCTGCCTTCGCTCGACGCAACCCCTCGAGCGCTGCGTCGTAGCCGCCCGCGAGGCCTCGGTAGTCGTCGTTGAACGGGCGGAGCCCGTCGACGCTGACACCGACGTAGTCCACGCCAACCGCCGCCAGCCGACGCGCTATGTCCTCGTCGATCAACATACCGTTGGTGGAGAGATGGGGCGAGATGTCGGCGTCGCGAGCGTGTGCCAGGAGATCGAGAAGATCCGGACGAAGCAGCGGCTCGCCCCCGCTGAAGATTACGACGCGCACGCCGCAGGCGGCCATCTGATCGATGAGTCCGACCGCCTCTTCGCGGCTCAGATCGCTGGGCGACGGCTCCGACACGGCGGCCGCGTAACAATGAGGACAGGTCATGTTGCAGTGCATGCACACGTTCCAGACGACGACGGGGGTATGATCGCCCGAAGCGCCGAAACGCATGGGAGCGCGCGAGTGCACTTCGGCGCCGGAGACCCGTTCGTGCACCACCTCGAGAAGATCGCTCACCGGCAACATCGCAACTCCCTCGCACTCGAGGTTAGCTCAAACTCACTGCACCGTGAGACTTGGCGCCGAGCGCGTGACCGCGCCACTTGACCCCGAGTTCGGGATCGCACAGATTCCAGCGGAGCGGGAGGCGAGAATGTTCGCTCTGGCAATGGCGGCCGTCCTGCTCGCGGGCGGAAGCGGCGCG
>JBDHCY010000502.1:0-2265 GCA_039591795.1 Gemmatimonadota bacterium | reverse complement strand
GCCAAGCGTTTCGATTCGGACGCGGACTGCGCGTCTGCATCATGGTTCTGTGCACGGCGACGCTCTTGCTGCCGGCACCGGGAGCCTCGGGCGAGGTTTCGGACGCGCGCACCGGGACCGTGCAGGTACCCGGCGGTCGTATCTGGTTCCGGGTCGTGGGCTCAGGGCCGGGGGCTCCGCTGATCCTTCTCCACGGGGGGCCGGGCGCCTCCAGTCACTACCTCGAGCCGCTGGCAGAGCTGGCCGATGAACGGCCGGTCGTGTTCTACGATCAGCTCGGCTGTGGGAGGTCCGAGCGCCCCAGCGATCCAAGCCTCTGGGAGACCGGTCGATTCGTGGAGGAGCTCGAGGCGCTGCGCGTGCACCTCGGCCTCGAGAAGTTCCATCTCCTGGGACACTCCTGGGGGGCGGTACTGGCGCTCGAGTACATCCGATCTCATCCGGAGGTCGTCGTCAGTGTCACGTTCGCGAGCCCGGGCCTCGACGTGCCGCAGTGGGCAGCCGATGCTGCGGAGCTGCGCACCCAGCTGCCTCCGGAGCTCCGCTCCACCCTCGACGAGCACGAGGCCGCGGGAACGACGGATTCACCCGAGTACGCCGAGGCGACGAACGAGTTCTACAGACGGCACTTCTGCCGCTCGAATCCCTGGCCCCCGGAGCTCGAGGCATCGATGTCTCCGGATCAGTTCGGACAGCCCGTCTATGAGGCCATGTGGGGGCCGAATGAATTCACCATCACCGGATCCCTGCGCAGCTACGTCGCCACCGAGCGCCTGAAGGAGCTCGCGCTGCCGGTGCTCTACACGACCGGGCGATTCGATCTGGCGACACCGGGTACCGTGGACTCCCTTGATCGCGTGACGCCGAACTCCCGGATGGTCGTATTCGAGAAGTCGGGACACATGACCATGCTCGACGAGCGTGAGCGGTACCGCGCCGTAGTCCGGCAGTTTCTGCGAGAAGTCGACAGAGATGCCCCGTCGGCGGAGTCCTCGCCATGAGCGTGCTGGGGCGATGCCGCCCGGCAAACAGCCGAGGCGGTCTGGGTGGCACGGTCGTTTTCTTCGCGGCCGTGGTCCTGGGTCCCTCAGCAATCGCTGAATCTCCCGCCGTACAGCCCATCATCGACGTTCACATGCACGCCTACCCCGCTGACATGTGGGGCGCCCAGGGAATTCCCAATCCCGCCACAGGAGCCCCGTCCCCCCACGTGACCGACGACGCGGTCATGGAGGCATCGATCGCGGCGATGGAGCGGTTCCATATCGTCAAGGCGGTCTTGAGCGGCCCACTCGCAACGGTCGACCGATGGAAGGCTGCGGCCCCTGGCCGCTTCATGGCGTCACCGCACTTCCCACACTTCGAGGCGCCGCCCGATCCCAAGTGGCTCAGGGAGCAGTACGAAGGGGACCGCTTCCACGCCCTGGCGGAGCTCGCCTTCCAGTACATCGGAGTGGATCCGAGCGACCCAAGCGTCGAGCCGTATCTGGCGCTGGCCGAGGATCTCGACATCCCCGTCGGATTCCACATGGGCCTCAGCGAGCCCGGCATCGCGTACGGCGCGGCCCCCGGCTACCGGGCAAGCAAGGGCAACCCCTTGCTCCTCGAAGAGGCGCTGGTTCGCCATCCGAAGCTCCGGGTGTACATCATGCACGCGGGATGGCCCTTCCTGGACGAAACGGTCGCGCTCATGTGGGCGCACCCCCAGGTCCACGCAGGGCTCGGGGTGATCGACTGGGTGATTCCGCGCGCGGAGTTCCATCGCTATCTAAAGCGTCTCGTCGACGCGGGGCTGGGGAAGCGGCTCATGTTCGGCTCGGACCAGATGGTGTGGCCCGAGGCGATCGCGATGGCGATCGAGGGGATCGAGTCGGCCGCGTTCCTCACTGCCGAACAGAAGCGGGACATCTTCTACGACAATGCGGCGCGCTTCCTCCGCATCGAGCCAGAGCGGCTCTCGCAGGAGATCGTGCGATGAGGGCCGCGCTCAGCACCCGATTCCCCTCCGTCATGGCGGCCGCGCTGCTTGCTCTCGTGCTGATCGCCTTCTCACCGACGTTCTACCTCAAGGCGTGACTCGTCGGGTCGCCCTGCGTGGGGAGGCCCACGCGGCCCGCCGCGGAGAAACCCATGTCCGAAGCGAAAACCGGTGCCGCCGAATCGAGCCGCACCGTCTTCCTCACGGCCGCCAGCCTGATCACGGCCATCATGATCGAGCGACTGGTCGGCGGCATCGGCGAACTGAGCGACGGCCAGGTCCTCTGG
>JBDHCY010000501.1:0-2266 GCA_039591795.1 Gemmatimonadota bacterium | reverse complement strand
GCTCCCAGATATCCTGCTCTACTGCGAGGCGCTGGAACGCCGCGTGGTGGGAGTGCCGCTCGAGCAGCTCAGGGTGGCGAGCGCGTTCGTGTTGCGATCGGTCGCGCCACCGGCGACCGAGTTGGAAGGTCGCGAGGTACGGGCGGTCGAGCGCCTCGGGAAGCGTGTCGTCCTCCATCTCGAGGGCGACTTTTTCGTTGTGATCCACCTCATGATCGCTGGCCGGCTTCGGTGGCGCAGAAGAGGTGCAGCGCTGCCCCGCCGCACCGGACTTGCCGCACTCGATTTTCCGGACGGCACGGTGCTCGTCACCGAAGCGAGTCGCAAGCAGCGAGCTGCCATGCATTTCGTCAAGGGACGCCAGGATCTCTCCCTGCTCGACCCGGGAGGGCTCGAGGTCTTCCAGGCCGACCTCGCGGCGTTCCGCGAGGCGATCACGCGCGAGTGTCACACCCTCAAGCGCACCTTCACCGACCCGCGCCTCCTGAGCGGCATCGGCAACGCCTACTCCGACGAGATCCTCCACGCCGCGGCCCTCTCGCCTTTCAAGCTCACGACGGCCTTGAGCGCCGACGAGATCGAGCGGCTCTACCACGCGACGCGGGAGACGCTCACAACCTGGACCGACCGGTTGCGCGTCGAGGCGGGCGATCGGTTCCCGGAGCGGGTGACCGCGTTTCGCGACGGGATGGCAGTCCATGGCCGCTATCGGAAACCCTGTCCCGCGTGTGGCGCGCCGGTGCAACGGATCCGCTACGCGGAGAACGAGGCGAACTACTGCGCGCGCTGCCAGACCGGAGGCCGCTTGCTCGCCGATCGAGCGCTGTCTCGGCTGCTACGCGAGGATTGGCCACGCACACTCGACGAATGGGAGCTGCGAATGGGAACGGCCCAGAAGGCCGGGGCCGAATCAGACGAGCGCTCGAAACCCACTGGCGAAGGGGGCTGAGACTCGTGCCGCTCCAGGCGATGTCACAATTGCGCGTCCGATCGCAACGCGACACGATTGCTCCCCACGAGATGTCTCGCTACCCTGGTCTCGTCCCTCGTTTGGACGGTGATCTTGTCGACAGGTAAGCCTTTTGGCTGGGTGGCGCGACGCGGATGACCGCAACACGGTCTGAACGCGTCTATCCCAGTAAGCGCGACTGGTGGCTCGCGCTCTTGCTCTGGGGAACCGTCGTGGTGATGGTCTTCACGGCGATCCTCGTCGTGCGAGCGCCTGAATCGCTCGGCGCCAAGCTCGTGACGGTCGCGCTCTGCTTCGCCACGGTGGCGTTCCTCCTGTGGACTTTGTACGGCACCTACTACGTGATCTCAGACGAGCGCCTGGTGGTTCGCTCGGGGCCGTTCCGATGGCGCATTGCACTCGACGCGATCCAGGCGGTCGAGCCGAGCCGCTCGCCCCTCTCGAGCCCGGCGTTGTCGCTCGACCGGCTGCGCATCCGCCATGGACCCCGACGTCGAAGTATTCTCATCTCGCCTGATGAGCAGCAGCAGTTTCTCTGGGACCTCTCCTCCCGTACTCCGGGGCTCACGCTGCGTGGTGACCGAGCCGTCCGAGAGTAGTGCCCCAGGCCCTGGCCGTGGCGAGCGTGACGGGGGTCGCGTGACCCTCGCCGGTCTGGCGCTCGTCTTTGAAGGGGCGCTGCTCGCCCTCGCGTTGGCGCTGGGCGCTCTCCTTGGTGTCGCGCCGTTTTCGACGGCGCGATTCGATGCCCGCGATCTGGCATGGGGCGTAGCTGCGACGGGGCCGCTCGTACTGGCACTCTGGTGGTCGCTGCACAAACCGTGGCGCCCGGTCGAACGCCTCACGCAGGCGGTGCTCGACCAGTTGGGCCCGCTGCTCGCCTCGAGCTCGCTCGGCGGGCTCGCCGTCGTCGCCGTTCTCGCAGGCATCGCCGAAGAGGCGTTCTTTCGAGGCGTCGTGCAGGCGGCGCTCCACGACGTCATCGGCACGACGCCCGCCATTCTTGCCGCTGCCGCCCTCTTCGGGATCGCGCACCTCGTGACACCGCTCTACGCGATCCTCGCCGCCGCCATCGGTGTCTATCTCGGGGTGCTGTTTGCGATCACGGGAAACGTCGTGGCGCCGGCGCTCACCCACGCACTCTACGACTTCATCGCGCTGGTGTGGGTTGCGGGAATAGCACGACAACGAGCAGGAGATGAGGATGCCGGACCGGCGCTTGACGCCTCGCTCGGAGCGCCGTAGCGCTGCCGGCCGCGGCGCAGCACCTGAGCCCGCCGCGTCTAGTGCTGCACC
>JBDHCY010000500.1:0-2285 GCA_039591795.1 Gemmatimonadota bacterium | reverse complement strand
GAAGCAGAACCCCCAGTTCCTGCTCAACGTCCTCCATTGGCTGAGCGGACTGCTCGACGAGTAGGAGACAGAGGATGCCACAGCCGGCCGGCTACTCAGGTCGTCCGCTGAGCGCGAAGCTCGGCATCAAGGAGGGCACACGCGTCGGTCTCCTGTCAGCGCCGAATGGATACGAGCGCCAGCTCGACCCGCTCCCCTATGGCGTCACGTTCGCGAAGCGGATGCCGCGAGAAACCGATTTCGTCCAATGGTTCGTGAAACGGCGCGCGGCGCTCGAGGCACGGATCAAGCGGGTCGCCGACGCATTGAGCGACACCGGCATGTTGTGGGTGTCATGGCCGAAGAAGTCGTCCGGCGTCGCGAGCGACCTCACCGAGGACGCCCTTCGCGCGGCAGTGTTGCCGCTTGGACTCGTGGACGTGAAGGTGATCGCGGTCGACGAAATCTGGTCGGGACTCAAGTTCATGCGCCGCGTGCGCTTACGCGGAAAGTAGGACCACTGGCGCGTCACGGCCAAACCCTCGACCGCCGGCCGGCATCTCAAAGATGTGTGTGACGAGGCCTTCGTCCCCCTGCCGCTTGGCGCCGTTGCTGCGCCCCTGGCCCGTCGTCCACGGCGCGTGAGCGACCTCGTCCGCCGGGCGCAGGAAGGTGACGAGGCCGCCTTCGAGACGCTGTATCGTCAACACGTCGGGCGGGTGTATGCGCTCTGCCTGCGCCTCACTGCCGACCGGAGCATGGCAGAGGAGCTGACCCAAGACGCATTCGTTCGCGCGTGGGAGCGGCTCGGCAGCTTTCGGGGCAGGAGCGCGTTTGGGACATGGTTGCACCGGCTCACGGTCAACGTGGTGTTCATGGCGCAGCGGACGACCCGTCGGCGTGAGCAGCGGGTGATGACCGATCCAGACGCTGGGTTCGACAAGAGCGGGAAAGCAGACGACGCCGCGGCGCGTCTCGACCTCGAGCACGCGGTCGCGTCTCTGCCGAACGGAGCACGTGAAGTCTTCGTGCTGCACGACATCGAGGGGTTCCAGCACAAGGAGATCGCACAGCTCACGGGGATTGCGGCGGGGACGTCGAAGGCGCAACTGTTTCGCGCTCGCAGACTGCTGCGAGAGAGGCTCGCACGATGAGTCGTGAACGAGAAGAAGACCGACTGGAGTTCGTCGACCGGCTCCCGAGGAGCATCGAGCCCGAGCGGGATCTCTGGCCAGAGATCGCCGCGGAGCTTCGGACACGACGTGCACGACCGTCGCGATTCCCGACGCTCCGCCTCTCGGCGCCGTTGCTCGCCGCGGCAGCCCTCGCGGTGGTCGTGGTTTCGTCCACGGTGACGGCGGTGCTCTTGCGCCGTGACGCCACGACCGTCCTCGACCGTCCTCGACCGTCCTCGGCCGTCTTGACGATTGAGGCACAATACGCCGGCGCTGTGGAGCAGCTCACCGCCGGCCTCGAAGCCCGTCGCGCGTCACTCGACCCACACGCCGTGGCGGTGGTGGAGGAGAATCTCCGTATCATCGACGAGGCGATTCGCGAGGCCCGAGTCGCTCTCGGCGATGATCCCGAGAATCCGGATCTCGGTCGCATGCTGCAGTCGGCGTATGCCAACAAGCTCGACCTGCTCAAACGTGCCACCCGCCTCGAAGAAGTGGAGACGTGATCGTGATGCGTCCCTGGCTATCTCCCGTCATCTGTCTCGCGTTGTGCGCGGTTGCCCCACTCGATGCGCAACGGGACATCGATCGGCGCATAGGTCTCGATGCCGAGGCCTCGATCCGGATCATGCACCTCGCCGACGGGTCGCTGCGCGTCGTGGGCTGGGATCGCGACACCCTTGCCGTGAGCGGGACCGTCGCTGACGTGGCCGACTTCCACGCCGGGGGCGGTGGGCGTGGTGCCAAGTTGAGTGTCGAGCCCGGCAAGGTCTCAGCGCCGTCACACCTCGAGGTTCGGGTCCCACGGCGGGCTCGGGTCTGGATCAAGACGGAAACCGCGGCAATCGAAGTCTCGGGGGTCGAGCGGGGGCTCGATCTGTTCTCGGTCAGCGGCACCATTCGGGTCAGCGGCAGTCCGCAACAGGTCTACGCGGAGTCGATGGACGGGTCGATCGAGATCGATGCGAGCGCGCCGTGGGTCAGAGTGAAGACCGCGAGCGGCCCGATCACGCTGCGGGGCGTGGCCGACGACGTCGCCGCCACGACCGTGAGCGGCAAGATGGACGTGAGCGGAGGCGCGTTTGTGCGCGCGCGGTTCGAGTCGGTCACCGGCGACATCCGTTTCGAGGG
>JBDHCY010000499.1:0-2294 GCA_039591795.1 Gemmatimonadota bacterium | reverse complement strand
ATCGCCCTCCTGCTCGTACAAGTGGCTGAGCTCGAACGTGAACGCGGCGCCGTGGATCCAGAACGTCCACTCATCCAGCGGCATTTCGTCCAGGCTCGCCTCGAGCCGCTCGATCGCTTCAGTGCGGGAGATCGCGCCTTCCTGCAGCTGCAAGAGGGGATCGAGAGCGCCCGAGCACGTCTTGGCGACAGCCGCGGCGAGCGGATCGGCTTCAGCGCTCATCCCTCCTAGCCGACCGATGACCGCACGAACCCGCACCAGGTCATTGCTGTTCAGATACCACAGGCCCAAGAGGCACACGGCGATGGACCCGATTGTCGTGCGCTCGGCGTTTGTATTCTCGTTGATGAAACCGACCAACCGCTCGACTTCGGCGGCGGCAGCAGCCCGATCGGCACCCCAGTAGTCGGCGAAAGGAAGGAGCGTGACTCGCGCGCTTGAAAACGCGGTGCCGGGATACGCCTCGGCCAGGACGGCGGTGTGCAAGGCCGGACGCCCGGTGTTCAGCGCGTACATGTCCAGTATCGGTGTGAGGGCTTCCAATTCCGCCGGTGACGCCGGACGCGAGCGGATCTCGCGGATCGCTCGTTCGGCGTCTTCCAGGCCGACACCCAGAACCTGCGCGTAGCCGCTGATCCGCCACAGGCTCGGGCTCGACATCCCGTCGAACCTGGCTCGTAGCTCCTCGAGACCGGCGGTGTCGGCCAGGGCGGTCGCGACCCGCCATCGGTAATAGTCGGCGACATCGGCATCCGAGTGTAGAGTCAGGTAGTGTCGGCTGATGTCTCTCAAGGTGCCCGTGTCGCCCTCGAGCGCGCTCACATCGATCAGGTGCTCCAGCGCGGCGGCAAAGCTCGAGTCAAGAGCGACCGCCCGCGAAAAGGCCGCACCGGCGCGCTTGAAGTGGTCATCGACCCCGGCCAACTGCGCATCGTGGAAGTACCAGTCGCCGAGTTCATACCAGACCTCGGGTCGGTCGGGGGCTGCCTGAACCGCTTCGTTGAGAGTTGCCAGCCGCTCGCCCGTCGAGGACGGCTCCGGATAGTTGGCGCCGACCAGCGCGTGCAGTATTGCGCGGTCCGCCGGGCTCAGACGGTCGCGTCCTGCCCAGGCGATGCGCTCGGCGAGCGCGGCCTGCCGTTGCGACGAGACGCCGAACCAGTCACTCGCCATCCCGAGGCCGACCGCCGCCGGGACGAAGGTCGAGTCGAGGGTGAGGGCACGTTCGAACGAGGCCGCCGCCACGTCGTAGCTGCCGTGCCGGTACGCAACCTGGGCGGCCGCGTAGGCACGGATCACCGGTAGGGTCGTCTTGGTCAGAGTGGAAACGGGCGAGCCTCCAGTCGCCTGCTGCAAGAGGAGCTGCGCCGTCAACTGATTCACCAACACCGTGAGGCTGTCGGCCGGTCCCTGGACGCTTGCCCGCGCCCGGGTGTCTCCGCTGGCCGACGCGAGTACGGACGCACTCAGAATCACGTTGTCCGACGTCCCGACCACGCCGCCCAGAAGCACCAGTCCGGCGCCAAGCGACCGGGCCACCCGCAACGATTCCTCGTCAGACAGCTCATTGTCCTCGGACTCCGCCGCTTGTCGCCACGCGCTCAGCACAGCGCGTGGATCTACGGCGCGCGGGCCGCCCTCTCCCGTCAACGTCTGTGCCAGAACGTCGACCATTCCCTCGCGAAGAAAGGCGATCTCCTCATCGGCACCGCTTACCCGGAAGGGGAGCACCGCCACAACGTTGGGATCCAGACTTTCCGGCTCGACGGCCGCCGGGGGTGTGCCAGTCATGCCACGGAAGCCGAGCCACGCCGCAGCCACTACCCCCCACAGGGCGACGACGATTACGCCCCCGGTGATCGCGTTCCGCCACGTGAGGAGGCGGCGCGCGCCAGTGTCGATCGGCGGCCGGCCCGTTCCGGGTTCGGGTGGAATGGGCGTGCCGCCCGACGTCGTTTCCGCTTCCCCGGTCGGATCACCGGGCTCGCGGTCGCGGACACCTTCCTGCACGAAGGCCGTCGCCAGGACGATCGGCAGCCCGATGATGAAGAGCACGACGGCGAACGACGGGAACCAGGTCGGCAGACCCATGCCTTCGGTGAGCCCTTGGATCACTTCGTAGCCGATCCACGCCCCCACCACATAGATGCCCAGCACCTGCCACAGGGAGCGGCGGTGGACCTCGTGGATGAGTTTCTTCAGGCTCGGCATGCGATCAGTCCGCCTCCGCCTCGAGCTCCGCGAGGGCCGTGTGCACGGCGTCGACCTCGTCCTGCATGGACGGCTCCGGATCG
>JBDHCY010000498.1:0-3247 GCA_039591795.1 Gemmatimonadota bacterium | reverse complement strand
CAGGGCCAGAAGGGCCCGGCCGCGCAGAACGTTTCAGTCATCACCACCTGAGCTCGAAGCCGTTCGGTACGCGGGCCGTCCGAACTCACTCCGGGCGGCCCGCTCCTTTTTACTCGAACGGCGCATTCGACGAGCGCAAGAGAGACCGTGCACGCAATGGGCACAGATAAGAGGAAGGGGCATTCGTGATCGAAGTAACGATAGACGAAAATGACCGACGGCGGAAGGTCGAGCGCTCCGGCGTCTTGAAGGATCTCCGCAATCGACGCCGCTTCTTGAAGCCGAGCGCCGCGAAGCGACGGAAGGCGCAAGCGGCAGCGCGACGACTGCTCCGCCAGCGTCGCCGGCCCGGGCCGCGGGGCCGCTGACCGCGGCTTCGCTGGAGCCGAATCGTGAACGGCTGGTTGCAGCCTGCTTCCGACGGGACTCCGTGTCGCCCCTTTGGGCTACCGGAACTCCGGGTTGGGGTGATCGAAGCGACAGCCCGCATCCCAGAGCGACCGCTGGTTTCCGTGTGCCGGAATCCCACCCGCGTCTCTGATCATGCGCGCGAGGTGGAGGAGGTTCCACGTCATGAACGTGGTGTTGCGGTTCGTGAAGTCGTTCTCCGGCCCGCCTGAGCCCTCATCGAGATAGGACGGCCCCGGCCCCGCCTCGCCGATCCAGCCGGCATCGGCCTGTGGCGGAATGGCGTAGCCCAGGTGCTGTAAGGAATAGAGAATGTTCATGGAGCAATGCTTGACCCCATCTTCGTTGCCCGTGATCAGACACCCACCAACCCTTCCGTAGTATGCGTATTGCCCGTCGTCGTTGAGGTCGCTCGACGACGAGTACAGTCGTTCTATCACCTGCGTGCAGATCGACGACTTCTCGCCCAGCCAGATCGGCGAGCCGATGACGAGAATCTGCGACGCCCTCACCTTCTCGTAGATGGCGGGCCACTCGTCTCGGTCCCAGCCGTGTTCTCGCATGTCGGGGTAGACGCCGGGCGCCAGCTTGTGATCCACGGGCCGTAGCATCTCGACGGCGACCCCGTTCGTCTCCATGATCGCCATCGCGATGCGCATGAGCCCTTCGGTGTGTGACACCTCCGGGGAGCGCTTCAGTGTGCAGTTGAGGAACAGCGCTCGCAGGTCGGTGAAATCCCAGCGGCTGTTGTGACAGAGCTCTAGCTGTCGGTCGCTCAGCGTCGTCATCAGTGCCTCAGTGCGTTGCGACGATGGTGTCATCTCCGGGCGACATGAATACGCCGCGCCGCCGTAGTCGTCACGGTATGGCTCCGGTGGACAGTCGATAGAGCAGCACGGCCGCTCGCTTCGCTTGCATCGGCAGGGTACGGAGGTCGATCGTCTCATCGACCGTATGGTCGTCCGCCCCCCCTGGGCCGAGGCCGTCGATTGCCATCGCCACACGTCCCGTCGTGAACGAGACGTCCGCTGCGCCAGCCTTGCGCGGATCGACCGCAGTCACAGGGCCGAATCCGAGATCGCGGCTCACGCGATCGAAGAGCGCGAGGAGCCGGCGGTTTCCATCAGTGGGGGCGAGCGGCGGGTAGGAATGGTCGAAGGTGATCTCGGCTGTCGTGAGTGGCAGGTGCTCGCCAACGATCGCGCGCATCCGGGCCTGGGCCTGTGCCAGTTGATCTGGAGAGATCGCGCGCAGATCGCCGGAAACGACGGCGTGCCCGGCCACGACGTTGCCCTTCCCGAACGCCGTCCCGCGCGATTGCGCGGAGTCGTGCACGACGTCGGTTCCCGCCAGCACGACGCCAGGGTTGAAGGTGAGCAGCGAATCTGTCGACAGGTCGTCGTAGAAGCGGTGCAGGATTCGGGCGGCTTCGAAGATGGCACCCGCCCCAACGCTCTCGGTGAAGACCTGCGACGAATGCGCGGGGCGGCCAGTGATTACGAGCTGCCAGCTGGAGGACCCGCGACGCGAGATGACGGCGGTCCGCGGATCGCTGTCCCCGTTCTCGAACGCGATCGCCACGTCGGCCCAGTCGGCGGCCTCGACGAGCGCGGCACGCGCCGTCGCAATCGGTCGGCCGGTGAGCTCCTCGTCTCCTGTCATGATGACACGGACGTTCATGCGTTCCAAGGCACCGGCGGCATCGAGTGCCGACAGCGCCTCGAGCATGACGACGTCTCCGCCCTTCATGTCGATCACGCCGGGGCCCCGGGCCGTGGAGTCGTCTCCCCGCTCGAATCGCTGGAACGGGCTGCCCAGCTCGAACACGGTGTCGAGGTGGCCGATCAGGAGGAGCCGCGGCCCGCTCCCGGTCCGTTCGGCCACGAGATGGCCGGCCCGTGCGAAGGGCGACCCGTCGATCCAGCTCGTGGCGAAGCTGTTGATGTTGACCGCCTGTTCGAGGAGGACCACGGCCTCGGCACGTCGAGCGTCTACGTGACGGACGATCGCGCGCTCGACGGTGTGGTCCTGCGCGGCGAGCGGTGGGATGGCGAGGAGGATCGTGCCGAGCGAGACGGCGAGGACGCGCATGACGCTCCCTAGGGTGTCGTCAGACGAGATCCTTGGAACGCGCGTAGCGCATCAACCCGATCCGTCCGGGGACTTTGAGCTTCCGATAGATGTGGTGCAGGTGCACCTTCACCGTACCCCCACTGATTGCGAGTCGTTCCGAGACCTCTTTGTTCGAGAGGCCCTCGGCGACCATTCGTGCGACTTCCGTTTCGCGAGGAGTGAGGATGCCAGCCACCTCCCGGGCGCCGGATTCGCGCCGCAGGAGCGCCTCGAGTGCGAGGCTGAACGCCTTTCGCTCGAGCCAAGCCTCGCCTGCATGCACCCTTCGCACGCATCGGACGAGTGACTCCGCCGCCTGCTCCTTCAACACGATGCCGCGCACGCCTAGGCGGAGGGCCTCCAAGGCCTCGCGCTCCTCCAGCGCTGTCGAGAACACGACGGTGCGGGTTGGCAATTGTAGTCGGTTGAGCGTCTGAAGCACGGTGAGCCCGTCAGTCCCACTGATGTGAATGTCGAGCACGAGGACGTCGGGCTCATGGTCTTGCACGGCGGTGAGCGCGGCGTCGCCATCCGTGCAGCGCGCCACGACGCGCAGATCTGACTCGAGGCGGAATAGATGCGCCAAGCCGTCGAGCGTGATCGGCTGAGAGTCAGCGAGGACGAGGTGGATAGCCACCTTGCTACCCGAGCCCGGCCGTCACGCCGTATGTGTCGGCAGCGGGCACCGTCGATCGGCGATCCCGAGAGTGCTGTTTGGGACCTGTGG
>JBDHCY010000497.1:0-3334 GCA_039591795.1 Gemmatimonadota bacterium | reverse complement strand
CCACCTCGACCTGAGCGAAGTCGGTATTCAGCGTCAGGTCCAATACCAGCCCTGGTGCGACCTCCGCCTTCGCATCGATTCCGGCCTTGAATTCTCCCTCTACTGGCGTCTCGCCGTTCTCGTTGAGCTCCTGTCGCGTGCCTCCCAGAACGTAGGGCTTCACTTCGACGTTGATGCCGTACCTCGGCAGGTCATCCATGCCAACCAGGTGTCCGGCGCTGCTCACCCGCACGAAGCCTTCATTGTCGCGGGACCACGACTGCCACAGAACCGTCTCGTTCTTGCGCCGGATGGTCCTGTACACGTTGAAACCCCAGGGGCGTCCCCCTCCGGCCGGATACCGCAGCGTACGCAGCGGTATGGCGATTTCCGCCGACCAGCCCTGGTCGATCCGGGTGGCCTCCACCTGCCACACGGCCCGCCAGTCAACGTTGATCTCGGCTCCCTCATCGGTGATGAGGGCGTCGAACTCCGCGCCATTGGGGTTGGTGGCGAATACGAAGGCGTTGCGGCTGTCGTGGAACGTGTCGAACAGCAAAGCGATGGCGTCGTCGCCGGCGAACTGGAGCCCACCGAAGCGGCTCTCCATGATCTGGTCTCGCGCGAGAATACGGCTCACCACGCGGTCCGGCTCCCGATCGAAGGCCATCACCGCCACATAGAGGTTCCTGTCGTCGACTGCGATCCTGACTTCCGTGACTTCCGTAGCCGGGGCTCCCTCATCGGGCTCCTGCTGCCGCAGATCGTCGATGACGCCGGCCTGATCCCAGAATGCTTCAGTGAGCAGGCCGTCGATCCGGACGGTCGCCGCCTGGGCTGGGGTCAGCCTGAGTGCTCGGACCTCATCAGCTCGGGCTCCCTGTGCAGACAGACGGCCCGTAGCACAGACGATCAGCAAAAGAAGAAACAGGGCCCACCGTCTCGTCGCCGTCGGGTGCGGAGCTTCACCGGCGTTCCTCACGTCGCGCATCAGTTCTCGTCGAAGACCTCTCTGGCTACGCCGATAGCGGTGATCCTGCGTCACGCCGTTCCGCAGCGCCAGGCCGAGGTGGGATCGGAGCTGGGGCGAGCGGTTCATCGCGACGAGAGCGCTGACGGTCACCAGGCTCCGGTCGCGCGGCGAGAGCGTTGGGTCCGACCACACCTGGCCGTAGAGGACGTCGTCGGTGAGGTCGGCCAGCTTGGGGGCGATGTCGCCCAGGAGCTGCTGGGCCCGTGAGGGCTGGTCCTCTCCCCGGGCGGGGTCGGCAGGAGCTTGCGCCGGCCGCGGCTGCGCTTCGGCGTACTGGTCGTCCGAGACCCCCTCCATCCATACCGTGCTTGGCCCGTCGTCGGGGCGTTCCACGGTGGCGACATGGGTCATTGGAGCGTCCGGCGAAGCGCCGTGCCAGTGCTTCACGCCCGGCGGGATCTGGACGACGTCACCCGGCCGGATCTCCTGGACCGGGCCGCCCCAGTGCTGCGCACGTCCAGTGCCCGCCGTGACGACGAGGGTCTGACCGAGTGGATGGACGTGCCAATGGGTCCGTGCTCCGGGCTCGAAAGCGACCGTCGCGCCGTAGGTCCGGGCGGGGGCCTCCGCCTCGAACCAGCCGCCCACCCGGACGGTGCCGGTGAAGTGCTCAGCCGGCGCCAGATCGGACGGCGTCGTCGCGCGGATCACGGTCAGGCTGTCCTGGGCACGGACGATCGCCGGGGCAACGAAGGCGAAGGCTAGGGCGGTCGCGATGATGCGTGTCATGGCGTCCCCGAGGTAGAAGTGAGCATGTCGATTCCGAGGCGTGTTGTAAGCGACGCCAACGTGCGTCGGGATGCCACGGGCAATCAGCGGTCGATCATCCGCTGTGCTTCCTCGGAGTAGCGCGCGCCCTGGATCTCGATTGTCCCCGCGCTCTCGGGATCGGCACGATCCACGGCTTCTGGGCGAGCTGCCAGGCTAGGGCGAGTTCGAATCTGCGTCACCTGACCCCGACGATCCGCCGGATCATCCCGTCGCTCTTGGTCAGCACGTAGACCTCACCGTCGTCGTCCTCGGCGAAGCGCATGTCGACGCGGCCGGGGCCAGATACCCTTCCCCCACCGGGCAGCGTTTCACCCTCGCCACCCCGCGCCCGGAAGGTCGCCCCCGTGAGCTCGCGGAGATTCCACTCCATCTCGTGAATCGGCGCCAGCGTCTCGGGATCTCCGTCATCGGCGGCGAACACGGCGGACAGATCTGCGTACCAGATCCGCCCGGTGGTGATGTCGCCGAAGACGAGCTTGCCCTGGAGCGCTGGCAGGCTGCTGCCGCTGTAGATGAACCCGCCGGCAATCGCATCACCCGCCACGCCGGTCTGGTAGGCGATGACGGGATAGGTCGGCGTGATCATGCCGCGCTCGGTCGTGCCCGAGATCCGCACGGGCAGCGTGTCGTCTTCGGGCCTGGGTTCCGGGCGGTTGTTCTCCGAGCGTCCCTCCGTGCCCTCGCGCACCGGGTAGCCATAATTCGCGCCCTTCCGGACGACGATCACCGTCTCCCACATCGTCGAGCCGATGTTGAACGCAAACAGGTGTGGCGAGTCGGCCCGTGCGGGATCGCGGTACCACGTCATCCGGTGCGGGTTGCGCACACCGTTCGCCCAGATCTCCCCCCGAGCACCCCCGACACCCGAATAGGGATTGTCGTTCGGGACGCGATACCTGCCGTTCTCGCTGACGCGACTCGTGGCCGTATGCTCGTCGAGGTCCGGTACGATTCGGAGGATCTTCGCCATGAAGCTGTCGAGACGCTGCGCCAACAACCGTGTGTCGTCACCCCTGTCACCGGTGCTGCCATCGCCGATCCCGATATACATGACCCGCCAGTCGGGATCACCGGATTGCGCGTGCGGATTGAACGTCATCTCGCCCATCGGATGAATGCGATTGATGTGTTCGACACGCATCAGCTCGCGGGCCGTCCCCTCGAACGTCGTGTTGGCAGTGTTGCGATCGGTCCACTCGATCAGCACGACTTCCGCCTGGAGCTCGCCATCGTAATCCGGTGTGGGAGAAATGGGCTGAGTCGTGTCATAGCCTGACAGGTCCAGTCCGTCCACTACACCGGGCCGCGGGGCGGCGGAGCCGCCTACCGTCGGATCCTCGAAATGCAACGTGTAAAAGACCCCGTTGTTCGCGTAATCGGGATCGAAGATGACGTTGGTCAGACCCGTCGCGAAGTTGCGTTCGAAGATGAACCGGCGAAACAACCCAGGCCGCCCCTCCTTGCCGTTGAAGTCGAGGTAGGTCGTGAACGTCCTCGTCTGCTTGTCGAGGATGTAGAGCGGGCCGTTGAGGTCGTTCACGAAGAACCGCT
>JBDHCY010000496.1:0-2321 GCA_039591795.1 Gemmatimonadota bacterium | reverse complement strand
CGGCATCAACGGTGACTTCCGGGATGATCGTCACCGAAAACCCGAGCTTCGGCCCCATCTCCGTAAGCAGCCGCATGGACCCTTCGCGTTCCCGGCCAAAGTGGAAATCGTAGCCGACGTATACCTCTACGGGATGGATCTTCTCGTAGAGGATCTCCCGGATGAAGACGTCTGCGGGGATCTTGGCGAATTCGCGCGTGAACGGCTCGACGATCACGGTGTCGACTCCGGTCTGCTCGAAGAGCTCGACCCGCTGCTCGATCGTCGCGAGCAGACGTGGCGCCCGATCGGGCTGCAAGACCTTCCGCGGATGCGGTTCGAAGGTGTAGACGACGGCCTCTCCACCCAGCTGTCTCGCCCGCTCGACGACGATGTCGATGATCGCGCGGTGGCCGACGTGTAGCCCGTCGAAATTCCCGACGGTGACGACGGGGTGGTAGAGAGGCTCTTTCAACTCATCGCTTCCGCGAACGTAGTGCAATGCTAGACTCCGACCGTGCGAATTCTCTCGCGCTATTTCCTCGGGAGCTACCTGAATCTCTTCGTCACCATTCTATTCGCATCGATGATCACCATCGCGATCGTCGAGCTGCTCCTCAACTTCGACGAGATCATGGATGATCACGCTGGATTCACCGGCGTCATGACCTACCTCTTCCTCAGGCTCCCGACCTATTACTTCCGCGATCTGATCCCGGCGACCTCCTTCGCAGCCGCCTTCTTCTGCGTCGGCCTCGCGGCCCGCGCGCGGGAGCTCACGGCGGCCAAGACCGGAGGGGTCTCGCCACGACGGATGGTAGTCCCGATTCTCGCCGCTGCAGCGGCGATCTCCCTCGCCACCCTCGTCCTCGACGAAACCCTGGTGCTCTCCGCAACGCGCGAGTGGAACCGCCGGGAAAACCCCGGAGAAGAGGTCACGTTTCGACGGGGATCGTTCTGGTACCACAGGGGCGACACGATCTACAACGTGCGGGAAACGGACCGGAAATCCAAGACCCTGCACGGAGTGCGCGTGTTCGAGACCAATCCTCGGGGGCGCCTCGGTCGGAGCTTTCGGGCCGACGTCGTCCGCATCGACGAGAATCATCGCTGGCACTTCCAAGACGCGACCGTCCGCACCTTCGACCCGTCCCGCCCCTCGGCGGCGCCGTTGGTCGAACACCGTGAGGAGATGATCCTGGCGGTGGCCGCGGAGCGGGATCTCGCGCTCCTCGACGCCGGTGCCCGGACCCTTTCGTTGTTCGAGCTGGGAGAGTACATACGCGCCCGTTCGGAGGAGGGCCGCAATACCGCGCGATACCGCGAGATGCTCCACGCCCGCCTCGCCGACCCGCTCGCCGTCATCGTCTTCGCATTCCTCGCGATTCCACTCGGACTGCGGGTCGAACAGCGGCGCAGCCTGGCGTCGGCCGCCGTGGTCGGGATCGTGATCCTCGGGCTCTTCTACACGGCTCGGACCGCGGCAACCATGGTCGCGGCCGGCGGCATGGGCGGCGCCGCGTTCGGCCCTTGGTTGGTTCTGGCCGCCTTCGCGGGCTTCGGCGCGGTGCGCTTCGCACGCGCCCCGCGCTGAAAGCCCGGGCATCAGGGCTCGGTCGGCGCTCGCGGTGTCGTCGCGGACACCGTGCCGTCGAGGTAACGGAAGAACTCCGAGTCCGGCGACAACACCAGCGTCGTCTCCTTTCCGATCGTCTTCCGATAGGCCTCCATGCTGCGCAGGAAGGCGTAGAAATCGGGATCCTTCGAGTAGGCTTCGGCGTAGATGCGCGCCGCCTCGGCGTCGCCCTCGCCCCGGGCGATCTCGGCCTGCTTGTTCGCGTTCGCGACCGTCACACGGGCCTCGCGATCCGCATCCGCGCGAATGGTCCGCGCGTTCTCCTCGCCTTCCGCGCGGTACTTGCGCGCGAGGCGCGTCCGGTCCGTCTTCATGCGCGCGAAGACGTTCTTTTCGGTGGCGGGCGGTAGCTCGGTGCGGTTGATGCGAACATCTTCGATCTCGATCCCGTCCTCGCGCAGTGACTTCGCCGTTCTGTCCGTGATGGCCTTCCGAATGTTCTCGCGCTCGTCGGGGAGTACTTCGAGAACGGTGCGCTTGCCCACGACCTCGCGCACGGCCGCCTTCACGACCCGATTGATCTGCTGTCTCGCGAGCTCGATGCCCTGCGGGAACGAGCCGCGAAATTCGACCGGGTCGACGATTCGCCAGACGACGTAGTTGTCGATGACGATCCGTTCCTGATCCCGGGTCTGGATCGATTCGGGGTCCACGTTGAGATAGAGCTTCAGACTCGGGTAGGTCTCGACGTCCATCAGCAGGGGAA
>JBDHCY010000495.1:0-2329 GCA_039591795.1 Gemmatimonadota bacterium | reverse complement strand
AGCTCAGGGAGCCGCGTCATTGGCGGACGCGAGAGGATCCGTTCGCCGAGGTGTGGGCGGAGGTCGAGCAGATGCTCGATATCGATGCGGGGCTGCGGGGGAAGACGGTGTTCGAGGAGCTGGAGCGCCGCTATCCGGAGCGCTTCAAGCGAGGTCAGCTGAGGACGCTGCAGCGTCGGTTTCGCAGCTGGCGTGCGCGCCATGGGCCGCCGAAGGAGGTGTACTTCCCGCAGGTGCACGATCCGGGCGAGCAGTGCCAGTCGGACTTCACGGATATGACGTCGCTGTACGTGACGATCGACGGCGAGCCGTATCCGCATCTTTGCTACCACTTCGTGCTCAGCTACTCGAACTGGGAGTGGGTGGTGCTGGCGCCATCGGAGAGCTTCGAGGCGCTGGTCGAGGGTCTGCAGACGAGCCTGTGGGAGCTCGGCGCGGTGCCGCGTGAACATCGTACCGACAACCTGTCGGCGGCGACCCATGATCTGAAGCATGCCAAGGGTCGGGCGTTCAATGAGCGCTACACGGAGGTGCTCGACCATTACGACCTGAGGGGCTCGAAGAACACGCCCGGGCGGGCGAACGAGAACGGCGACGTCGAGTCCTCGCACCACCACTTCAAGCGTGCCGTGGACCAACAGCTGCGGCTACGCGGCTCGCGAGACTTCGGCAGCCGCGCGGACTATCGCGGCTTCCTGGAGAACGTGGTGACCGGGCGCAACCGGCGTCGTAGCGAGCGTTTGGCGGAGGAGCTGAGCGTCATGCGATCCTTACCCGAGCGCCTGCTGCCGGCGTATCGGGACGACT
Organism: Gemmatimonadota bacterium; assembly: GCA_039591795.1. Classification (GTDB taxonomy): domain Bacteria; phylum Gemmatimonadota; class Gemmatimonadetes; order Gemmatimonadales; family GWC2-71-9; genus JBDHCY01. The sequence continues at coordinate 1,522 of JBDHCY010000495.1, read as the reverse complement.
TTGCCACGGTGACGCGCTGGAGCACCGTTCGCATCGGCGGCAAGCCATACTCGGTGCCATCGCGGCTCATAGGCGAGCGGTTGCATGTGCGCCTGTACGCCAGCGTGGTCGAGCTGTGGCACGAGGGCGAGAAGGTCGCCAGCTACGACCGTCTCGGTCGCGAGGAGGCGCATCACATCGACTATCGGCACTTGATCCATTCGCTGCTGAAGAAGCCGGGTGCCTTTGCCCGCTACGTGTACCGGGAAGCGCTGTTTCCGACGCTCAGCTTCCGCCGCGCCTACGATGCTCTGAACGAGACGCTGACACACGGCGCCGATCTCGAGTACCTGCGGATCCTGCACCTGGCTGCAACGACGATGGAGTCACAGGTCGACGCGGTGCTCGCGGATCTGCTCGAGGCAGGGACGTTGCCCCGCTTCGATGCGGTCAAGGCCGCGGTGGCCCCGACGCCGATCGAGCATCCCCAGATCGAGCCGCGCGAGCCGGATCTCGGTCAGTACGACCGGCTCCTCGAGGAGGCGGCGGCATGAGCGCGTCATCATTGGAGCTGAGGCTGAAGGCGTTCCGGCTGCCGTCGTTCCTGGCGTACTACGTGGACCTCGCTGAGCGTGCCGACAAGGAGGACTGGGAGCACGTCCGCTACCTCGACGAGCTTGCGGCGCTGGAGGCCAGCGATCGCGCGGATCGGCGTATCACGCGGCTGCTGAAGGAATCGAAGCTGCCACGCGACAAGACCCTCTCGACGCTCGAGCTGAAGCGGCTACCGACCCCGGTGCGCGGCCAAATCAAGCGTCTGTGCGATGGCGAGTTCCTCGCCAGCGCCACCAACGTCTGCATCTTCGGCAACCCCGGTTCCGGCAAGACGCACACCATGGCGGCGGTCGGACACGAACTCGTGCGCCGTGGCCACTCGGTGCTGTTCACCTCGGTGGCGGCGCTGGTGGAGCGGCTGTTGGTCGCGAAGCGCGACCTGCGTCTGTCGCGCGAGCTCAAGCGCCTCGATCGCATCGACTGCTTGGCCCTCGACGACATCGGCTATGTGCAGCAGGACCGCGCCGAGATGGAGGTGCTGTTCACGCTGCTCGCCGAACGCTATGAGCGCAAGAGCGTGATGATCACGTCGAACCTGGTGTTCAGCCAGTGGGATCAGATCTTCAAGGATCCGATGACCACAGCCGCTGCCGTCGATCGGGTCGTGCACCACGCGGTGCTGCTCGAGCTCAATGTCGACAGCTATCGGGCCGAGACTGCGAAACGACGGGCTCGACGGCTACGCGAGGAGACGACGTGACAAGGCGGGGAGGCACAGGCGCCCAGCCAGGCCTTGAGCCTGGCCGGCGCCCCGCTACGCGGGCGTTTACACGCTTCTGAGGAATGAGGAGGAGAAAGGAACCGGCTAGACCGACCCCGAGGCCGAAAACGAAAACTCTAATCGTCGCCCACGAAAGAAATAGTTGACGCTAGCCACACACCGGTCCTTTGCGCTCTCGCGCCAGCCGTGGGCACCGGTATCGTCTGC
>JBDHCY010000494.1:0-2338 GCA_039591795.1 Gemmatimonadota bacterium | reverse complement strand
CGCGCCACCGAAGGTGAAGTCGATCGCGAGGAGGGGGGTGTTGCCGACGAGGCTCTTGAGCCCCAGCAACCGCTGCTCAACCGCAGGCGCTGTCACGAACAGATGGCTCCATGTGAGGCGACCTTCCTGAAGCTCGCCTTCCAGGCATGAAGGAACCGTGAAGACCGTCGCCATAGCCGCTCATGGACCACACCGTAGACGCACCTGCGCCCGCGCCCTGACAAAACGACGATCCTCACTCCGCGCGCCCGAGCGCGTCGAGCACCTCCGCGGTGCTCGTGAATCGCACGCGCGGACGCCCCAGAGGCTTTCCACGTTCCGCCTCGAGCGCGCTCACCGTCCGCCAATCTTCGAGCGAGACGAACGCGGGAGCCCGGGCGCGAACCGTGGCCTCGGCGGCGGCAGCATCGGCGGCTTCCGGAGCGAGCGTGGCCCCAGCCGTGGCGTCTTCGATCATGACCGCAGCTGTCTCCGCCGCATCGGGTTTGTTGGTGCCGATCACCCCCGACGGGCCGCGTTTGATCCAACCTGCCACGTAGACCCCGGGGATCGCGTCGTTCGCCTCGGGATCGACGACGCGTCCCCGCTCGTTCGGGACGGTTCCCGAGCGATCGTCTCGTGCGACGAGATGATCGGTCGGCTCCGCACGAAGCGACCCATCATCTCGTCGCACGAGACGGTTGCGTACGAGTCGGATCCCGGCGACGTGGCCTCTCCCGTCCCCCACGATCTCGACCGGCGAGACGAGAAACCGGAGGGTGAGCCGCTTGGGCTTGCCGGTCGCTGCTCGATGGGCAAAGCCGTCGAGAATCTCGAGCTTCTTGTGCGTCGCCTTCGCTTCGCTCCGGGCCAGGTCCTCTTGACTCAACGCATCGGGAGTGGCCTCCTCGGGACGCACCGCGATGTCGGCGGCCGCCAACTCGCCAAGCTCCCTGACCTCGGCATTAGTGAAGGCGGCCTGCGCGGGCCCGCGCCGGCCCAGCATGAAGACCTCGTGCACCCGGCTCGCGCGCAGCGCATCGAGGGCGTAGTCGGCGATGTCGGTGGTCGCGAGCTCTTCCGGCGTTCGGCAGAGGATCCGGGCCACGTCCACCGCAACGTTCCCGACGCCGACCACGGCCACCCGCTCCCGCGCAAGATCGAATGTGTGGTCCTTGAATTCCGGATGTGCGTTGTACCACGCCACAAATTCGGTCGCCGGATGACTCCCCGCCAGATCTTCGCCGGGAATACCCATGCGCCGATCGGTCTGTGCTCCGGTCGTGAAACACACCTGGTGATAGTGGCGGCGAAGATCGTCCAGGGTCACGTCGCCCCCGACGTCGACGTTGCCGAAGAAACGAAACCCCGCGCGGGCGGCGATCTTGTCGAACGTGCGGGTGACGTTGCGTATCTTTTCATGGTCGGGGGCGACGCCATACCGCACCAGCCCGTACGGTGCCGGGAGCCGGTCGTAGAGATCGACCTCTACGGCGAGGTCAGCGCCGAGGAGCCGGTCGATGAGAAAGAAACCGGCCGGGCCGGCGCCGACGACCGCCACGCGAAGCGGATGAGTCTCTGTCCCAACGCCGTTCATGGCGTGCGCAAGCTATTCGGCGGCGCGACGGGAAGCAAAACGACCTCATAGGCGGCCTTGCCTCGCGTCCGCGCACACCCCACTTTGCATTTTCCGGAGGGCACATGAACCGAACAGTCTTGCTCGCGTTGCTTGGCACGTTGGTGCTCACCACGTCTGCGGTGGGCCAAGGGTCTCACCGCAGGGGGGTGTGGTTCGGAGCGGGCATTGGCGGCGGCAGCACCACCGGTGAAGACTCCGGCAACGAGGCGGGCCCCGCCGTCTACTTGCGGGCGGGCGGTACGGTGACTCGGGATTTCCTGATCGGCGGTGAGGGAATCGGCTGGTATTGGAGCTCCGGCGACGAGGAGCTCCTGAGAACGTCCGTCTCCCTGGCCATGCTGTTCTATCCCGTGCCACGGGGCAATCTGGTCCTCAAAGGCGCGGCCGGGTTCGCCCACGCGGAGACCAAGCGGCCGACCGAGGAGGGCGGGATGTTCTTCGATGTACAGCGCGAAGACGGCTTCGCTTTCGCTCTCGGCGCGGGCTACGACATTCGATTGTCGCAGACGTTGTCGATCACGCCCAACATCGACCTCGTGGGCTACAACTTCTCCGGCTTCAATACGGGCCTTGCGCTGCTCAGCGTTGGAGTGACCTGGCACTGACGGTGCAGCACTAGACGCGGCGGGCTCAGGTGCTGCGCCGCGGCCGGCAGCGCTACGGCGCTCCGAGCGAGGCGTCAAGCGCCGGTCCGGCATCCTCATCTCCTGCTCGTTGTCG
>JBDHCY010000493.1:0-2350 GCA_039591795.1 Gemmatimonadota bacterium | reverse complement strand
GGAGGACGACGCGGGCTAGCCTGCTCCTCAGGACTTACAGCGGATGTACCCTTCCCGGGCGGGTTTCTGAACGCTCCAGCCTTGATCTACCAGAGCCTCTCGTGACGCATCTTGCTCAGAAACCTTCTCAAAGGTGCCGTCTCCGCCACAGATCTCGGCGGCTCGCTGGTGCCAGTATCTCACCACGTCGGTGCGGCTCGTGAACCCGTTTGACCGGCGTCAATCGTTTCTTCCGGTCGACGACAACTACTTCTGCCGCTGTGGAGTTTCCCTTCTTCGTTCTTTTCTTCGCCAAGAAGGTCACCGGAGGTGACCGCTACTTCTTTGCCCGACGCCGTGAGGCGGCGGGCTTCTTGTCTGCGGCCTGGGCCTCGGCCGTGCGGTAGCTCGTCACGTCGAACTCGGCGATGACGGAGTGGTGCACGATCCGATCGATCGCGGCGGCCGTGGCCATCGGACTCTGGAAGATCTCCTCCCACTGGCTGAACACCATGTTGCTCGTCAGGATGAGCGAGCGGCGCTCGTAGCGCTCCGCGATCAGCGTGAAGAGCACCTCGGCCTCGTCGGCGCGGTGCTTCAGGTAGCCGAGGTCATCGAGGATGAGCACCTCGAAGTGATCGAGCTTGCGCAACATCCGCGGGAGATCGAGGTCGCGCTTGGCAGCCAGCAGGTTCTGCACGAGCTGATAGGTCGGCACGAAGGCCACCGAGTGGCCCCGCTCGATCAGCCGGTGTCCGAGTGCGGCCATGGCATGGGTCTTCCCCGTTCCGGGGAGCCCAAACGCGAGCACGTTGACGGCGCGGTCGAGGAACCGCCCCGTTGCCAGCTCTTCGAGCTGTTGCTGGAGCTTGACCGGGAACCGCGTCCGATCGAGTGTGTCCCAGGTCTTGCCCGCGGGCAGTTTGGCGGCTCGGCGCAGGCGGTCGACACGCCGTTGACGGCGGTCTCCGGCCTCGAGTTCGAATACCTCGAGCAGGGTCGCGAGCGCCGCTCCGCAATCGGAGGCCTGGAAGCGAGGCACCACTTCCGCGGCGACCGTCGGCAAGCGGAACTCGGCACACAACTCCTGGATCCGTTCCTGGGGCGACGCGCTCATCGTGTCCCCTCCGCCAGCAGCGCGTCGTAGACGCGCAGGTCGGGAACCTCGGGCGTCATGAGCTTCGGAACGTCAGGCTTCGCCGGCGCGGCCCGATCGCGGACCGCTGCGTAGTCAAAGGGCGCTCGCCCATCGAGCAGCTCGCGGAGCGCCTGCTCGACCGTGCACTCCAGGGTGCTCGCCGCCAAGTGAAGCGTGCGAACGTAATCCACGTCGGCCCGCTCCCCACGCACGCGGCACAGCGCGTCGTAGGCTTCACGGAACGTGGACGTCGGGAACAGCTCCTCGCGGTAGCGATAGCGGGCGAAGGCCCCGGGCTTTCGAACCAGCGACCAGATGACGTGCCGGTAGTCGATCCGGTGCTCACGGCCGCCTCGCAGGCGCGGCATCCGCTCGACGCACTTCCCCTGGTAGAGGACCTCGACCTCGTCGGCAAACTGTCGCACCTCGACCTCATGACCGCGCAGGCGCGAAGGCACCGAGTAGGTCTTGTTCGAGATCCGGATCGTGCTCCACTTGCGCACCTTGACGCGGTAGACCGTGTAGCTGGGCACGCGCGACGACGGCAGGGGCCGAAGGTGGTCTCGTTCCTCGGCCAGCCGCGGGAGCGTGGGCCGGTTCAGCCGGTCGACAACTTCCTGAACGAAGGCCACGTACTGCTCGACCGTCTCGAAGTCGCGGCTGCCACGGATCACGAGCGCTTGGGCGAGCGCCGACTTCAGCCGATGGTGCGCTTGCTCCACGACCCCGTTCTCGTGGGAACGACCGGGATGGATGCGCGTTGAGCGAAGTCCGTAGTGCGCGAGCACCGCGGCGAAGCGCTCGTTCAAGGCGCGTCCCCCGCTGCGCTTCAGCTCGTGCGTCGCCGCCGACAAGTTGTCGCTGCGAGCGATCTCCGGAACCCCGCCCAGCTCCCACAGCGCGCCTTGGAGCCCATCCACGAGCGCTTCGAAGGTCTCGCCGAACGCCAGGCATACCCAGCGCCACCCGCTGAAGCTCAGAACGAACTCGAACAACAGGTGATCGAACGCCTCGCCGGCGATCCGCACCCCGAGCTCCGTGCCGTGCGTGAAGTCGAGCTGCGCCTCCCGGCCCGGCGGGTGAGTCTGCTCGAAGTAGACCTCTCGCTCCGGCCCATGGACCGCGCGCCAGTCGCGGATCCGCCGCTGCAGGGTCCGAACCTGCCCGGCCCCAAAACGACCCGGGTAGCGGCCGTCCAGCAACTCGAGCAGCGTCGTCGCCTGCAGGATCCGA
>JBDHCY010000492.1:0-2351 GCA_039591795.1 Gemmatimonadota bacterium | reverse complement strand
CACTGCCGAGCTCCTCGGCATGTCGGTGTGGCTCGCGGCGAGTGCCGTCGCTCCCGACTTGCAGGCTCGGTGGGACCTCACGGCATCGCAAGCCGGTCTCCTCACCTCGGCCGTCCAGCTCGGGTTCGTGGCGGGTACTCTCGCCGCCGCGGTCCTGAATCTGGCCGACGTCTTTCCGAGCCGCACCTACTTCGCCGTCTCGGCGCTCCTCGCTGCCGCCGCCAACGCCGCCCTGCTCACGGCGCCCTCGGCGGCAACAGGCATCGCGACGCGATTCCTGACTGGTCTCTTCTTGGCCGGGGTGTACCCACCGGCCATGAAGATGGCTGCCACCTGGTTCCGGTCCCGACGCGGGCTCGCCATCGGCACGGTCGTCGGGGCGCTCACCGTCGGCAAGGCGAGCCCGTACCTCGTCGACGCGCTGGGAGGAGCGGGCCCCGAGACAATCCTCGGCGTGACGTCGATCGCCGCGGCACTGGCCGCGGTGCTCGTCCGGACCGGATACCACGACGGCCCGCACGCGTTCGAACGTCGACCGTTCTCCTGGACGCTCGTGGGCGAGGTCGTCCGTGGTCGGCGCTGGCGACTCGTGACCGGTGGCTACCTGGGCCACATGTGGGAGCTCTACAGTTTCTGGACGTGGATCGCTGCCTGGCTCGCGGCCGGTGCCGCGGCCCGCGCGGGAGCCCTCGATCAGCCCTCGCCCACCACGCTCGTCGCGTTCGCAGCCATCGCCATCGGAGGCGCCGGCTGCGTCTGGGGCGGCTGGGTGGCCGATCGGATCGGGCGGGAGCCGCTCGTCGTCCGCGCCATGGCCTTGAGCGGCACCTGTGCTCTCGGCATCGGGCTCCTCTTCGAGGCGCCACTCTGGGTCGTCGGACCGGTGGCGGCGCTCTGGGGCTTCTTCGTGATCGCCGACTCTGCCCAATTCAGCGCGCTCGTGACCGAAGTGGTTCCGCCGCACGCCGTTGGCACGGCACTCACGCTGCAGACCTCCGTCGGGTTCCTGCTCACCATCGCCTCGATCCAGCTGGTCCCACTCATCGCCGAGTCGTCGGGGTGGCGCTGGGCATTCGCCGCCCTCGCCGTCGGACCCGCACTGGGAATCGCGGCGATCCGTCGGTTGCGCACGGTCTCGACCGGAGCGGGGGCTGCCGCGGCATGACTGTGCAAGTCGGTGCCCCCGATCGGGTTGTGAGGAGGAGACGCGAGCCTTAAGATGCGGGCGACCGAGCGCTGATCCGCGCGGGAGATCCGATGCGCCGAGTGCTCACCCTCCAACAATCGACGATTGGCAAGAAGGCCGTCATGGCCGTCACGGGCATCGTGCTCTTTGGCTACGTCGCCGTGCACATGCTGGCCAACCTCAAGATCTTCATCGGACCGAGCAGCATCGACAGCTACGCGGAGTGGTTGCGGGAGGTGGGGTCGCCCGCCCTCGGGCGTGAATACGTGCTGTGGGCCGCCCGCGCCGCCTTGCTGGCGGCCGTCGCCCTCCACATTTGGGCTGCCGTCTCGCTCAGGCTCGCAAACCGGGCCGCGCGGCCCGTGGGCTATCGCAAGAACCAGCCCGTCGAATCGACCTACGCGTCCCGGACGATGTTCTGGGGCGGTGCCCTGATCGCGGCGTTCGTCGTCTATCACATTCTGCATCTCACCGTTGGGTCGGTGCACCCCGCCTTCCACGAGGGTCGGGTGTACGACAACGTGGTTCTCGGCTTTCAGGTCTGGCCGGTGGCCGTCTTCTACATGCTCGCGATCATTGCCCTCGGCTTCCACCTCTACCACGGCGTTTGGAGTTTCTTCCAGACGCTGGGCTGGAATCACCCGCGGTTCAACGAGTACCGACGCGGCTTCGCCACGATCTTCGCTATCGGAGTGAGCGCTGGGTTCATCGCCGTGCCGGTGGCGGTGCTCGCCGGATGGCTTGCGCCGTGATTACGGAGCGCCAGGAATGGAACTGAACGCTCAGACTCCGACTGGAGCGATCGAGCGACGCTGGGAGGCCCACCGCGCCGACATGATGCTCGTGGCGCCAGCCAACAAACCGAAGTTCACGGTGATCGTCGTCGGGACTGGGCTCGCGGGGGCTTCGGCAGCCGCCAGCCTCGCCGAGCTCGGCTACCAGGTCAAGTGCTTCTGTTTCAATGACAGCCCGCGGCGCGCGCACTCCATTGCGGCCCAGGGTGGCATCAACGCCGCGAAGAACTACCAGAACGACGGCGACAGTGTATTCCGGCTCTTCTACGACACGGTGAAGGGCGGGGATTTCCGCGCGCGCGAGGCGAACGTCTATCGGCTCGCGGAACTCTCGATGAGCATCATCGACCAGTGTGTCGCCCAAGGCCTGC
>JBDHCY010000491.1:0-2357 GCA_039591795.1 Gemmatimonadota bacterium | reverse complement strand
GCCAGGGCTCGACCTCGCTCCTGCTCAACCGCCTCAACAAGGACCATCCCACCCTCGGCGAGCTTCTCGACTCCTCCTACGACGAGATGATCGACTTTCTCGGACGGGATGTCGTGGGGTCCCGGCTCTCGTGCGCCACGCTCGCCCTCGGAACGATCAAGGCAGGAGTGCGGCGCCTGTTGACCGACCGGCGACTCCGAGCGGCCGGAAAGAGCGAAGAGGAGATCCGACGCCTTCGGTCGGCGCTCGAGGAGTATGCGCATCCGGCGTCCGGAGTGCCCCGCGCGGCGGGCGCCGAGATACCCGAGGGTTCCTGACCCGGAGGATCGTCCCCAGGCGGGGACGACGCCCGAGCACCCCTTGCGCCGATCGTCCCCCAGCTGTTTAACGTCATTGCGTCACTAACGAGCATGACCATGACCCCTGTGAGATCGGGTCGTCCCACTGGAGATCGTCTCCCCACGGAGCCGCCCCGTCTCGTCATCGACCGGGTCGAGCCGGTGGTGGACGGCGGGCGCTATCCCGCGAAGCGCCTCGTCGGAGACGCGGTCACGGTCCGAGCGATCGTCTACAAGGACGGCCACGACCTGATCGCGGCACGCGTGCGCTACCGCGGCCCGGGTGAACGGCGTTGGCGCCTCGCCGCGACGACCTACGAGCGCGATTTCGATCGCTGCACCGGCTCGTTCGTCGTTGACCGGATCGGCACGTGGCGGTTTTCCGTCGAGGCATGGACGGATCGCTTCGGTACCTGGCGGGCCGATCTCGCCAAACGTGTCGCCGCCCGTCAGGAGATCGAAGAAAACTTGTCGGAGGGCGCGACGATGCTGCGGGCGGCGGGACGCCGCGCGCGGGGCGACGGACGGACGAGCTTGATGGAGCTGGCGGCCCTGCTCGACGACACGGACGCCCCGGTCGCCGACCGCGCGGAGCGGGCGGTGACCGCGGACGTGGTGGCGCTCGTGCTTGCCCACCTTCCCCCGGAGGATCTCACCTCGCTAGGGACGGATTTCGAGGTCGTCGTCGACCGAGAGCGAGCGGGCTTCGGTGCCTGGTACGAGATGTTCCCGCGCTCGCAGGGCGCCAAGGCAGATCGCCACGGCACCTGGGCCGATGCGGCGCAGCAGCTTCCCCGCCTGGCGGCGCTGGGGTTCGACGTCGTCTACCTCCCACCGATCCACCCCGTTGGCCGCACCAACCGAAAAGGGCGCAACAATGCGCTGGTCGCCGGCCCGGCGGATCCCGGGAGCCCCTGGGCGATCGGGAACAGCCAGGGCGGGCATACGGCGGTCGAGCCGGCGCTTGGCACGCTCGCCGAATTCGAGGCGTTCGTCGTCGCCGCGCGCGACCACGGCATGGAGGTGGCCCTCGATTACGCGCTCCAATGCTCGCCCGATCACCCCTGGGTGCGCGAGCACCCCGACTGGTTCTTCATCCGTGCCGACGGTTCCATCAAGTACGCCGAGAACCCGCCCAAGCAATGCGCAGACATCGTCCCGCTCCACTTCTGGTGTGACGACTGGCAGGCCCTCTGGCGTGCATGCCGGGAGATCGTCGCGTTCTGGGTCGAGCGGGGGGTGCGGATCTTCCGCGTCGACAACCCCCACACCAAGCCGTTTGCCTTCTGGGAATGGCTCCTCGGCTCACTCCGCCGCGAGCACCCCGATCTGATCTTCCTCGCCGAGGCCTTCACCCGGCCGGCCCGAATGAGAGGGCTCGCAAAGCTCGGCTTCACGCAGTCGTACACCTACTTCACGTGGAGGAACACGTCCTGGGAGCTTCGAGACTATCTCACCGAGCTCACCCAGACGTCCATGGCCGAGTATTTCCGTCCCAACTTCTTCGCCAACACGCCGGACATCCTCCACGAATACTTGCAGCACGGCGGGCGTCCCGCGTTTCGAGCGCGACTCGTGCTGGCGACGACGCTGTCACCGGTCTACGGGATCTATTCCGGCTTCGAGCTGTGCGAGCGCACGCCCGTGCGGGCCGGGAGCGAAGAGTACCGAGATTCCGAGAAGTACCAGCTGCGCACCCGTCGGTGGGACGCGCCGGGGAACATCAATGCGGACATCGCGACCATGAACCGGATCCGGCGGGAGCATCCCGCACTCCAGCGGTTCGCCAATCTCGAGTTTCTCGCCTCGGAGAACGACGGGATTCTCGCCTACCACAAGCACGCGCCGGACAACGACTTGCTGATTGCCGTCAACCTCGACGCTCACCGCCCACAGGCGACGATGCTGCACGTCCCGGTCGCGGCGCTCGGCCTCGATGAGGACGAGCCGTTCCGCGTCGAAGACCTCCTGACGGGGTCGCAGTACGTCTGGCGCGGGGCCCGAAACTACGTGCGGCTC
>JBDHCY010000490.1:0-2358 GCA_039591795.1 Gemmatimonadota bacterium | reverse complement strand
CGTGGCGCGATCGCCGGTGTCGACCGTCACGACGTCGCCGTCTCGGAGACCGAGTGCGTGAAGCGAGCGGTCGAGATCCCGCTGGGTGAGCTCGTCTCGAACGAGCTGGTCCATGAGGCCGAACCCAGAGGCGAGGAGGGGCGCACGGCAGTGTGCACAGCGCCGATCGCTGGGACGAAGTCGTCTCGCCAACCGGAGCAACCGCTTGGGCTCGCCGCACCCCGTGCACTCGAGGCGGCGGGCAAACCGCTGGCCCAGGAGCCGCACGGCGGACCGGCCGTTCGACCGACGATCGCCGAGCGCGAGGACGTCGCCGAGCTTGATCGTCTTCGTCGGGCCGATGAGTGGCTCGATATGCCAGACGCCGTGATCCGCCAGACGGCAGTCGGCGTTCCTTCGCGTTGAGGTCACCAGATGTCGGTGATTGGCCGCGTCGAGGACGACCTGCGAGCCGGGGGACAGGCATCCATCGGCGCCGGACAGGACCTTCTGGCACTCCAGCGCCTGCAGTGCGGCGGCGAGCGCGCCGAGGCTCGACGGCGCCGCCGTCTCGTACGCCTCGCCGTTAGTTACTCCGCACGGGAACTCCGCCTCGAGCAGGTCGCGGTCGGCATCGCCCCAGGCGCATTCAAGGCATGGGTGCTCGTCTCCGGGGACGAACAGGTCGATGCGGACGAGGGACCCGTCCGCCCTCACGCCAGCATCGATCCACGGCGTGCCCAGCCGCCATGCTGCCATGTTCACGAACTGCCGTGCCACTCGCGTGTCGAGGCACGCGAGTAGCACATCGGCCCGGAGCTTGCCGAGCGGCACGTCTTGCGCGCGCGCCACCACTCCGGCGACGTCCAGCGTCGGATTGATTGCGCGCGCTCGGCGCGCTTGCACGATGGCTTTCGGTCGTCCCAGATCGCGATTCGTGATGTCCTGGCCGCTCAGGTTGCCCGCCTCGTAGACGTCGTGATCGACGAGCACGAGGCGCGCGACTTCCGGCATGCGGGCGAGGTGCCCGACGAGATGAGACCCGATGTTCCCACCCGCTCCGATCACGCTCACGGCGTAGGCCGCCTGCATCTCAGAGGTCCTCGGGGGTCCACTGGAACCCCGCGTCGAGGTCGGTGGGCCTCGAGCAGAGGGCACATCCGCTGTTGTGGTAGGTCCAACAGGGAAGCTCGTCACTCTGATGGTGCGCGACATCGCACTTCGGACACCGCACCAACGGGGTGCCCACCTCGATCGGCTGGTCGCATCGCGGGCATCGCCCCGCTTGGCCGAGCGATGCGGGCACCTCGACCCGCGGAAGACGCTCTTCGGAGAAGAAGACCGAGCCCGCGCCGGCGATGTGTACCTCGGTGCGGTCCGCCAGTACGCGCAGTCCGGTGCGGAGGGGAACGCCGTCGATCGACACGCCGCTCGAGGCGCTCGCCACGAGAGCCCACTCGGGACGAGTGCCCTCCGACGTGCGGACGAGGAGTGGGCTCAGTGGCGCGTCCGAAGACGCGCCGAGCGCTCGCCCAAGAGGCACCGGTATGTCAGCCAGCTCGACCTTCGCTCCCTCGAGCGGGAGCACTGCCCACGTGTCAGCGTCGTCTCGAAGCCAGAGGTGAGCCACGCAATGCCCCCCAGGGAATGGAGCGGTGTCTGAGCCCCATCTGTGAATACCAGTTCTGACTGACTGAGTCCGGCTCGGACCCATGCTCGTTGAGTTGGGTTGCCGGACGCCTTCTAGAGGGGCGAATGGCGTGCCACGATTGACAACGCGTGGCTAAGTGAGAGTCGCGTGTGCGACTAGAGCGCGAGCTCGCTCGGAGGGGGTTGAGTTGGTGGCCGGTCGGGTTGAGATGAGAGGTTGATTTGCCGCTCGGAGCGTTGACTCACCTCCTGGTAGAGCCGCTCTGCTTCGCCGAGGAGGGTCGCGAGCACCCGCTTGAGCTCGTCGTCCAAGCCGGCCGTCCAGCGGGCCGGGGCGTCGTGGGGCTTGGCGTCGAGCACCTGCACGAACGTGCGGAGCCTGCCCTTGATCTCGAGCACAGGCGAGAAGGCCTCCCATCGGAAGAACCGGCCAGGGCGGTCGGACAGCTCGTCGAGCTGCTCGAGATGCACCCCGGCTGCTGACACCACCGTCTGCGCCGTGTCCTCATCCGTGCGACAATCCAGAATCACCGGGCGCAGCGCACGCTTGAATCGGCGCAGAACCTCCGCGGTGAGCTGGAGATGCCCGATGCATGACCACAGATGCCAGTGCACCTCGTCCGGGGCAGATACATCTCGCGAAGTCGCAGCGGGCGCTGCACCTGGCAGGCTAAGACCGTGGCGCTGGATGATGTCCGAGAGCATCGCGCGTGTCAGCCCCGTCGTTCC
>JBDHCY010000489.1:0-2359 GCA_039591795.1 Gemmatimonadota bacterium | reverse complement strand
ATAGAACGTAAACCACAGGCGGCGCCATGCAAGCGAATGTGCGCTGTGCCGGGGGCCTCACGGCTGTCTTCCGGTTGTCCGGATGACCGACATCGCCAAGACCTACTATGGGGAGTCAATGTACTTCTCCTTTCGAGCGAGCATCCGTAGCGCCGGCCTGCGGCCGGCACGACGGATGCCGTGGTGGCCTTCGCCTCTCGGCCCACGACACGGCCCCGGCCGCCCAACGTCGGGCGGGGGCGGCCGGGGCCGCGGGCCGAGCGGCTTGTGGTTGGTTCTGTCCATGACGGCCTCTCGCCTTCGTTCTACGAGCGCTTCGGTGGTCGGGCCTTGTAGGGGCGGTTGTCCGTGAGCAGCCTCCACGTGATACGCGCGAGCTTGTGGGCGACGATGACAAGCGCGTCGGTATGGTGCCGCCTCTTCGCTCTGTGCCTTGCGTAGCATCGGTGGAGATAGGTGTGTTTTCGATAGAGCGCCATCGCTGCGATATAGAAGGCGCGTCGCAGGTACGGCGAGCCGCGCTTGCTGATCGGCGTGTCGCCGTCCTTTTTGTAGTCGCCGCTGCTGAACGTGGACGGCTCGAGGCCACTGAATGCCGCGTACTGCCACGCGTGCGGGAAGTCGGTGATGGGGTCCGACTCACCGTGAACCGTCGCGATGACCGGAGCGCTCAGGCCGAGACTCGTCAACGGCGAGTTGATCGCCTCGACGCGCGCGGCGAGCACGTCGTCCAGTTCGTCACGCTGGGCCTCGATCATTTCCATCAGCGCGAAGACGCCGCGGAGCTGCTCGACCATCACGCCCTCCGCGACGCGCATGCCGATGGATTGCCGCGCGAGATCGATGAGCATGTCGGCCTTGCGCTCGTCGAGGGCGCCGCGGCTCGCGCCGCGGACGACGGAGACGAGCGCGTCGCGATCGGCCGCGACGTCGTCCGGCGCCAGGCCGATGTCGTTGATGATCGCGCGCGCCGTCGTGCAGAGCGGATCGCTGAACGCGTGCGCGAACTCGGGGAACACCTGGTCGATGAGCGCGTGCGCGAACACCGCCAGGCTGGTGATGTGGTCGACGAGTCGCCAGCGGTGACGCGCGAGCATGCGCAGCTCGAGCGTGGGCTCGTCGGGGATGCGCGCGGCGTGCGCCTTGCCGGAGAGCACGAGCTCGGCGATGGATCGTGCATCCAGCGGATCGGTCTTCGCCCTGCGGATGCGCGAACGGAACGCGCCTTTCGTCTGTATCGGGTTGATGACAACGGGGTCGTAGCCGCGCCGCATGAGCTCGTGGCACGTGGCTTTCCAGTAGTGGCCGGTCGCCTCCATCGCGACCAGGACCCCGTCGGGGCCGCCCAGCGGCTTCAACAGGAGGCTCTCGACGCGGTCGATGCCCCGGCGATCGTTGGTGAACATGGTCTTGGCCGTCCGCTCGCCGTTCGGTCGCACGCCGGCGGCGGCGTGACGTTTCCTGCCGATATCAATGCCCACGGCGTTGCGGCCGCGCGGCGCCACAGGCTTGTCCGGTTGACGTGCGTGTTTCGTATGCTTCATGGCGTTGATTCCTCTCCTGCGACCCATCCCGGAACCTCGTTTGTGATTCGGGTCCGCTGCGCGCGCGGCACAGGCCCAACCTACTCATGCCCGGCTCGATGGGTGCGGTACGATCCCGACGCGGGCCACATTCTTAGCGACAGGGCCTCTCCCAAGGCGCCAATCGTGGCTTCCCGCGCCAAGCTCATGGACTATCCCTCGTTCGAATCCAGGATGTCGCGCATCGTCGCGAGACCACCGCGCCGCGATGTGTCGTCACGCGCCTCGATCGACAGCACCTGGTACGTGCCGTCGCGAGATCGCGCGCTCCACGGTCGGAACGCGATCAGGCCGGCCTCGATCAGCCGAGCCCGCGCCGCGACGAGCGCGGCGCCGTCCAGCGGCAGCTCGCGCTCCATGCGGTCGAGACGCCAGCACGACAGGCCGTCGCGATCCGCGGCGAGCACGAGGAACACGTACAGCGTGATGTCATCGGGACTCATGCGCGACAGGATGCGCTGGCTACGTATGCGGCGGTCGATCCATGAAAACGACGCTGGCACTCGCCGACGACGCTGCGGTAGGATGACAGACAACGGTCGGGACATGGGCATGGTCACTACCTCACTTTCCTTGCGGCGCGCGCGTGCCCTATACACGGGCGCTGCCACGAGACGACCATGCCTGTCCCGCCAATTCCCTCCCGCCCCCTCCTCGTCAAGTGCGACCTCAGAAAAAACGATGTAATCATGCACCGCGCGGAGGGGCGCGGTAGGGAAGAAGAGGGAAGTAGACTCAACCGCTCGCGCATGTCGCGCGGGAAGGAAAGCCATGGT
>JBDHCY010000488.1:0-2372 GCA_039591795.1 Gemmatimonadota bacterium | reverse complement strand
ATCACGGGAACCTCCCGCGCCAGCCTACGAGATGGGGACCGGGCTGGTAACATCCTGGTCAATGCCCTCGACCGTGGAGGGGCCACATGCGCTGTCCCGAGTGTCAGCAACGGAATCCCACCGGGCAGAAGTTCTGTGGCGAGTGCGGCGCATCACTGGCTCGAAGCCCCACCAGCGCGCGGCACGCCGCTCCCAAGGCCTACACGCCCAAGCACCTCGCGGAGCGAATCCTGACCTCCCGCAGCGCCCTGGAGGGTGAACGTAAGCAGGTGACGATCCTCTTCGCCGACCTCAAGGCTTCGATGGAGCTGCTGGCGGAGCGTGATCCCGAAGAGGCCCAACAGCTTCTCGACCCCGTGCTCGAAGGGATGATGGAAGCCGTCCACCGCTACGAGGGCACGGTCAATCAGGTCATGGGCGACGGGATCATGGCTCTCTTCGGAGCGCCCGTCGCCCACGAGGATCACGCGGTGCGCGCGTGCTACGCCGCGCTCGACATGCAGGCCGCCATGCGTCGCCAGACCGAGGAGGTCCGTCGCGGGCACGGAATCGAGCTCGGGATGCGCGTCGGTATCAACTCGGGCGAGGTCGTCGTTCGCACCATCGGGTCCGATCTGCGCATGGACTACTCCGCCGTGGGCCAGACGACGCACCTGGCGGCTCGGATGGAGCAGCTTGCCATACCGGGAACCGTTCGGCTCACGGCCGCGACACTCGGCCTGGTGGAGGGCCATGTCGCGGTCCGGGCACTCGGACCGGTCCCGGTGAAGGGGCTGGACTCCCCCGTCGAGGTGTACGAGCTCGTGGGCGCGGGGCCACGTCGGTCTCGGCTGCACGTGGCTGCAGCACGTGGGCTCACTCAGTTCGTAGGCCGCGAGTGTGAGCTCGAGGAAGTACACCAGGCACTCGGCCGCGCCGCTGCCGGGGAGGGGCAGGTCGTCGGGGTCGTCGGGGAGCCGGGCGTCGGCAAGTCTCGCCTCGTCTGGGAGGGCACCCATTCGCATCGGACGCACGGCTGGCTTCGTCTCGAGACTCGCTCGCTCTCGTATGGGAAGGCCACTCCGTATCTCCCCGTGGTCGACCTGCTCAAGACCTATTTTGGGCTCGAGGATCGCGACGAGGCGCGGACGATTCACGAAAAGGTCCTGGGGAAGCTGCTCGCATTGGACCGAAGCTTCGAGCCGATGCTCGCGATCTTTCTGGCGCTCCTCGACGTGGCGGTCGAAGCCCCGGAATGGCAGGCGCTCGAGCCGTCCCAACGTCGGCAGCGAACGCTGGATGCCGTCATACGGCTCCTGCAGCGCGAGAGCCAGTTCCAGCCCGTCCTCGTCGTCTTCGAGGACCTGCAGTGGATCGACTCCGAGACCCATGCGCTACTCGATCGGTTGGTCCAGGGTCTCCCGACGTCCCGGTTCATGCTGTTCGTCAACTACCGGCCGGGGTACGCGCACGACTGGGAGAACGAAGCCCACTACTCGCAGCTCCGGCTCGAGCCGTTGCCTCAGGAGAGCGCCGAGGAGATGCTGCGGATGCTATTGGGGGAGGACACCACCGTCGGTCCGCTCGCGCAGAACCTGATCGAGCTGACCGACGGAAACCCGTTCTTCCTCGAGGAATGCGTGCAGACCCTTGTCGAGACGAAGGTGCTGGTTGGTGTGCGAGGCGCCTACCGCTTGCACCGCGCCGGTCAACCACCGCAGGTACCCCCGACCGTTCAGGCCGTCCTGGCCGCGCGAATCGATCGCCTGCCGCCTGACGAAAAACGCTTGCTCCAGGTGGCGTCCGTCATCGGGAGAGACGTGCCGTTCGCGCTGCTCCAGACCATCTCGGACTTACCGGAGGAGGCGCTTCACTCGAGCCTGACGCACCTCGAGGCGGCGGGGTTCCTGTACGAGACGAGTCTCGACCCCGACCTCGAATACAGCTTCAAGCACGCGCTGACCCACGAAGTGGCCTACGGAAGTCTCCTCAAGGACCGCAGGCGTTCCCTCCACGCGCTAATCCTCGAAGTTCTCGAGGAACGGGCAGGCGGTCAAGCGACCGCCGTCGATCGACTCGCTCACCATGCGGTGCGGGGCGAGGTCTGGGACAGGGCCGTCGGCTATCTCCGCCAGGCCGTGGCTGGTGCCATTACGCGCTCTGCTCACCGCGAGGCGGTCGGCTACGTCGAGCAGGCGCTGTCGGCCCTCGATCATCTTCCCGAATGTCGTGAGAAGCTCGAAGAGGCGATCGACCTCCGATTCGAGCTGCGCAACGCGGCCTGGCCGCTGGGGACGATGGCTCGAATTCTGGATGCTCTCCACGAGGCCGAGGCCCTGGCCGAGGCGCTCGGGGACCGCCGCCGCATGTCTCTCGCCTCGTTGTACCTGTGC
>JBDHCY010000487.1:0-2860 GCA_039591795.1 Gemmatimonadota bacterium | reverse complement strand
CCAAGACAGCGCCACCTGGTGGTCGTGCACGTCGCGATCCGCCGCTGAGCTCTCGATTCCCAGGCGCTCCAACTCCTCCAAGCAAGTTTCAACTTCCTCCGCATTCAGGAACAAGTTGATGTCGATGTCTTCGGTTCCCCGGGGCGCCGCGTAGTACGCGAGCGCGATCGCTCCGCCGAAGGCGTACGGAATGCGCGCGTGCTCCAGTGCCCGCGCGATTCCGAGGATCTTGCTATCGAGCAGGAAATCCGTCACGGCAGGCTCAGGGGTTCGGGAGGAGGTCTTCCATCAAGCGACTCCGCCGTGCTCGGAATCGATGTGTGGATACGGCTCGCTGCGGCTGGGAGACAGGGCATCTCGAGAACGCGCGATGGCGTCGCTGAGACGCAGCAGCTCTCGCAGGGTAGCGCCCCTCTCCTCGTCGGAGGTTCCCACCCAATCCGCCGCCTCATCGAGATCGTCCGCGAGTTCCGTTTCCATCACGGGATCGAGAGTACTCCCGCGCCGGAGTCGCTTGACCAGTTGCCGCGCGGCGACGCTCGTGGACGACGTCCACCCGACTCCCATGGTCTGGGCCTTTGCGATGAGGTCTTCGCGATCGAGAGGCCGTACGGCCTTGCGCGCCGCCTGGTCCAGGGCGTGATCGTTCAAGGCGCCGCGGAAGGACGCGAGCATTCTCGAGCGGGGGCCGCGCTCGGTGCGCACGGACTCCCGAACCTGAACTTTCCCGCCGGCTCGTCGAACCAGATACGCCATGATGCCTCTCACGAATAATGTAGTTTCATATCGGCACTACAAATATACCAATCAAGGCCCGGCTGCGCAAGCGGGGCGTTTCAAGATCCGAGTGTGCCCGCAACTTGTCCTATAATCTATCGGTTTTATTGACTATTCCAGTCGTACGGACGGCCGGGAGCACGGGATCGCCGCCGCCGCCATTGTCGTGTTCAGCTCCGACGACGGTCCCGAGATCCTGAGCTGGCCCGATGGAGGCATGACGCCCTTCCACGGTGAAAGAAGCACGGCGTGAGAGGGGCTTCCGCGGTACCTGCCATCGTTCGCTGGCCCGGAAAGATCGCGCCCGGCTGTGTCACGAACGAGATCTTCGACAGCATGGACTGGCTCCCGACCCTGATCGCCGCCGCAGGCGGGCCCGGAAGACTTTCCGGCGAAGCTGCGGAAGGGCTACGAGGGCTACCGCGTCCACCTGGACGGTTACAACCAGCTCGCTCTGCTGACGGGCGCGGAGCAGCCTTCGAAGCGCAAGGAGATCAAGAAGCAGGTTTCCCGCGAGCACAACATGAGCCGATAGACGAGCACCGCGGGCCGACGTTTCCGCTCATTCCTGCGATGGCCTGATCAGCTTCCGTCTCGAGGCGGCCTGGATGACAGTCGTCCTCACGTTCCAACTCGAAAAGACACTTCACTGAGGTCACGCTACGCTCCAAGCTCAAGTGGGGCCGAAACGCCGCGGAGACAGACGAGATGGTTGGCTCTCGGTGAATCGGGAGGATTGAGTTGAACGCGTCCTCGGCGGAACGCACCGCCTGCATCGAGTGCGACCTGATGGTGTGGGTCGGGGAGCTGCGCGGAGGGCAGCGGGCCGCCTGCCCGCGCTGTGGGAACACGCTCACCGCGCCAGCGGCCGACGGCCTGACGCGAACGCTTGCATTCGCGCTTGCGGCGTGCGTCCTGCTCGCGGTCGCCAACGCGTTCCCCTTCCTGGCGCTCAAGGCCAAGGGATTGGAGCAGGTGATGACGCTGCCGCGGACCGCGGTCGAGCTCTACCGCGACGGCTACGGGACCCTCGCAGTGCTGGTGCTCGGGCCCATCGTCGCCATCCCCGCCCTGATGCTCGCCACCCTGGTGGCGCTGCTGGTGCCCATTCGACGCAGCCGCTCGGCGCCGTGGCTGGTTCCGGCCGGCCGGTTCCTCTTCCTGCTCGGTCCCTGGAGCATGGTCGAGGTCTTCGTCATCGGGGTTCTGGTCAGTCTCGTGAAGATCGGAGCCATGGCGACGGTCGTGCTGGGCATCTCGTTCTGGGCGTACGTGGGGTTCGCCGTCTGCTTCACCGCCAGCCTCTCCAGCCTCGACCGGTTCGAGATCTGGCGCGAGATCGAGGCGTGCACGGCATGAGCAGCTTCCCCGCCGGCACGGCCGCCGCCGAGGGCCTCGCGAGCTGCCACGTGTGTCTCAAGGTCGCCCCGGAGTCGCTCCACCGCTGCCCGCGCTGCGGGGCGCGGTTGCACCTGCGCGAGCCGAACAGTCTCCAGCGCACTCTGGCTCTCCTGGCGACGGCCTCGCTCCTCTACATTCCCGCCAACGTGCTCCCCATCATGACGACCGAGCAGCTCGGCCGCGCTACCGACAGCACGATCATCGGCGGTGTCGTGGTGCTGATCCACCACGGCGACTACCCGATCGCCGCGGTCATCTTTATCGCCAGCGTGCTGGTGCCGCTCAGCAAGCTCTTCGCGCTGGGCTGGCTCTGCTGGAGCGTCTCGCGCCGCCATCCGACGTCCCATCACGAGCGGACCCGGCTCTACCGAGCCGCCGAGCTGGTCGGCAAGTGGTCCATGACGGATGTCTTCGTGGTGGCGATCCTGGTCGCGCTGATCCATCTTGGCGGCCTTCTCCTGATCACGCCCGGTGCAGCGGCGCTGGCGTTCGGCGGGGTTGTGATCGTCACCATGCTCGCCGCCCACAGCTTCGATCCACGGCTCATCTGGGACCAGCTCGGGGACAGCGATGACTGAGGCCAAGGCCACCGTCAGCGAGCGCCGGCGCATCTCCGCCATCTGGCTGGTCCCGATCGTCGCCCTGGTTCTCGGCATCTGGATGGTGATCCACACCCTCCGGA
>JBDHCY010000486.1:0-2385 GCA_039591795.1 Gemmatimonadota bacterium | reverse complement strand
TACCGCGGACGTGCGGCAATGGGCCGACCGATGGCTCGTGCTCGAGCCCTCGGCCAGGCAGAGGATTGCCGAGGACGTGCTCCGTAACCCATCTCTAGCGCAGTATGCGTTGACGCTGCTGGCCGAGGAGAGAGAGGCGCTGCTGGCCGACGACGACACACGGCGTCCGCTTCACGAGGCCGTGCCGGAGCACCAGGCGAGGCTCGAGCGCGAACGTCTCGTCGTACTCGGCCTCGCAGGGCGCGCGCTGCTCCGCGCTGGCGATGCCGCCGCGGCTCAGATCTACCTCGACTCCGCCATCGCCGACGGATGGAACGCAAGCTTCTTCCAAGATCTGGCCGACGCTCGTTTCGCGACCTCTGACGTCACCGGGGGCGTTGAGATGCTGGCGCGAGTGGCCGTCGATCCGAACAATTCGGCTTCGGACGGGGCCTCGCGTGCGCTCGCCCTCGTCGACTCGTCGTCCTGGGCAGCACAGCTCGCACGCGCGAGGGAGCTGATGATCACTGCCACCCTCGCGGACGCGCGGCCGCGCGAACTGGATCGGGGGGTGGAGTTGGTCGACGGCGAGGGAAACAAACGAGACCTGCACGACCTGGCGCGCGGGTACGTCACGATCATCGCGTTCTTCTGGCCATCGTGCGTCGCCTGTGACGCCGACCTCGGATCGCTCGAGGCCGTGCGCGCGCGCGCCCCGGCGTCGACCCGTGTCATCCTCGTCAGTGAAAGGCCGGCGTCGGAGAACGATCTCGCCCGCCTTCGGGCAAGCGGCATCGACAGCCCCGTGATGGCCGATCCCAGTGGGCAGGGCGCGCGCGCACTGCACGTCTGGGGATGGCCCAGCTACTTCGTGCTCGATCAGCGGGGCACGATCCAGTTCTCACACACGAGCCTCGAAGACCTGCCGCGCCAGGTCCTCGCGCTGGCCGGCCCGCCGCCGGTCGTCTTCTAGCGGGCGGCCACGCCGGTGCCCCGCCGTCCGACGGGCTGCGATGACCCGGTCGGGGGCAGGGCGAACCTCACCACCGCCGGTACCGGGTCGTGGCGTAGGGCGTAGACGAACTGCCCATCGGGGTCGCTCGCGATGGCCAGCACGTCCGTGTCGAGCGCGAATGCGGCAGTGAAGCCGCCCTGCCAGTCGAAGAGGTGCAGACACCGGCCGAAGGGAGCGCGGCTGCCGTGGAGCCTGGCCTCGCGCCCCGAGAACAGCGCCATGATCGCGCCGGCCGTGACCGTCAGATCGACGTAAGCGAATCGATCGAGTTCGGTCGATCGCCCACCCGGACGGACTCCGACAGGGCCGTCGATGGTCCGCGCCGTCCCCGAAGGCAGCGTCACGATCTCCAGGTTGCTGACATAACGACGCGCCAACACTGCGGCTGAGCCGTCCGGGCTCAGCTCGAGCTGGGCCTGACCGGCCTGCATCGGCAGGCCCGAGCTCGCGAGAGCCGGGGGAGCCCCGAGCGACTCGACGTGATGCCCTGCCCCGTCGTACAGCGCCACTCGCGCGTCACTCAGCAGTCCCGCCGCCACGATGGTATTGGGATCGAGCCATCGCGTCCCCGTCACGAGTCTTCCGTCGGTCAGATGGATCATCGTCGTGCTCGACCCAGTGCCGCCCTCGGACGTGAGCGGCACGAGCGTCAGGCGACGCAGTGAGAGATCGTAGACCCACACCGCGGCATCCCCGGGGCGGTCCGCGTCGAGCGCCCACGCCCCGTAGAATTCGCCGGGGCCGCGGCCCCGGCGCCCGAGCGACTGCAACAGCAACCCCGTTTCCCGGTCGACAACGTGCAGCACGGACTCGGCTGCCGCGTCGAGCACCACCAGGCGGTTCCCAACCAGCTCGAGCCTGGTCGGGAGGGCGAGCGTCGGTGAAGTGTGCAGCACCGTCGCTCCCAGGGTGGGGACGGCCCCCGAGGCAACACACCGGTCGGCCGACGCAGTGCCCGACGGCTGGTCTCGCGCGGCGACCGTGAGTGCCAACACCGCGAGGCCGAGGAGCGCCGCACTCCCCAGCATCACACCGCGGCGACTCATCCGCCGGGTCGCGGCGGCTTGCAGGGTTGGCCGTCGGAGGAGCGCATGTTGGGGAACGCCTGGTTACCGACGACGCAGATCGACAAGAGCTCGTAGCAGCAGCTGCCGCCCTGCGCGCAGGCCTCACTCACGGCGAGCTTCGGCGCCTGATCGCCGCTCGCCCGGATCGAGAGCGGGACGAGCGCGAAGCCGCCCACGAGCAGGAGCGAGCCGAGGAATCGAGACATGGTTCGCGGCCTCCGAGGAAGGGAGAGTTAGACGCTTGTTCCACGGCGGCGCTGGCGCATCGGCATCCCGCGACGTGGGATCGTCAAAACGCGTCACCGGGCGCTCCTGCGCTGTCAC
>JBDHCY010000485.1:0-2386 GCA_039591795.1 Gemmatimonadota bacterium | reverse complement strand
GAGGGCGGGCAGCCGTGGTTCGCCATGGAACTGATTCGCGGCCGACCGCTGATCGAGTACGCGGAGTCGAGGAAGCTGAGCAGCCGGCAGCGCCTCGGCCTCTTCGTCAAGGTGTGCGAAGCAGTGCAATACGCGCACCAGAGAGGCATCATCCATCGTGACCTCAAGCCCGACAACATCCTCGTGGACGAGCACCACGAGCCGAAGATTCTCGACTTCGGTGTGGCCCGTCTGACCGATTCGGACATCCAGGTCACGACCCTCCGCACGGACCTGGGGCAGCTGATCGGGACCGTGCCCTACATGAGCCCCGAACAGGCGGCCGGTGACCAGCAGGAGCTGGATACGCGATCGGACGTCTACGCACTGGGCGTCGTGCTGTACGAGCTCTTGTGCGGGCGGCTGCCGTACGACCTGAAAGACAAGAGCATCCCCCAGGCGCTACGGGTGATCGGAGAGACCGATCCGACGCCGCTGAGCTCCATCAGCCGGGTCTTCCGCGGCGACCTCGACACCATCGTCGCCAAGGCGCTCGAGAAGGAAAGAGACCGACGCTACCAATCGGCGACGGAGGTGGCCGCAGACATCAGGCATTATCTCACGGATGAGCCGATCGTGGCCCGGCCGGCATCCACTTTCTACCAGCTCAAGAAGTTCACCCAACGGAACCGGGTGCTCGTGAGCGGCGTGGCCGCCACTTTCTTGGTGCTTGTACTCGGGCTCATCACAACCCTCTGGCAGGCGGTCCACGCTCGGCGGGAAGCGGAGAATGCCTTGATCATCAAGGCGTTCCTGGGTCAGACGATCGGGGCAGCCGACTTTGTCGAGGCGGGCCGTCGTCTCACGGCCGAGGAGGTCCTCGACCGCGCCGTGGCGCAGATTCCCTCCCAGTTGGGGGGGCGCGCCGAGATCGAGGCGGAGGTCCGGCATCTGCTGGGGCTGGGCTATGCCTCGATGAGCGCCATGGACAAGGCGCTGACTCAACTTCGCGCGGCGCACGAGATCCGCCGGGACATCCTTGGACCCGAGCACCATGCCACGATGGAGACGGCCCACAGCATGGGCGAGACTCTGCATGCCCATGGCAGGTGGGCCGAGGCCGAGGAAGTCCTCGGCGAGGTCGTTCAAGCACGGCGCCGCGCCTTAGGCGAGGACCATCCGGACACGCTCTGGTCGATGTCGCAACACGCGAGAGCCCTCAATTTGGTCATCAGGGCCCAGGAGGCCGAGCCGATCGCTCGACGTGCCCTCGAGGGTCTGGAGCACGAGCTTGGTGAAGGGAACGAGCGAACCATCCGAACACGCTACGTATACGCGACGACGCTGTCACGGAACGGTAGAGTTGACGACGGCATCACCGCGATGCGCTACAACCTGGACATATGTCGTCGGTCGCTGGGCGAGGAGCACCGCCTCACTCTGGAGATGAAGCGTGAGCTGGGCGCAATCATGTGGTGGCTTTCCAAAGGCGATCGGGAGGAAGCGGAGTCCCTGCTGCGGTCGTCGCTGGAGGCCAACCGGCGTCTCTTTGGTGATGATGACCTCAACACGTGGTACTGGACTCAGACGCTGGGCAACTTCCTCTTTCTCAGCGGCGATGTCGCCGAGGCCGAACCGCTCCTGCGGAAGGGACTGGAAGGGCTTCGTCGAGTGCTGGGCGACCGGAACGTCAGAACGGCGCTTGCCATGCAGCACCTTTCCAAGCTTGAAGCATCGCAGGGTCGTCTTGCCGAAGCCGAAACGCTTATGCGCCGCTGCACCGAGATCCGCCGCGATCTCTTCCCGGCAGACTATCCGGATACGTACGGGGGCATGTCACATCTCGGCTGGCTGCAGCATAAACAGGGCAAGTGCGATGACGCCCAAGTGACACTGCGCGAAGCGCATCGCGGGCTCCGGGATTGCCTCGGGCCACAGAATTCGGCCACGCTGCTAACGACCCTGCTCCTCGGACACTGCCTCCGCAATTCGGGACTCGTCGAAGAAGCTGATGTTTACCTGCAAGCGTCCCGTGGGGCATTCGAAGAGGTGCTCGGCGCGAATCACTTTACAGGAATGCTGAGATCGCTCGTCAGGGATTTTGGCGACGGAGCGATCCGGGAAGCCGAACTGATGTTGCACGCTTGTTACGAAGAACTCAAGAAGGCCTACGGCGATCGTGACCAGCGCACGGAGGCGGCACGTTCGGTGCTCGCAGAACTCCTTGACGCAACGAGCGCGCCCGAATGAGCGGCGCAGTACCGCGACTAGCGCGATGTTCTCAACCCGACACGTCACCGATTGTTCCGGGTCGTACGGAAGACATCTCTCTGCGTGGTCCCTGGTTGACCAGCACGATCATTGTCGGACTCAAACGGGGTCACGGGTCACCTCATCACGTCGAAAG
>JBDHCY010000484.1:0-2391 GCA_039591795.1 Gemmatimonadota bacterium | reverse complement strand
TTCCTGAAGCGTTTCAACATCTAATGGAGGATGAGCTCATTGAACCCCGACGCGCTGCGAACGTCCGACTCAGGCAACACACGGTTGTTGCAGCCGGGTGTCGACTATTGTTCGGCTGTAGCGCTTCGTTTAGACTAATTCCTTACTAACAAAGGCCTTAGCCTAGGGAGCTCCGCTTGACATCCAATCCCGATCACGGATCCGGCCACCCGGATCCGGCCCTAGAATCGGTCACGAGCATCGACCAGTTCCTCTGGCGCCGCTTTGCCGAGGCCAACACGATCGAGCAATTCTGTAGCAGCTGGTTGGCCCTGCAGGCTCGCATGATCGGTGAAGCGTTGGGCGGGCTCGTCGTGCTCGAGAGCCCCGAGACCGGTTCTCCCACTCCCGTGGCCACTTGGCCCGACGGATTCGAGCCCGACTCCCTCGCGGCGATCGTAGAAAGGGTGCTCAAGGAGCGCAAGGGTGTCGCATCGAAGGCCGAGGCCGACGAGGAATCGGGTGGCCTCGAAGAGCCGCGATACTGCCTGGGCTATCCTGTGCGAGTCGGCCGGAAGGTGTACGGCGTTGCCGCGTTGCAGATAGCGGCAAGATCGCCGGCCGCGCTCGAGCTCGCCATGCGCCGGCTGCAGTGGGGTGCGGCGTGGCTGCAGAACTGGGTCCTGCGCCGGGTGGCCGATCCACGGGACCGGACCACGAAGAAGCTGGCATTGGCCCTGGAGCTGGCGGGCCTGGTCCTGGAGGAGCCGCGCTTCAAGAGCGCCGCGACCGCCACCGTGACGGAGCTCGCGGCGCGTCTCCGTTGCGATCGGGTCAGTATCGGGTTCGTCGCAGGCAAGCAGGTCAAGGTCTGCTCGCTTTCCCACAGTGCGCAGTTCGGAAAGCAGATGAACCTGATTCGCTTGATCGGGGTGGCCATGGGCGAGAGCATCGACCAGCAGGTCGCCCTGCGCTACCCGGAGCCGGAGGGCAAGCGGTCGCTCGTGGTTCAGGCTCACGAACAGTTGGCGCGAAATCACGGCGACGGCGCGATCTGTACGGTGCCATTCGTCGACCGGAAAGGACGGGCCTTCGGCGCCATGCTGTTCGAGCGTTCCGCGACGGAGCCCTTCGACGGCCATACGGTCGAGTTGTGCGACAGCGTGGCCGCGCTACTGGGGCCGATCCTCGAGGAGAAGCGCAAGAACGACCGCCTGCTCATTACCAAGGTCCGGGACAGCCTGTGGACTCAGGTCAAGCGGCTCCTCGGCCCGCGCCACACCGCGAGAAAGCTCATCGCGGCGTCTTTGCTGATACTCACGGCCTTTCTCGTCTTCGCCAAGGGTCAATACCGGGTCACCGCGGAGACCACGCTGGAAGGACAGGTCCGGCGCGTCGTCTCCGCGCCCTTCCGCGGGTTCATCTTCGAGGCTCCGGTCCGCGGTGGAGACACCGTGGACGAGGGGCAGATGATGTGCAGCCTGGACGTACGCGACCTGCGCCTGGAGTACTCCCGTCGATCGAGCGAAAGGGAACAGCACATGGTCGAGCACCGGCAGGCCATGGCCGTCAACGATCGCGCCGCGATGAACGTGCTGAGCAAGAAGATGCGTCAAGTCGAGGCCCAGATCGCGCTGCTGGACGAGCAGATGGCGCGCGCAACGATCGTGGCGCCGTTCGACGGACTGGTCGTCAGCGGCGACCTGACGCAGTCTCTCGGCGCGCCGGTGGAGGCCGGGCAGGTGCTGTTCGAGGTCGCGCCGCTGGAGTCCTACCGCGTGATCTTGCAGGTGGACGAGCGGGACATCGGCGACATCCGAATAGGGCAGAAGGGCGAGTTGATTCTCGCGGCCATGCCTCGAACCAGGCAGCAGTTCACCGTGGCCAAGTTGACGCCGGTTTCGGTGTCCGAGGAGGGGCGGAATTTCTTCAGGGTGGAAGGCGGTCTGGACAGCGTGTCCCAACGCCTGCGCCCCGGGATGGAAGGCTTCGGCAAGATCGAGGTCGATCGCCGAAGGCTCATCTGGATCTGGACGCACGATCTGATCGACTGGGTGCGGATGAAGGCCTGGACGTGGCTGCCGTGATGGAGAGATTCGGTGTCTAGCGCAGGCGTGGCGTTGCGCACGGCCCAGGGGTTCTATCCGGAGCGCAGGACCCTCGACGAATCCGGGCTGGACCGAGCGGTCGTCACCGCGCTGGGACACATCGGGAGCATCCACCGTTCACGCCCTTCCCGTTTTCATTCCATCGTTCCGCACGTGAGTCGCCACGGCGATCGTCTCGAAGGTCTGAGCGACGAAGAACTGGCCTGGCAGGTGCAGGGATTGCGCGCCGATCTGAGGGCTCGCGGTTTCACGCTGGACCTGGTCGGCCACGTGTTTGCACTCGTGAGGGAGGCCGCCAAGCGCC
>JBDHCY010000483.1:0-2398 GCA_039591795.1 Gemmatimonadota bacterium | reverse complement strand
AAGGAGGCGCCCGCGCCGGAATGAGAGCTACAAGCTCTCAGCAGTAGGAGGCGAACGGCGGATCTGTGCGGAGAGCGAGCTTAGGGGCCGCGCAAGAATAGCTTCCCATTTTGACATTCCATCTTCGGGCCACCTGCGGTCGATTCTCAATCGCAAAATCCTGGAAATAGTACAACTATTACTGCGGTTTTGCTCAATCGGATCGACCGGATCTGGTCCAAATCTGGGCGCCAATTCTGTCAACTTATTCTTGCGCGGTCCCGTAGGTCGCGCTAACGGTCGGACGGCGGCCCGCCCAGGGTGTGGCTTGTTCCAGCTGGGCGGCGAGGCGGATGAGGAGGTCCTCGCGGCCCGGTGCAGCGACGAGCTGCACTCCCACGGGCAAGCCATCGTCGGTCCAATGCAGCGGAAGCGAGATGGCGGGCTGGCCAGTGACATTGAACTGCGGGGTGTACGGGATCGTCGCGGCGAGCCGGTCGCGTCGCTGGCGATCGTCGCCGCTGACGAGGAACCCGAGCTGCGGCGGTGGCGTCGCCATAGTGGGAGTGACGAGAACGTCGTTCCCCTCGGCCCACCAGGCCACGACGTTACGCGTCCAGCCGTTCAGTCGCTCGAGCGCTGCTGCGTAGCTGACCGCCGTGACTTTGAGCCCGCGCTGGTAGTTCACCCATGTGCCGTCCTCGACATCGTCGGGTGTCCACGGTCGGCCGATCACCTCGCTGGTTTCGGCGAGGACCACGGCGACACAGGTCCGGATGACCGCGATGTAGTCGTACATGTAGTCGAGGTGGTCGATCGGCTCCGGATGGCCCTCGTCGACGTGATGCCCGAGGCCCTCGAGCACTCGGCCCGTGGCCAATGCCGCCGCACGGCACACCGGATCGGTCTCCACATACGGCAGCCCGGAGCACACGCCGATCCGTAGCGAACCCGAATCCGCGCCGACCTGGTCGAGGTAGCGGCCTGCGAACGGAGGCGCGGCGTAGGGGTCGCCCGGCTCCGGTCCCGCCAAGACGTCCAGCGCCGCCGCAGTGTCACGCACCGTGCGCGACACCACGCCGTTGGTCACGCCTCCCGCCCAGATATCGCCGACCGGGGCGTTCGAGATTCGCCCGCGACTCGGTTTCAGACCCACAACGCCGCAGGCGCTCGCGGGTAACCGGATCGAGCCTCCACCATCGCTGGCGTGTGCAACCGGCACGATCCCGGCCGCGACCGCGGCGGCGGCTCCGCCACTCGAACCCATTGGCGTTTTCGTCGGATCCCACGGGTTCCGTGCCGGCCCGTAGGCCGCCGTCTCCGCCGACGCAGGGCAATTGCCGCAGCCGAACTCGGGGCTATGCGAGCGCCCGAGGCTGATGGTGCCCGCCTCTCGGAGGCGACGCGCAACCGCGCCGGTATCCGCGTGGCGGTGCCGCATCTCGCGGAGGACCCGGTTGCCGTGGTACGCGGGCTCGCCCGCGGCCGGGCAGAACAGGTCCTTCAACAAGGTCGGGACGCCGGCCAGAGGTTGAGCCCCGACCGGCAGCGCGGCAGCCTGTGCCCGGGCCGCGTCGAACATCGGCTCGACGATCGCGTTGAGGCTCGGGTTCACCGCCTCGGCGCGTCCAATCGCGGCCTCCACGAGCTCCACTGGGGATGCGTCGCCTGTGCGCACCAGGGCCGAAAGGGCTACGGCATCGGGATGTGCCATGGGATCTACTCGATCGATGGTAGGAAGTTGATAAAGAACTGCTGCGGGCGGAGTGGCCAAGATGGTGCCGGAGGCGGCGTCCTGAGGGAGCTCATTCCCCCGCGTGCCCGAAATGAGGTCAGTCTAGCAAAGCCCCTTGGGCTGTCAAAGGGAACTTCTGGGCAAGCGGCCAGAGTGTTCTGGTTTTGCAAAGATGACGGAATCACGCCTACGCCCGAGCTCCGTGGGCGGCGCCTACGCATGCCCCGGCTCTCCGTCGTGCAAGCAGGGAGTCAGATCTCGGTCAGCGAGGGCGAGTCGGGTACGTCGCCGTTCAGCCCGAGGTAGCGGGCCGTCACGGATGGAGAGTCGTGGTTGAACCTCCGGGCGAGGACGTCAAAGCCAACCCCGTAGAAGACGCGCTGGACGTAACCGAAAGTCTTCCGCAGCGTGTGCGCCCCGTAGTTTCCCCGAAGATCGGCGGCGCGCGCCCACTCCCGGACCAACTCATCCAGCCGCTGCGTCTTGAGGGGCGTCCAGCCCCTCTGACTCGCGAACAGGAACATGTTCGTCGGCTCGGGTGGGGGGGGCAGGTCGGATAGATGGCGCCGGAGGGCCTCGTGCGCCTCCCGGGACAGCACCAGCGTGTTTTCTTTCCGGGACCGCTTTTCACGGATCGCCACGGACTCACCCGGACCGAGGTTGCGAACGTGGTTCACGGTGACA
>JBDHCY010000482.1:0-2398 GCA_039591795.1 Gemmatimonadota bacterium | reverse complement strand
CTCGCCGTGGTCGACGCGTGGCACGCAGACGAGGATGAGGTCGAGACACTCCGCGGCTTCCGAACCGCCGCCGAGCTCGGTGAACACTGCGGAGAGTCCTCGCACGCCGGCGTTTCCATCAGCGAGGAGGCTGTGCGGGCCTACGTCCACGAGATCAAGGCCCACGTCGCCAGGGCGGTGGCCTTGCTCTACCCGTACAGCCGAATCCCATTCCGGGTGCCCGTGCTGCTCGAGGCCCGGCGGGTGCTCGGATACCGGATCAGCCGGTGCGGACTCGAGATCGTGCAGCCCCGTCCGCGGAAGGCGTCTGGCAATTGACCCACCAATGTTCCAGCTCACGCTCGAACTCATGGACGCGCTGGTTCTCTCAAGCATCGTATTCGGAGCCGGGAAACGCCACGATTCCACGAATATCGACGTCACACAGGAGGCCACCTCATGACCACCCACTGCGACAAGCCGCCGGATTTTCGCTTTCTCGTCGAGACACGCGCCGACGGAGACGAAAGGCGCCGCGACGCGAGCGAACTCGTCGAGGTAGCAGTCGGCCGCGGGCTGCGCGGTCTCGACGTCGAGAGCTTCGCGTCCAACCCACGGATCGTGGCCGCGCCGCGCACGCGCGGGCCGGGCGCTGGTGCGCTTCAGTTCGAGTCGCTCACCGTCGACCGGCGGCCGGCACTGCTCATGCTGACACCGCCCGGGGTCGAGATACGCGTGAACGGCCGCCCGTCTCCGCGCGTCGCCGCGCTCTCCGTGTGCGATCAGGTACAGATCGGAGATGCGGTTCTCCATCTCACGCGGTATCGCGAGTTCGCGGTGGGTCCGCCTTCGCCAGAGCTGTTGGGTCGCCGATGCGAAGTCTGCCGCGTGCCGTTCGACGAACATACGCGCGTCTACATCCACGATTGCGGCCAGCCGCTGCACCTGGAGCCCGAATCAAAGCCTGCGGAGGATCGCCTGGAGTGCGCGTTGCTCGGGGACTGCCCCAACTGCCGGGAGCCAATCTCGATGGAGTCCGGCTTCTCATACCTGCCGGAGCTCTGAGTATGCGCCCGCCCCCCCGGATGCGAGAGATTCACGCGGAGCCTAGCCGGGCTACCGACACCATGCGGCGACTCGATCGGAACGAGCGAACCCCCAAGCTCGTCGACGTGCCGCGCGACTTCGGCGCCGTGGTGCGAGGCCAGTACGTCGTAGCGATTGGGTGCGGGTCGGTCGGCCTCCCCGCGTCCGATATCCTGGCTCGCGTCGGCGTGGGCCGGCTCCTGCTGGTCGATCCGGCGCGTCTGAAGCCGGCCAGCGTGCTGACTCACCCGTGCTGGCCGGAGGATCTCGACCGCCCCAAGGCCGTTGTCGCGGGCGAACGAGCCAAGGCCGTGTCTCCGGACACGCAGGTCTTCGCCTTCGACGGCGCCTTCGACGAACTCCCGACCCACGTCCTCGCCGAGGCGACCTATCTCTTCCTGGCCAGCGACAACCTGCTCTGCGAGGCAAGCGTCAGCCAGCGCGCGCTTCACCTCGGCATCCCGGTGCTGCAGGGCTCGGTGTACGGGCCCACGCTGTCGGCGCAGGTGCGCTCCATCGCCAGCAGTGAATCCGGAGACGGGCCGTGCCTGTGTTGCGCGTTCGGCGAGCGCGAGTGGGAGGATCTCGACCGCGGCACGCGCTTCTCGTGCACCGGCCCCGGTGCCTCGCCCGGCGCCGCGGCGGATCCCGCGCGCATCCCCACGGTGAGCCTGCCGCACCTGTGCAGTATGGCCGCGAATCTCCTCTGCACGGAGTACACACGACGCATCTTGGGAATCGGCGCCGCGGAGGAGAGCCGGCTCGTGGAGTACTGCGGATACACCCACCGCACGACGGTGACTCGGCTGCTGCGAAACACCAACTGCACCATGGACCACGCGCGGCATCGACTGGAGCCCCGCGCCCGGGATCTCGGCCACAGCGCGCCGCGCGAGCTGTTGCGCCAAGCGGGCTACGAAGGCGCAGACCCGTGCCGCGTCACACTCACGGTCGAGGGATTTTGTTTCGCAAGCCTCGCCCTTTGCGGGTGCGATGTGCATCCGACACTCGGCCGGTTTGTGCCGACGGGGTCGACGGCGGGCGCGTGTTCGCACTGCGGCCGGCCGCGAAAACCGCACCCGATGCACACCCACGACGAGGTTCTCGTGAACGCGTTGACGGGCCGGCTCGATCGGACCCTCGAGTCGCTGGGAACATCCGCGCCGACCAGCGTACGCGTGCGAGGTGAGGGAGGCGCGGTGCTCTTCCACCGCCGGTTTGCGCAAGCTGGCCGCCAAGCCGGAGCCCAGCGATGACGGAGACCTCTACCGAACTGGGCTTTGGACTCTCGGATCTCGACCGGGTTCCGCTGTTTCCGCGTCAGGAAGAGGGG
>JBDHCY010000481.1:0-2403 GCA_039591795.1 Gemmatimonadota bacterium | reverse complement strand
GGGTCGGCCTCCTTGCCCACCGGGCTTCGCTCGGGGGGTCCGCAGCGTGATCACGGGATACCATTGCCCTCGATGGGGCGGGTGCTGGTCGTCGACGACGAGCCCGGGGTGAGGGAGTCGCTCCGCATGATTCTCGACGGCGAGTGCGCGGTCGAGGCGGTGGGGTCCGTCGCCGAGGCGCTCGACGCGATCGCGGACCAGCCCCCGGACCTGGTGCTGCTCGACCTCGTGATGCCCGAACGCAGCGGGCTCGATCTGCTGGCCGAGCTCCACAACACGCTCGACGCGCCGCCGGTGGTCGTGGTGACCGCGGCCCGCGGTGTCGCGACCGCCGTCGACGCGATGAAGCGCGGCGCCGTCGACTATGTGACGAAGCCGTTCGAGATCGAGGCCCTGCGCATCAAGGTGCGCCAGCTCCTGGAGCGGCGCGACCTCGAGCGCGAGGTCCTGGCGCTACGCGCGCAGGTCCAGGAGACGGAGCGCGTGGGAGACCTGCTCGGAGGCGGCCCGGGCATGCGCGAGGTGTTTCGCGCGATCCGCCGCGTGGCGGATTCCCGCGCGACGGTGCTGATCCACGGCGAGAGCGGCACGGGCAAGGAGCTGGTCGCCCGCGCCATCCACACCCTGGGGCCGCGTCACGACGCACCCTTCGTGGCGGTGAACTGCGCGGCGATTCCGGCGGGCCTGATCGAGAGCGAGCTCTTCGGGCACGAGCGGGGCGCCTTCACCGGAGCGCGCGAGCGCCGCATCGGTCGCTTCGAGTCGGCCCACGGCGGCACGCTCTTTCTCGACGAGATCGGCGAGCTCGACGGCGCCGTCCAGGCGAAGTTCCTGCGCGCCCTCGAGGAGCGCCGAGTGGAGCGCGTGGGCGGGGGCGAGGCCATCGACGTCGACGTGCGCCTCGTCGTCGCCACCCACCGCGACCTCGAGCGAGACGTCGCCGAGGGTCGCTTCCGCGCGGATCTCTTCTACCGGGTGAACGTCGTCCCCATCGAGCTGCCCCCGCTGCGGGAGCGGCGCGAGGACGTGCGGCTGCTCGCCGACCACTTCCTGGCGCGGGCGCGGGACGAGGCGGGTCGGGGACCGCGGCGCATCTCCGCCGGCGCAGTCGCTGCCCTCGAGCGCTTCCAGTGGCCCGGCAATGTGCGCGAGCTGCGCAACGCCATCGAGCGGGCGGTGGCCCTGGCCGAAGGCGACGTGCTCGAGCTCGAAGACCTCCCGGAGACGATCGTGCGCTCGGGCCGCCTCGAGTCGCTGCGCGAGGCGGTCGGGTCGGGTCGGCTCGGCTTCGAGGAGGCGGTCGCCGACTTCGAGCGATCCCTGCTGCTCGAGGCCCTGGATGCCACGGGCTGGAACCAGACGCGGGCCGCCGAGCGCCTGGGCGTGACGCGTCGGAGCCTGAAGCTGCGAATGGATCGGCTGGACCTGAAGCCGCGCTCCTGAGCGAACGCGTTCGCAGGGATCTCCCGTTCGCATCGGAACACCCTGGATTCATCGAGATATTCCGGTCAGTTGTAGGTTCTCCTGCCGATCCCGTGTTCGCGATGGAACGCTGGAAGTGTGATCCGGGTCACGATCGGGAGTTCGTCCCGTGCCGATTTCCTTTGTGATTTCGGGCACATCGGACGTCGCGGGGCTTCGCACGGCAGCGGGCACGGGTCTTGCGAAGTTCTTTCCCCGAACACGTCCCGGAGTCCCCATGGCCGAAGCGCGCCAGCCGAGTGTGCTGATCGTCGACGACGAGCGCGGTCCCCGCGACTCGCTGCGCATGATCCTGACGTCCAACCACGACGTCCGCACCGCCGCGAGCGGCAGCGAAGCCCTCGCGATCCTGCGCTCCGAGCCCGTGGACGTGGTGACCCTCGACTTGAAGATGCCCGGGCTCGACGGGCGCGAGCTGATGCGCACCCTCCACGAGGAGTTCCCCCAGACCGAGATCATCGTGATCACGGGCTGCAGCTCCGTCGAGAGCGCGACCGAGGGCATCCGCTACGGGATCTGCGACTACCTCGAGAAGCCCTTCGACATGGTGCAGGTGACGACCGCAGTGACGCGGGCGCTGTCGCGGCGCCGCGCGCGCACGGGGCTCGTGACCTTTCTCGAGCAGATCGGTCAGGTGGTGGGCAAGGACCGCGAGGCCCAGGCGATCCTCGCCGAGCTGCACCGCAGCCAGAAGCTCAAGGACCAGCTCGGCAGCCTGCTCGCCCGCGGCGGCGAAGCGACTCCCACGGGCGACCCGATACGGACGGCCGGCTTCCTGGAGGTGCTCGCGGAGACCATCGAGGCGAAGGATCGCTTCATGCGCGGGCACGCCCGCCGTGTCGCGTTCTACACCGGCCTCATCGCAGAGCGCCTCGGACTGCCCGGCGAGGAGCAGGAGCAGCTGCGACTGGCCGCGTTCCT
>JBDHCY010000480.1:0-2419 GCA_039591795.1 Gemmatimonadota bacterium | reverse complement strand
GACGGAGCAGGTCGCACACATCCTCCGCGTGATACGGATTCCGGAAGAACGAGATCAGGTCGAGTGAGCGGCGCGCCCTGGTACAAAGACGCGATCATCTACGAGCTCCGCGTCCGGTCGTTTTACGACTCCGACGGCGACGGAATCGGAGACTTCCGAGGGGTCACCGAAAAGCTGGACTACCTGCAGGACCTGGGCGCCACCGCCCTCTGGCTTCTGCCGTTCTATCCGTCACCGCTTCGCGACGACGGATACGACATCTCGCACTACACCGAGGTTCATCCGGAGTGCGGGACTCTGCAAGACGTGCGGGCCTTTGTCCGCGAGGCTCACCGTCGGAACCTGAGAGTGATCACCGAGCTCGTGCTGAACCACACGTCGGACCAACACCCCTGGTTCCAGCGGGCCCGTCGCGATCGCCCGGGCGGCAAGTGGCGCGATTTCTACGTCTGGAGCGATGACCCGACCAAGTACCAGGAAGCTCGGATCATCTTCAAGGATTTCGAAACGTCGAATTGGGCGTGGGACCCAGTTGCCGGGTCGTACTACTGGCACCGGTTCTACTCGCATCAGCCCGACCTCAACTACGAGAACCCGAGCGTGCAGCGGGCCGTCTTCCGAGCCCTTGACTTCTGGCTCGAGCTCGGGGTCGACGGACTGCGACTCGATGCCGTGCCCTACCTCTACGAGCGGGGGGGGACGAACTGCGAGAATCTACCCGAGACCCACGCGTTCCTCGCGAAGCTCCGAGCGCACGTGGACCGCAAGTTCGATGATCGGATGCTCCTCGCCGAGGCGAATCAGTGGCCCGAAGACGCCGTCGCGTACTTGGGCGACGGCCGCGGCTGCCACATGGCTTTTCATTTCCCGATCATGCCGCGGTTGTTCATGGGCCTGCACATGGAGGATCGCTATCCGGTGGTGGACATCCTCCAACAGACGCCGGCCATCGCGGAGACGTCCCAGTGGGCGCTCTTCCTCCGCAACCACGACGAGCTGACGCTCGAGATGGTGACCGATGAGGAGCGCGATTACATGTACCGGGTCTACGCACACGACCCCGAAGCCCGCATCAACCTGGGCATCCGGCGCCGGCTCGCGCCGCTCCTCGGGAACGACCGGCGTCGCATCGAGCTGATGAACGGTCTCCTGTTCTCACTGCCAGGCACGCCGATCCTCTACTACGGCGATGAGATCGGCATGGGGGACAACTTCTACCTGGGCGATCGCAACGGCGTGCGCACCCCGATGCAGTGGAGCAGCGATCGCAACGCCGGCTTCTCCCGCACCAATCCGCAGCGGCTCTACCTCCCCGTCGTCATCGATCCGGAATACCACTACGAGACCGTCAACGTCGAGGCGCAGCAGAACAACGCGCATTCGCTCCTCTGGTGGACCAAGCGCTTGATCGCGCTCCGGAAGAATCATCCCGTCTTCGGCCGGGGGAGCATAGAGTTCCTGCATCCAGGCAATCGGAAGGTGTTGGCGTTCATCCGCCGCCTCGGCGACGACGTGATCCTGATCGTGGCCAACCTCTCCCGCTTCGTTCAGTACGTAGAGCTCGATCTGTCCGCGTATCAGGGAATGATCGCAATGGAGCTGTTCGGCGGCACGCCCTTCCCCCGAATCGGCGAGCTCCCCTACCTCCTCACGCTCGGCGCACATGATTTCTATTGGTTCGACTTGGTGCCCGAACGGCTCGGTGACGTGACCGCCGGAGCCGTGCCGCTCCCGGAGATCACGGTGGACGGCACCTGGGAGGCGGTGCTCGACAACGATGGGTGGGGAGCGCTCGCCAACGCCCTTCCAGCGTACCTCGCCTCATGCCGCTGGTTCGGGGGCAAAGCCCGAACCGTCAGTGGCGTGACCCTGGTGGACGCGGTACCCCTCCCAGTCGGGGAGGACGAGGTGCGGCTGGCGTTCGTACGCGTCAGCTATGCCGAGGGGGCGCCCGAGACGTACCTCCTCCTCCTCGCCTTCGCGACCGGTGAACGGGCGGAGCACCTCAACACGGTGGCCGGCGGGTCGGTGATAGCCCGGTTGGTCGTCAAGCACCGCGGCGGTGAGCTGCGCGGCGTGCTGCATGACGCCGGGGCAGAGGCCGAAGCCGCGGTGGCGCTCCTCGAGACGATCGCGCGGCAGCGCCGCTTCCGAGGGGAGGGTGGTGAGGTCGCCGGCCGGCGGACGCGCGCGTTTCGTGGCCTTCACGGGAGCGACGTCGGTGCGCTGGTGCCGCGCCACATGGGCGCCGAGCAGAGCAACAGCTCGTTCGGCTACGGCGACCGGTTGGTGCTCAAGCTCTTTCCGAAGGTCGACGAAGGGGTGAATCCGGAGTTGGAGCTTGGCCGGGCGATCGCCGAGCGGACGCAATTCTCGCAAGTGGCGCCCGTGGCCGGTTCCATCGAATACCGCGTGAAGC
>JBDHCY010000479.1:0-2425 GCA_039591795.1 Gemmatimonadota bacterium | reverse complement strand
GAACGGTCGACCTCCTCGCCGACCTCGGTGACTGGCCGCACGATCGCGACCGCGGCCTCCCGGTGGACGTGGGCTATATCACGAACTCCTCGCCGCCCATCGTGGTGAACGGTGTCGTCGTCGTGGGCAATTCGCACGAACAGGGCTACTACCAGACGCGCAAAGAAAACGTGCCTGGAAACATCTTGGCCTACGACGCGCGGACCGGGACGCATTTGTGGAGGTTCAACGTCATTCCGCAGCCGGGTGAGTTCGGCCACGAGACGTGGGAGAGCGACGCCTGGTCGTACACGGGGAACGTCTCGGCATGGGCGCCGATGTCGGCCGATCTCGAGCGCGGTCTCGTCTACGTCGTCACCGATCCCCCGACGATCGACTACTTCGGCGGGTTCCACCCGGGTGACAACCTCTTCGCCACGAGCATCCTCGCGCTGGACGCGCGCACCGGAGAGCGCGCATGGCACTTCCAGACCGTGCATCACGACATCTGGAACTACGACAACCCGACGGCACCCAACTTGGTCGACATCACCCTGGGCGGGCGCGTGGTCCCGGCACTCGTACAAACGACCAAGCAGGGCTTCGCGTACGTGCTGAATCGAGCAACCGGAGAACCGGTGTGGCCGATCGAGGAGCGGGCCGTACCGCAGTCCGATGTCGCCGGCGAACACACCTCGCCGACGCAACCGTTCCCGACGCGGCCGGCCCCGTTCGAGATGCAAGGCCTCACCGAAGGGGACCTCATCGATTTTACGCCGGAGCTGCGCCGGGGGGCGCTGGAGTTCCTCTCGGGGTTCCGCATGGGTCCGTTGTTCAATCCACCATCGGTCGCAGACTCGGTTGCCGGGACCAAGACGGCAGTGCATTGTCCCGGCGCGAACGGAGGTGCAAATATCCCGGGCGGTGCCGTCGTGGACCCCGAGACGGGCATTCTGTACGTGGCTTCCGAAAAGGGGTGCAGCGCACCTCGCCTGATTCCCGGCACGAGCGTCGACCCCGGCTCGAACGTGGATTGGGTCACGGTCGGTCCGGGCGGCCTGAGTCAGGTCGACGGGTTGCCGCTGTTCAAGCCACCGTACGGTCGGATCACGGCCATTGACTTGAACACGGGCGAGCACCTGTGGTGGATCCCGAACGGCGACACGCCCGAGTCGATCGCGAACCACGAGCGCCTCCGCGGGGTCGACCTCCCCAATACGGGCACCCGCTCGCATGCGACGAAGTTGGTGACACGCAGCCTGCTCATGTACGGGGAGGGTCGGCGGGGCAGGCCGCGGTTCCACGCGGTCCACAAGCGCACCGGAGAGGAGTTGGGGGTCGTGGAGCTTCCCGCGCCCACGGTGACTGCGCCCATGACGTACATGCACCAGGGTCGCCAGTACATCGTGGTGGCGATCGGTGGCGGCGGCCACCCCGGCTCCCTGGCAGCGCTCAGACTTCCCGACTGACCGGCTTCGGGGGCTTGCCGATCTCGCGGCAAGCCGCTCGAGATCTCCTTCGTCATGCGACCCGCGACCGCCGACGATCTGCGACTCCTTCAGGCATCGCTCGCAGATCCGTCCCTCGTGTTCCTCGATGGGTTCCACGCACTGAAGCATGCCGTCCGGTTCGGCGCCGAGCTCTTGCTCGTCGTCGTGACGTCGTCGGATCGATTAGGTGCACTCGCCGGTGCTCTGGCCGCGGATGTGCTGGAGCCGCTGGAAGCGCGTGCATGTGTGGCCGATCGGCGAGACGTCGATGCTCACACGACCGTGCGACCACACTGGACCGGCGTTTGGGGAGTCGCCCGCCGTCCTTCGTACGACGCGACGCAGGCCCTGGCCGCAACCGATCACGGTCCGCTCGTGCTGCTGGAACAGCCGAAGCACCGTGGTAACCTTGGCGCATGCATTCGCGTGGCCGCCGCCGCAGGCGCTGGGGGAGTGGTGGTGTTGGGGGGTGCAGACCCGTGGGAGCCCGCCGTAGTGCGTGGAGCCGCCGGCCTCCACTTCGCCATCCCGGTCGTCACGCTGCAGGGCACGGACGCTATCGATCGCCCGATCGTCGCTTTCGATCCGGACGGCGACGAGCTGCGTGCCGACTTGATACCGAATGATGCCGTGCTTGCGTTCGGATCGGAGCGAGACGGGTTGAGCGACGAGTTACTCAGGAGCGCGAGCGCCCGGCTGCGCATCCCGATGCAGCCGGGAGTGAGCAGTCTGAATTTGGCAGTGGCGGTAGGAGTCGTCTTGTACGCGTGGCGGATGGTAGGAGACGGTGGAAGACGGTAAAGGACGGCCGGCAACTCGCGCCGTCCTGGACCGTCTCGGACCGTCCTACGCCGTCCCAGTCCGTCTTAGACCATCTTTGACTGACTCCCTCACACGAATCAGTGCGCGATCGTGTCTCGTGCCGTGAACTGCGCTTGCCATGCTGCGACCGCGCT
>JBDHCY010000478.1:0-2430 GCA_039591795.1 Gemmatimonadota bacterium | reverse complement strand
GATCCACTCCGCCCGCGTGAGCCACGGCTCCTCACCGCCCATCATCACCGTGAGCGTTCCCTTCACCGCACCCCCTACCCCACCACTCACCGGTCCGTCCACGAACCCCGCACCCCGATGCGCGAGCCACGCGGCCATCTCCTGCGACGCCAGAGGATCGCCCGAGGTGAGATCCACCAACACGTGGCCGGCGCGCCAGTGATCCGCCGTCCCTTGGACGACCTCGCGTACCTCTTGCGACGTCGGTAGACACGTCACCACCGTGTCGCAGCAGTTCACCAACTCGGCCGTGTCTGCCGCCACCGTGGCACCGGTCTCCGCCGCGAACGCCGCCGCGTGCTCAGGTGTCCGACTCCAGACGATGGTCTCGAACGCGCGCGCGACGTGCACGGCGATCGGTCGCCCGATCGCACCAAGCCCAATGAACCCGACGGTCTCTCGCTCGCTCACAGCCGCTCCCTCGCCACTTCGGCCACCCGTTCCGCGGTGATCTCGAGCTCGCGATAGAGCGTGCTCCATGGTGCCGACGCGCCGAACCTGTCGAGCCCGACGACGACGCCGCGATCGCCCACCCATTCGCGCCAACCCATCGGACTCGCCGCTTCGACCGCCACGTGCACACCGTCGTCAGGCAAGAGCACGGTGTCTCGATACTCTTCGGGCTCCGCACGGAACAGCTCCCAACTGGGCATGCTCACGACACGCGTGGGCCGCTGCTCGGCCTCGAGGATCTCCCGCGCCTCGAGCGCCACGTGCACCTCTGAGCCCGACGCCACGAGCACCACCTTGGGCGCGCCGGTACGCCCGTCCGCGAGCACGTACGCTCCGCGGCGGAGCCCGGCCTCACGCGCGAGCTTCGTGCGGTCGAGTGCCGGCACCTTTTGCCTGGTGAGCACCAGCGCCGTGGGCCCGCGCATCCGCTCCACCGCCACCCGCCACGCCTCGACGGCCTCCGCCGCGTCGGCCGGACGGATCACGACGAGGTTGGGAATCGCGCGTAACGCCGCGAGCTGCTCGATCGGTTGGTGCGTCGGACCGTCCTCGCCGAGTCCGATCGAATCGTGCGTGAACACGTAGATGACCGGTTGCTCCATCAACGCCGCAAGCCGAATCGCCGGCCGCATGTAGTCGGAAAAGATGAGAAAGGTCGCCGCAAACGGTCGCACACCGCCGTGAAGGGCGAGTCCGTTGGCGACCCCCGCCATCCCGTGCTCCCGCACACCGAAGCGGATGTTGCGCCCCTCGAGGTGCGACGCCGCGACGTCGCCGCCGTCGGCGATGATGACGTTGTTGCTACCCGCCAGGTCGGCCGATCCGCCGATCATCTCGGGCACCCGACGCGCGATCGCATTCAGAGCCTGCCCCGACGCCTGGCGCGTTGCCAGTGCCTCGCCGGCCCAGAACTTGGGCAACTCCGCATCCCACCGCTCTGGAAGCCGGCCCTGCCACCGCCGCTCGAGTTCGGCCGCCAGGTCCCGATGCGCGCGCCGGTATTCGACCAACCGTGCTCGCCAGTCTTGCTCGTCGTCGACACCATGCTTGACGAGCGTCCGGAACCGCGCTGCCGCCTCGAGCGGCACGTGGAACGGCTCCGTCCACTCCCACCCGAGGTTCGTCTTCGTGAGGGCCACCTCGTCGGCACCGAGCGGCTCGCCATGGGCCTTCGCGGTGCCGGCGCGATTGGGGCTTCCGTACCCGATCTCGGTTCGCACCACGATGAGCGACGGTCGCTCAGTCGCCTGCTCCGCCGCTCTGAGCGCCCGATGGAGCGAATCCAGATCGTTCCCGTCGGCCACACGCTGCACGTGCCACCCGTACGCCTCGTATCGCGCGCCGACGTCCTCGCTCATCGTGAGCGCCGTATCTCCGTCGATCGTGATCCGGTTGTCGTCCCAGCAGCAGATGAGCTTTCCCAGCCCCAGGTGACCCGCGAGCGCGCTCGCCTCATGCGAGATTCCCTCCATGACGTCGCCGTCGGAGAGGATGGCGTAGGTCCGGTGGTCGACGATCGCATGCCCCGGCCGATTGTACGTCGCCGCGAGATGTGCCTCGGCGAGCGCCATCCCCACGGCGTTGGCCACGCCTTGCCCGAGCGGACCTGTCGTCGTCTCGACGCCGGCGGTGAGCCCGTGCTCGGGATGACCGGGCGTTCGGCTCCCCCATTGCCGGAAGTTCCAGATCTCCTCGATCGGCAAGTCGTAGCCCGAGAGGTGGAGGAGCGAGTAGAGCAGCATCGACGCATGGCCGCAGGAGAGCACGAACCGGTCGCGATCCGGC
This sequence comes from Gemmatimonadota bacterium, assembly GCA_039591795.1. GTDB lineage: Bacteria > Gemmatimonadota > Gemmatimonadetes > Gemmatimonadales > GWC2-71-9 > JBDHCY01. Next base: position 153 of record JBDHCY010000478.1, on the reverse strand, counting down.
CACTGCGGGAGCGCCGGATGGTGCTTCAAGTGGCGCGACCAGATGGTGTAGGCGAGCGGCGCGAGCGCCATCGGCGCCCCAGGATGGCCGGACGCGGCTTTCTGCACGGCGTCCATCGCAAGGGTTCGAATCGTATTGACCACGAGCAGGTCG
>JBDHCY010000477.1:0-2993 GCA_039591795.1 Gemmatimonadota bacterium | reverse complement strand
CCGCCTTCGAGTCGGTGGTGGCCAACTCGTTCCAAGAGAACTCACCGAGTGCCTTCGCTCCGTCGTGATCGCTCGAGTCTTCACTTGGCTGAATCACTGCGAAGACCGCCCCTTGGGGATCGGCGAGCACGGCGAAACGACCGACCGATGGTATCTCCATCTCCACGTACGCGCTTCCGCCAAGGCTCTTTGCTTGGCGCACGGCGGCGTCGGCATCGGGAACCGCGACATAGAACAGCCAGTGGGGTGGGGCGCCCGCCTCGCGGGCTTGCTCGGGGAGTGTCATCACTGCGCCAACCGGCGTTCCGGCGGCGGTGAACATGCGATAGGACGGATCCTGGTCCCATGGGAGGAGCCCCCACCCAACGATCTTCCGATAAAACGCGATCGCCGCGTCGGGATCGGTGGTCATGAGCTCGTACCAGAGGAAACGTCCACGTGGGAATCTTGCCATCTGTGGCCTCCTAGATGTGCTACAAGTTAGCCGCTTGCTCACCGGGTGGTACCGCCGCGTCTTGACCTCCCCGGTGGGACATGCGACGTTCCAAAAGCGCGCCTCCATCCATGCACGCCGGAGACCTTCATGATCCGAACCGCTCTTGCTGCTGTCAGCCTGACGCTCATCCCGACCCTTCTCGCCTCCCAAAGCGAGGTGGATCCTTGCACAGCCATCAAGGACGTGGTGGTCGGCCAGTGGGCCGAGTATCAGATGTCGAGTCCGCAGCTAAAAGGCCCTGCCGACATGCGCATGGCCATCGTCGGCTCCGAGGCAGCCGGCGGGCGAGATCACTACTGGTATGAAATGAAGTTGGCGAGCACTGAGGGCGCGATGATCATGCAGTGGTTGGTGCCGAGCTACCCGTTCGAGGCCAGCGAGATCAAGGCACTCGTCATGAAGTCGGGAAACGAACCGGCCGTGAAGATGCCGGCACAGATGATCGGGATGATGGGGCGCGCCATGCCGCCAGACATTACGGCCCAGAGCGCCAAGGAGTGTGCGGCTGCACAGCAGCTGGGGAAGGAGAGTGTGACGGTCCCGGCGGGGACCTTCAACGCGCTCCATTTCAGGACGAACGAGGGCGACGCGTGGGTTTCCATGGACGTGCCGTTCGGTCTGCTGAAGTTCACCGGGTCGGACGGCACGGAGGCCGTCCTCACGGGGCACGGCGGGGACGCCAAGTCCTCGATCACCGAGACGCCGCGGGAGATGCCGGGCATGGGACGCTGAGCTCGGCGTGACCTGAGTCACCGCCGGGAGTGACCCAATGCAGTAGCTCAGCAGTGCGCCCACCGAACGATCGCCTCCGTCTACCGATCTGAGGACCAGGGTGCCTGCCTATCCGAAGCCCGACACCGACTCGCGGATGGCGTTGGAGGTCGATCGCCTCCTCCGTCAGCTCAAATACCCACCATCGAGCGTGGTTGCCCGGTCGGCGTCGCGACCGAGCTCACCGTCCATGCACCGACCTCACGGCGCGGCCGCGTCGGAGCTGACGCCGGCCGGGGTGTGGGGGCGTGTCGCTCTCGGGGTGCTCGTCGCCGTGGCGGTTCCTCTCTGGCCCTACCCTCAGTCGTGCGGTGTGTCTCTTGGTCTCTACCTGGCTGGTGTGTCCGTCGTGGTCATTGCCGGTGGGTGGGCCGGTTTCGCATCGTTCCAGCGTCGGATGGGGATCGCTCACGTGTTCGCGCTCGCGATCGCGTTATGGGGAGGCACGTTGGCGGGGGTGGAGATCCTGCCGCGTGTGGGGTATGCCCGTGTGGAGGCGCCGTGGCTCTGTGGTGGGGGGAGTTAGGGACGAGGTGGGAGACAGGTCAGCCTGCTCATGGCCATGCCCGGACCCTCCGGTCCTGCCTGCCATGCTCGCGAGTTGCCACGGCGCTCGCTCTGCCAGCAGACCGGTACGTCGAGTCTCTGAACGATCTACAGAGCGGTTGTCGTGCCCTCCGGGTGAGGCAATCGACCGCCCGTGAGTCGCGTATCTTCAGTCATCACAGCGACTTAGAATAGTGCGCTGCGCCAAGCGAGGCGCTGCATTCCGTCGTTCCAACCTCCGAACGGGCCCGCATTTTGCGATGGCCACGGGAGAAACACGGCACGATCGCGCTCCCTTCCAGGGCTCCGCGACAAAGGCAAACCCGTCGAAAGGCGGGGACGCAAAGCCACGAGGCTACGGCGAGAGCACAGGGGGTGCGCGCCATGCCGGTCGGGCCGCCGCACTCTGGAGGGGTCATGGTGCTCACCTCGCTGCGCGGCCGGCCCGTGCTCAGTCGGCATCTCACGATTATCATCGCCACGTTTGTGATCGCCGCGGCCTGCACGTGTCGGACGCTCCCGGGCTCGCGAAACGACTGGTCGACGACAACAAGGGCCGCATGCGCTTTGCGTACTCGGCCGTGTTGAAGGGCTTCGCAGCAGACTTGCCGGACCAGGCGCTCGAAGCACTGTGGAACAGTCCCCACGTGGCGTACATCGAGCCGGATTTGCGGGTGCAGCTCCTCGACGTACAGCCCGACCCCTCATGGGGACTGGATCGAATCGACCAAGCCAACCTGCCCTTGAACGGCAGCTACGCCTACTCGGCGACCGGCGCCGGTGTCCACGTGTACATCTTGGACAGCGGAATCCGTACGACGCATGTTGACTTCGGCGGCCGAGCCAACGGTGTCTACACTGCCGTCAACGACGGGTACGGCACAGAGGACTGCAACGGGCACGGCACGACGGTCGCGGGAATCGTGGGCGGGGAGACGTATGGAGTCGCCAAACAGGCGACCTTACACTCCGTCCGCGTACTGGACTGCAACGGATGGGGCTCGTATACGCGCATCATTGCCGCTCTCGATTGGGTTACGCAGAACAGAGTGCTCCCAGCCGTCGTGAACCTGAGTCTCGGTGGCAGCGGGTCGAGCGCATTGAACGATGCGATTCAGAACGCCGTCGGTGCCGGCTTGACCGTCGCCGTCGCGGCCGGCAACCAATCCGATGACGCATG
>JBDHCY010000476.1:0-2436 GCA_039591795.1 Gemmatimonadota bacterium | reverse complement strand
CGAGGCGCCAGGGCATGAATGTTAGCTGCGTCACATCCACCCGCGCCCGGGCTTTCCATCATTGCCTTCTATGTCGATGACGCGTGCCGACGTGCGAATGGGTTGCCAGACGGGCTGGCGCGGGCGGGTCTCGTGGGTCGCAATCGCCGGGGTGTGGGCGGTCGCGGCCTGCCAGCCCCTGGTCCGTGGCGATGCCGTCTGGGTCCACATTCCCCCTGGCGCACCCCTCACAGTGGTGGCCGAATCGCTCGCGGCAAACGGAATCGTGAGGTCGGCCAGTCGGTTCGAGCGGTTCGCGCGGATGGGCCGCCGGCACCGTGGGATCCAACCCGGGATCTACGAGCTCGAGCCGGGACGACCGATGGGGCGCGTGCTGGCGACCCTGCGGAGAGGCGCCCCGCCGGTGAGCAAAGTCGTCGTGCGGGAACGGATGACGCTCGACGAGTTGGCGCTCGAGCTCGAAGAGAAGGTGGGCATCGCACCGGAGGATCTGATCACGGCCGCCCACGATTCCGCGTTGCGCGCGCGTGTGGCCACCCGCGGTGCGACCATCGAGGGCTACCTCTATCCAACCGAGTACTACGTGCTCCACGCGACGCCTGTGCTGGAAGTGCTCACGCAGATGGCGGACACATTCGAGGCCAGGTGGGACACCACTTGGAACACGCGCCTCGACTCGCTCGGCGTGACCCGCGACGAGCTGGTCACGCTTGCCTCGATCATCGCCGGGGAGATGCCACATCCCGACGAGCGGCTCGTCGTGTCGTCGGTCTACCACAACCGGCTGAACCGCGGGATGCGACTCCAGGCCGACCCCACGGTGATCTACGCGCTGGGGGAGCGCCGTCGTCTCACCTTCCGCGACTACCGGGTGGAATCGGAGTACAACACCTATCGCATCGACGGCTTGCCACCTGGCCCGATCGGGCAGCCAGCCGTCGTCCACATCAGGGCCGCGCTCTACCCCGCCGAGACGGACTATCTGTACTTCGTGGGGGGGTGGAACAAGCGCCACCTGTTCTCCAGGACGTACCGGGAGCACCTCCGCACCATCCGGCAGATCAGGGGCACGCGGTAGAGGTCGAGACGGTCTGAGACGGTCGAGGACGGTGTAGGACGGTCCAAGGACGGCTCCTTCCAACCCTTCCCGCGGATCGTGCCGCTCTTGATTCCAGGCGTCCTCTAGCTATCATATAACATATGATTTGATCATAGGACAGGTCATGGCGGCAAAGGTCGTCCCCATTTCGATCACGATACCGCGCGACGTGCTCCGCGCGGCAGATCGTCGCGCTCGGGAGCTGGACCGATCGCGGAGCTGGCTGTTGGTGGAGGCATTGCGTGAGTACCTGGCGCGCCCTGCCGAAGTTGCCGCGCGGGCCGGCGGGGTCGTGCGCGAGCCGGTGGCGTCACCGTACGCGGCGCGGCCGGGGCTCGGTGCCAGTCGGCAGGCGCAGTTGGAAGCGGACCTGGCGCTCACTCCCGAAGAGCGCGTGCGCGAGGCGGAACGCACTGCGCGCGAGGGGGCGCTGGCGCGAGAGCGCGGCGGTGCCCGGCGCCTCCTGCAGTTCGACCGGTACGACGACTATCTGCAGTGGAAGCGCCGCGAGGACCTCGCGCCGTGAAGCGATACGAGACGAGGGTTGCGGAGGTGTGCGATCGGTTGAACGAGTACGAGGCGCGGTATGTCGTGGTGGGCGCGACTGCGATGAACCTGTGGGGGACGACCCGCGCCACTCGCGATGTCGACATTCTGATCGAGGCGACCGAGCCCAACGCGGCGCGCGTGCTCGAGGCGCTGGGGGAGATCGGGTTCGGCCTCGCCAAAGAGTGGTTCGCCGCAGAGGTTGCCTCACGACCCGTGACGATCATTGGCGACTCTCCACGCGTCGATGTCCTCACTGTGGCGTGGAGCGTTCACTACGCCGAGGCCGTCCAGGAAGCAGAGGTGTTCACCGTCGAAGGTGTCCGCATTCCCACCGCCTCGATCGACCACCTGATCGCCTCGAAACGCACTGGCCGACTACAGGACGCGGCCGACATCGAGGTGCTCGAGGAGATCAAGCGGCTGCGGGGAGGGGCATGACCGCGGAAGAGCTGCTACGCGTGCAGATCCCGGACAAACACGTGGAGCTCGTCCGCGGCGTGCTGGTCGTGCGTGAGCCGCCCGGATTCCGTCACGGTAGGGTGACTGTCGATCTCGCGGCCCTGCTCGGTGCGCATCTGAGGGCGAGCGGAGACGCTCAGGTGCTCGTGGCAGAAACGGGTTTCAAACTGGCCAGCGACCCGGACACCGTTCGAGGTCCTGACCTCGCAGTGGTCAGCGCGCTTAGGCGTCGACCTCAGCCCACACCGCGCGGTGATCGCTCGCCGTGAGCGCGGCGCGAATCGAGCCCGCGCGCGTCCCCGCCCCATCGATGCCGCGCACGAACACGT
>JBDHCY010000475.1:0-3380 GCA_039591795.1 Gemmatimonadota bacterium | reverse complement strand
CGAGGCATTCCCACAGTCGCCGATGCGTCCCCTCGGCGAAGAGGTAGCGATCGATTGCTCCAACCGCAGAGGGAAAGCGGTACGGATCCTCCCCCTCCCACACCGCCCCATTCGAAAGATGGAATCGCAAGCGATAGCGGGGCGCAGGCGGCGCCTGCTCAAGCCTTGCCTCGAACAGCCCGCCATCTGCGATTTGTGTCATCGGAACGATCGCCCCGTCGTACGACACGCACTCGGCGCTGGTCGCATCGGGATGGAGCGCGCGAATGATCACGTCGTCGTCGACCGGATGCGGCCCGAGCACCAGCTGTGGGGAGGACGAATCGCCCGCAACGAGACGCATCACCTCGTCGCTCGCCGCTGCATGTCGTGTCACACGACGTCGCCTGCTCATTCGTCCGCCCGGAAGCTCGCCAACACCAGCGAATGTGCTGCGACATGCACGGTCTCAGCCCGGATGGGACGCTCGCCGAGCCGTGCAGTGTTCAGGATCTCCGCCCAGGTCCCGGCCGCCGCAAGTCTCGGGAGCACGAAGTCTTTCGAGCGGGCACCTCCATTCAGGAGCAGAAGCATGGTCTCGCCGCCAACGTTCCTCCCCTGCTCGTCCCGCTCGTCGGAGGCCTGGCCGTGGATCAACATTCCGAGCACGTGGGCTTTGTCGTCTCGCCAATCGTCGTCGGTCATCTCGCGACCGTCGGGGTGGAGCCACGTCAGGTCCTTCGCCCCGAAGCCCGGAATCGAGCGGCCACGGAAGTACATGCGTCGACGTAGGACGGGGTTCGCCTTCCGAATCGCAAAGACCTGTTGGGCGAAGGCCAGCACTTCCTGCTGACCGCTGTCCAGCTCCCAGTCCACCCAGCTCAGCTCCTTGTCCTGACAATAGGCGTTGTTGTTGCCTCGTTGCGTGCGGCCCATCTCATCCCCATGGGAGATCATGGGCACGCCTTGCGAGAATGCGAGGGTCGACAGGAGGTTCCGCACGATGCGCTCACGCATCCGCAGCACGTGCGCCGCATCGGTCGGGCCTTCGGCACCCCAGTTCCGGCTCCAGTTGTCGGCCACGCCGTCCTGGTTTTCTTCGCCGTTGTCCTCGTTGTGCCTCTGTTCGTAGCTGACGAGATCGCGCAGGGTGTATCCGTCGTGGGCCGTCACGAAATCGATGCTCGTCCACGGCCCGCGCCCGCTCCCCTCGAACTGATCGCTGGACCCCGACAGACGGAATGCCACGTCGGCGACCTGGCCGCCATCACCGCGCCAGAATCGACGGACGGTGTCACGGTATTTGTCGTTCCACTCTGCCCACCCGGCCGGGAAATTCCCCAGCTGATAGCCGCCCGGCCCCAGGTCCCACGGCTCGGCGATGAGCTTCACCGACGACACGACGGGGTCCTGCTTGACCATGGCAAAGAAGGACGCTGCCGGATCGAAATCGTCGCTCCCCCGGCCGAGCGTCGGCGCGAGATCGAAACGAAAGCCGTCCACGTGCATGTCGACCACCCAATAGCGCAGACTGTCCATCACGAGCTGCATCACCCGTGGGTTGCGCAGGTCGAGCGTATTGCCGCAGCCTGTGAAGTCCGCGTAGTGGCGCCGATCATCCGGGCTCAGTCGGTAGTACGTGGCGTTGTCGATCCCGCGGAACGAAAGGGTGGGCCCCAAGTGGTTGCCCTCCCCCGTGTGATTGAAGACCACGTCGAGGATCACCTCGATGCCGGCACGATGCAGCCGCTTGACCATCGTCTTGAACTCACCGACCTGCTGGCCGAGCCCGCCGCTCGCATAGCGGACGTCCGGCGCGAAGTAGCCGATCGGATCGTAGCCCCAGTAGTTCGTGAGTCCACGCTCGATCAGCATCCGTTCCGCGACGAAGTGATGGATGGGGAGGAGCTCCACGGCCGTCACGCCGAGCCGAGTGAAGTGATCGAGGACGGGATCGGTGGCGAGACCGAGATAGGTTCCGCGGAGCGGTTCGGGTACTTTCGGGTGTCTGATCGTCATGCCTTTGACGTGGCACTCGTAGATCACCGTGCGGTTCCACGGCACCCGGGGCCGCTCGTCGTCACCCCACGTGAACGCGGGCTCTACGACGACGCATTTTGGCAGGTGATCGGCGCTATCGCGTGAATCGAGTGACAGGTCGGCCTCGTGGGCGCCCATCGTGTACCCGTACAACGTGTCATCCCATCTGATGGTCCCGCTGATGGCTCGCGCGTAGGGATCGAGCACGAGCTTCGCCGGGTTGAATCGGTGCCCCTCGGCCGGCGCATAGGGACCGTGCACGCGATAGCCGTAGCACTGCCCCGGGCGTACATCGGGCAGGTACGCGTGCCACACGTGCTCCGTACACTCGGCCAACGAAACTCGACCCGTTTCGGTGCCATCGGCACGATCGAAGAGGCACAGCTCGACCCCGGTGGCGTGGGCCGAGCAGAGGGCGGGCCAGACGCGCATCACGCGGGCTCCCGTCGCCACGGCTCGATCATGCTGTGCCGGCCGGGCGGACGAGCGCGACGATCCCATCGAGCGGCACTCCCACCCAATCGGGCCGGTTGTTCAACTCGTACCCCAGCTCGTAGACGGCCTTCTCGAGGAGATAGGCCTCGAGGAGCAGTTTGCGCTCGTCCGCCGTCTTCGGGACGAACGGGGCGTCGCCGACGCGCTCGAAGTAGGCCGCCAGGAAGCTTGCCGAGGCCCAGCGGAACCAGTATTGCGCCCACGGGGTGACCGCTCCGACGTCGTCCTCACGCACCGTCGCCCCGGTCACGCGGGTCGCGAGCACGTACTCCACGGCATAATGGAAGGACCGGAGCATCCCCGCCACGTCGCGCAGGGGCGAGCGCTTGATCCGCCGCTCCGAGATCGGCCTCGCCGGCTCGCCTTCGAAATCGATGATCACGTAGTCGCGCCCGGTATACAACAGCTGGCCGAGGTGATAGTCCCCGTGGTAGCGCGTGCGGAGGGCGGTGAGCTTGCGTTCGGTCACTCCGCGAAAGGCGCGATGGACCTCCGGCTCGAGAGCCGCGACCTCCTCGGCCCGGCCGCGGACGGCATCCGGAAGTGTCGGGATGCGCTCGCGGAGCACGTGGAACACCCTGTTGGTGAGGTTACGCATCGACTGGTACAGCGATCGCTGATAGAGGGTGGTGAACGGCTCCGGTGCAAACGCCGGATCATCGTCGAGCGACGCGAGCGCCAGGTGGAGTTCCGCCGTCCATTGCCCAATGGTCCGTGCCGTCTCGAAATAGGAACAGACCATTTCCTCGGCGAATGGCGTCGGGAGCTCCGACGCGAGCGCCACGAGGTCCGATTCCGGGAGCGCCAGTGTGTCCCATTCGGCCCGGCGCACCACGACACGGTCGAAGTACCGTTCGACCTCGTCG
>JBDHCY010000474.1:0-2449 GCA_039591795.1 Gemmatimonadota bacterium | reverse complement strand
CCACGGTCGCTGCGGACGCTCCTGCGAGCGACCTACCTCCTGGAGCTCCTCGGCGTCGCGTTTCTCGTGCTGATCGTGGTCGCTCACGCCATCTGGCTGATCGAGCGCAAGCGGCCCGATTCGAGCTTCCGTCCCGGTTACCTCCACGGCATCTACGACGCATTCTGGTGGGCCTGTGTCACCGCCACCACCGTGGGATATGGCGACGCCGTTCCCAGAGGGGCCCTGGGGCGGGCCCTGGCACTCCTCTGGATGTTCGGGGCACTGTTCCTGGTCACCCTGTTCATTGGCAGCATCACGGCCGTGGTGACCGTGCGACACCTGGATCGAGGGATTCAGACCGTCGAGGATCTGCGCGGCCACGAGGTGGGAGTCCTCGCCGCAAGCCCCATCGTGGAGCGCATCCGCCGGCGAGGAGTCGACCCCATCCTATACGAGACGCCCGGCGATCTCTTTGACGCCATGACCGCCGGGAAGCTCGACGCGATCGTCCACGAGTGGGCAATGGGGTCGTACTACGTCCGGCACCAGGGAAAGGGCCGCGCCGTTCTCGCCGGGCAACGCTTCCTGACAACCAAGGCCGCGCTACTGCTTCCCGAGGAGAGCCCATACCAGGAGATGCTCGATCGCGCCATCCTGCGGATCGTCGAGAACGGCCTGTACGATCAGATCCACGCCCGCTGGTTCCACGAGATCACCGGAGCGTCGGAGAACTGACGCCCCTGTTCCTGGTATCGTGCCGTATCAGACACCGCCTCCCGACTTACCCTTTCAAAAGACCGCTCGGCGCCGTGCGAAGGGCTTCCGCCTACCGGATGCCCAGCGCGATCCGCGATCTCGTGTACGACACGGTCCCCCGGGCAGGGCCCGCGCTCTCCTCGCTCCGGTCTATCGGAGCTTCGACCAGGGCCACGACACCCGCGACTTACGCGAAGCCCAGGCGCTCCTCGAGGCCCTCTGAACGGCTGCGTGCGGGCCTGTTCGGCAAGAACCATCTGGGCGTTCGAAACGACACTTCGTTGAAGTTGGGCTACGCTCGAAGGTTGAGCGGGGCCGAAACGCCGCAGAGACAGGTGAGACCGACGAGACGATTGGCTCTCGGCGAATCGGAAGGATCGAGTTGAACGCGCCCTCAGCGGAACACACCGCCTGCATCGAATGCGACCTGCTGGTCGAGGTCGGGGGGCTGGGCGAAGGGCAGCGGGCTGGGTGCCCTCGCTGCGGGAACCTTCTCACTGCCCCCGCGGCCGACGGCTTCACGCGAACGCTCGCGTTCGCGCTGGCGGCGTGTGTTCTGCTCGTGTTCGCCAACGCGTTCCCCTTCCTGGCGTTCAAGGCCCAGGGCCTGGAGCAGGTGATGACCCTGCCCCGGACCGCGGTGCAGCTCTACAACGACGGATACGCGACTCTCGCGGTGCTGGTGCTCGGGCCCATCGTCGGCATCCCCGCGCTGATGCTCGCGACCTTGGTGGCGCTGATCGTGCCGATTCGCCGCCGCATCCCGGCGCCCTGGCTGGTTCCGGCCGGGCGGCTTCTCTTTCTGCTGAGCCCCTGGAGCATGGTTGAAGTCTTCGTGATCGGTGTTCTGGTCAGTCTGGTCAAGATCGCAGCGATGGCGACGGTGGTGCTGGGCATCTCCTTCTGGGCGTACGTGGGGTTCGCCATCTGTCTTACCGCCAGCCTCTCCAGCCTCGACCGGCTCCAGATGTGGCACGAGATCGAGGTTTGCACCTCATGAGCGAATTTCCCGCCGGCACGGCGGCCGCGCAGGGGCTCGCGTGCTGTCACGTGTGCTTGAAGGTCGCCCCCGAGGAGCTCGAGCGCTGCCCGCGCTGCCGGGCGCCGTTGCACCTGCGCGAACCGAACAGTCTCCAGCGCACTCTGGCACTCGTGGCGACGGCCTCGCTGCTCTACATTCCCGCCAACGTGCTCCCCATCATGACGACCGAGCAGCTCGGCCGCGCCATGGACAGCACCATCATCGGCGGAGTCGTCGTGCTGATCCACCACGGCGACTACCCGATCGCCGCGGTGATCTTCATCGCCAGCGTCCTGGTGCCGCTCAGCAAGCTCTTCGCGCTGAGCTGGCTCTGCTGGAGCGTCTCGCGCGGCCAGCCCAGCTCCCATCACGAGCGGACCCGGCTCTACCGGGCCGCCGAGCTGGTCGGCAAGTGGTCGATGACGGATGTCTTCGTGGTGGCGATTCTGGTCGCGCTGATCCAATTGGGAGGTATTCTCATCATCACGCCAGGTACGGCGGCGCTTGCGTTCGGTGGGGTCGTCATCGTTACCATGCTCGCTGCCCACGCCTTCGACCCACGGCTGATCTGGGACCAGCTCGGAGACAGCGATGAGTGAGGCCAAGGCCACCGTCAGCGAGCGCCGTCGCATCTCCGCCATCTGGCTGGTTCCGATCGTCGCCCTGGCTCTCGGCATCTGGATGGTGATC
>JBDHCY010000473.1:0-2449 GCA_039591795.1 Gemmatimonadota bacterium | reverse complement strand
GCCATCGCGCGCGTGACCGTGCGAGCGAACATCAATCGCCTCGTCGGTGGCGCCGGCGAGGAAACGATCCTCGCTCGGGTCGGCGAAGGCATCGTCTCGACGATCGGCTCCGCCGCGTCGCACAAGGCGGTGCTCGAGAATCCCGACAACATTTCGAAAACGGTTCTCGCCAAAGGGCTCGACAGCGGGACCGCCTTCGAGATCCTCTCGATCGATATCGCTGACGTGGACGTCGGGAAGAACATCGGGGCCGAGCTACAAACGGATCAAGCGGAAGCCGACAAGCGGATCGCCCAGGCGAAAGCTGAGGAGCGGCGCGCCATGGCGGTGGCCGAAGAGCAGGAGATGGTGGCGCGCACGCAAGAGATGCGCGCCAAAGTGGTCGGGGCCGAAGCGGAGGTGCCGCTCGCGATGGCCGAGGCGTTCCGCAGCGGGAACCTCGGCATCATGGACTACGTCCGCTACCGGAACGTCGAGAGCGACACCGAGATGCGTCACAGCATTGCGAAGGGCGACGAGCCAAAGCAGCCGGAGGCCTGAGTGGACAACTGGGGCGCTCTCCTCTTCCTCGTCTTCATCGCATGGCTCGCGGAGACGATCGCCTCGGCGCGCCGGCGCCGCCGGCAGCAAACCAGGGCACGGCGGCCCTTGCCGCCCCCCACCGTGCCGGATTCCGACGAGACAGCCGAGCCTGAGGCGCGGGAGCCAGTCGATGTGCGCCGTCCGATGCGCCGCGAGTGGCCTCCCCCGCGCCCTGCCGAGCTCGAGCCGCAACGCGATCCCTGGCTCGATCAACAGCAGGTTCCCGAGCCGGAGCCGCTGGTCTTCCCGCCGGAGCTCGTCATCCTGCGAGAGGCTGACACGGCCCCACGTAGCACCGAGCCGAGGGCCCTTCCAGATCCTGCGCCCCCTAGTAGGCCCGAGCGGCCGACGGCCGTGTCGCTCGAGACGCTCGAGCCCTCCGGGCGCGAGAGCCACAAGGAGTTCCACGACAAGTACATCGGCGAGCTCTCAGAGCCCCAGGGGGCTCGTCGGGAGGGCCGGCTCCAGCGAGCCGACGCCCGTCGCGGGATCATCCTCGCGGAGATCCTCGGTCCGCCCCTGTCCGAACGCTGAGCGTTCATTTCCCGATGAGCATTCCGCTCGTTCAGGTCGACGCGTTCACCGATCGGCGGTTCGCCGGGAATCCCGCCGCGGTCTGCATCCTCCCGGCGCCGCAGAGCGATCGATGGATGCAAGACGTGGCTCGCGAAATGAACCTCTCCGAAACCGCATTTCTCGTCGCGGATGAGGATGGGTACTCGCTCCGCTGGTTCACGCCGGCCGTCGAGGTGGACCTCTGCGGCCACGCGACGCTCGCGAGCGCGCACGTGTTGTGGGAGGCGGGCTACCTCGCCCCGGACGCCGAAGCGCGGTTTCACACGCTGAGTGGGCTTCTCACGGCGCGCCGAGTGGACGGGTGGATCGAGATGAACTTTCCCAGCGAGTCGCCAGCACCGGCCGAAGCTCCTGGTGACCTGCTCACTGGACTCGCGGTCGAACCTCGGTGGGTCGGCAAGAATCGCATGGACTGGGTCGTCGAGGTGGCATCGGAAGCCGAGGTGCGGGGGCTCGCGCCAGACTTCACGCTCCTCGGTCGCGCGGCGGAACGTGGTGTCATCGTCACGGCTCGTGCGCGCGAGTTCGACTTCGTCTCGCGATTCTTCGGCCCCGCTGCCGGGGTGCCGGAAGACCCCGTTACCGGTTCCGCGCACTGCGCCCTCGCGCCGTATTGGGCCGAGCGTCTCGGGAAGAAGGACATGGTCGCGTTCCAAGCGTCGGCGCGGGGCGGCGTGGTGCGCGTGCGCCTCGCCGGCGAACGCGTGATCCTCGGCGGGCAGGCGGTGACGGTGCTGGAGGGAAAACTGATCGGATAAGACCGACGGGCGCCGCAGCATCCGCCGCAACGCCCGTCCCCTGCTGAATCGTTCTCTTCGTCGATCTACACGTCGAGGTTGCGCACGAACCTCGCGTTCTCCTCGATGAACTTTCGACGCGGCTCGACTTCTTCACCCATCAACGTCTCGAAGAGATTTGACGCCCCGACGGCGTCGTCCATCTCGACTTTGAGAATCGTGCGCGTCGCCGGGTCCATCGTCGTACGCCAGAGTTGATCGGGGTTCATCTCGCCGAGGCCCTTGTAGCGCTGCACGCCGACACCGCCCCTCCCGCCGCCGTTCTCGAGGCGCTTGACGTATTGGTCGCGCTCTCCCTCATCGTAGGCGTAGAACTCCTCCCGCCCCTTGGCCACGCGGAACAGGGGGGGTTGGGCGATGTAGACATAGCCTGCCTCGATGAGCGGCCGCATCTGGTTGTAGAAAAAGGTGAGGAGAAGCGTCCTGATGTGGGCACCGTCGACGTCAGCGTCCGTCATGATGATGATCTTGTGGTAGCGTGCCTCGTCGATCTT
>JBDHCY010000472.1:0-2455 GCA_039591795.1 Gemmatimonadota bacterium | reverse complement strand
CCAGCCTCCGTACGGTGGCTGACTTCGGGTCAGTCGTTGGCTGCGTGGCCCACCGACATCGCCCCTTCCATGAAGAGGCCGGCCCCGTCGAGTCCCGATGCCACGTAGAGGAGACCGGGGGACGAGACGAGATCGCTATTCGGTCATCGCGACGACGGCGTCCTGGACTTTCTTGGCGTCTTCGCTCGGAGGGCCGCCACTCTGCATGGCCATGAGCTTGGTCATGTCGCCCTCGACCGTGATCTGGCCGCTCATGAAAGCCTGCATGGAGGCGTTCTGGTCCTGATCGATGAACATCTTCCTGGCGATGTCGTAGGGAACGATCAGCTTGGTGGGAGCGTTGTCGGCGAGGCCCTTGACGAAGCGGCCGCTGTCCATGCGCGCCTCGATGTCGCCGTCGGGACCGTCCTTGACGACCATGTTGATGACGAGGTCCTTGATTGCGGCGGGAACCTCGGGGTTGACCTCGGCGCGAAGGCGCTCGACTTCTTCGAACCAGCTATCGGAAAGGAACACGTGGCCCATTTCGATTCTTCCTCATGTTTGGGGTTCTTGGGGGTCACTCATTGTCGAAGCTCAGAGTGTCTCGGGGGCGCCTTCCTTCGCGACGCACCAGCTCGAGGGCGCCACATCCTCTCGCAAAATTGGATGGAAGTCCAGTGATGGAATCGGATCCGGTGACGATTCAGTTCAGTTCAGTCATCGGGGGACTCTCGCGCGACTGAGGGTGCCGAAAACGCCCCCTCGATCGCCGAGCCCGCAAGAAGGGGCGTATTCGGAAGCGGATCTACCGGGCGGCGATGAAGCTGTTCAGCGACAGCGGCTTCGAGATGGTGACGATCGGGGCGATCTGCCACACCGCTGACGTACGCGCGTAATTCCTGGAGATCGCCCTGCACGGCTTGATCGATTCCCGGCTGTCAAACGGAGTACCCCCAATGCCCAAGATCATCGGAAACATCACGCCCGAGGACGACTACACCCACCCGCTCGGGCCCGAGTCGAACTTCAACGAGTCGGTCTACTTCGACTTCCTCGACGGCGAACAAAGCCGCGGAGGATTCATCCGCATCGGCAACCGGGCGAACGAAGGCTATCCGAAGGTCTTTCGGAAATCCGCGTGCTGCTCGGCAGTGCCGATCATCACGAGCTCGTGGTCGGCTTCGAGCTCGGTCTCGCCGACGGGGTTCAAGGCGGAGCCGTCGGGCTTCTGGACGGCGACCACGTTGAGCCCCGTCCGGGCTCCGAGCGCGGTCTCGGCGAGTGTGTGACCGGCCAGCGCTTGCGGGACGGGCTCGACAAAGAGATCGACGCCTTCGCCCACGAGCACGAGCTCGCGGCCGTGCACCAGAGACATGAGCGACGTCACGGCGAGGGTGCTGTAGCTCAGCACGAACTCCGCACCGGCGCGGTGGATGGCCTCCAGGTTCCGCTCGTGGGTGATGCGGCTGACGATGCGCGCGTGAGGGTTGAGCCGCCGGCAGTAGATGGTGAGGAAGATGTTGGTGGCGTCGTCGTTGGTGGTGAGGACGACCGACGGGGCCTCGGCGAGACCGGCCTCCATCACGACGTCGAGGTCCGCCGCGTCCCCGGTGAAGACCCGGTCGGCGATCTGGGAAAGAGCCGTCTGGAGCGCCGGGTCCCGCTCGACGATGTGTACCGACACCTCCCGCTTCCGGAGGGCGCGGGTGACGGCCCGGCCCACCTTGCCGCCGCCGATCACCAGCACCGGGTTCTCGTTGGGTTCGTAGATGACGAACAACGCGTCGAGGGAGTGCACCTGCGCGTCGGTCCCCACGGCGACCGCGACGCTGTAGTCGGAGAGCACGGTGTCCGCTCGGGCGGGGAGCAGCCGTCCGCGCTCCGAATAGGCCACGATGTTGAGGCCCGTGAGCCGCCTCAGGTTCGAGTCGGCGACCTTGCGCCCCGCCAGAGGCGTGTTGTGGACCGGAAACTCCGCGATCACCAGCTCCTTGAAGCGACCCACCCGGTGGGCCTGGGGTGTGCCGACGGTGACGCGGGTGGCCAGGTGCTGCCCCAGCCGGTGCCCGAGGTCCAGGACGTAGGTCGCACCGCTGAGCTCCAAGACGTCGATCGAGTCCTTGTCCACGGCGAAGGCCGCGACCGGGACGTCAGCCGCCTTCTCGCGGACCGTCAGCGTGATGTTCGTGTTGACGGCGTCGCCCAGGTTCGCGACGACGAGCCGGGCCCCTGAGACGCGCACGGCCTCGTAGGTGGCGCTGCCATCGACGTCCCCCATCACCACCGAGATGCCGTCGGCCTTGAGCTCGGAGGCCCTTGCCGCGTCCGGCTCGATCACGCAGTACGGGATGCCTTGGTCGTCCAGGCGCTCGATCAGGTCGTGGGCAATCTCGTCGTAGCGGCACAGGATCACGTGATCGCGCACGTCCGCGGGCAGCTGGCGGGGGGCGCGCAGCCGGAGCTGCGCCTCGAG
>JBDHCY010000471.1:0-2461 GCA_039591795.1 Gemmatimonadota bacterium | reverse complement strand
TTCACGGGCAGCGTCGCCACAGGACGCAAGGTGGCAGAGGTCTGCGGGCGGAACCTCGTTCCCTGCACGCTCGAGCTCGGGGGCAAGGACCCGATGATCGTGTGCGCTGACGCCGATCTCGAGCGCGCAGCACGCGGCGCAGTGTACGGGGCCTTCACGAATTCGGGCCACGTATGCACCTCGACAGAGCGCGTCTACGTGGTGGACGAGGTCGTCGACGAGTTCACGCGCCTTTGCGTCGAGGAGACCGCCAACCTGCGCCAGGGCTCCGACGGCGAGTTCGATGTGGGCGCGATCATCTGGCCGCCGCAGCTCGACGTGATCGAGTCCCACGTGCGCGACGCGGTGAACAAGGGTGCACGGGTGTTGGCCGGCGGCCGGCGCAACCCCAACGAGTCAGGTCTCTTCTACGAGCCGACGATCCTTTCCGACGTGACCCACGACATGTCCATCATGCGCGACGAGACCTTCGGGCCGGTGCTTCCGATCATGCGGGTGTCCGACGACGACGAGGCTCTGCGCCTGGCGAACGACTCGCGTTACGGGCTCAATGCCAACGTGTGGACACGCAACAAGCACAAGGGCGCGGAAATGGCGAAGGCCATCGAGTCGGGCTGTGTCGTCGTCAACGACTGCATGATCACCTACGGCCTGCCGGAGTCGCCGTTTGGTGGCGTGAAGCAGAGCGGCATAGGACGAGTGAACGGCGAGAGCGGGCTCAAGGCCTTCTGTCAGACGCAATCGATCGTGATCGATCGAATGGGCGGGAGAAGCGAGCCGCTCTGGTACCCCTACTCGCGGAAGAAGCTGAATCGCATCAAGAGCATGATGCGCGTCCTGTGGGGCACGTCCCTTGGGCGCTTGATTTCCTAGTTATGAGGCAGAACGGGCCGATTCGGAGAATGGGATGATCTCGACGATCTTGACGGGAACGGATGGTTCACAGGCCGCTTCGGCGGCCGAGCGCTTCGCGGTGAGTCTGGCAGCGCGTGCAAAGGCGCGCTTGCTGGGCGTGTCCGTGATCGAGGATCGCCTGGCCAAGGGCCTCAAGGAGGACGGGCTGGGCGTGGCGTCGCCTCCCAACGACGCCATGGCGAACTACTTGAAGAGCCGAGCAGAGGCCGCCTGCCGGCGGATCGCGGAGCTGGCTCGGACAGAGGCCGTGGACTGTCAGTGCGAGATCCTGCAGGGCATCGCCGACGATCTGGTCGTGGAGCGCGCCCAGCAGGCCGACATCCTGGTGCTGGGGCGCGACGGCCAGCACAAGGAGTTCCGCACCGGGCTGATCGGCTCCACGGTCAACGGGGCGGTTCGCAAGACGGGGAAGTCGGCGCTGGTCGTGCCCGAGGGTGCGCAGCTCGCGGGCCCGCTGGTGCTGGCCTTCGACGGCTCGCCCGGGTCCCGCGTGGCGGCCTCGTTGGCCGTCGAGCTGGCTACGAAGCTCGGTGAGCCCGTGCACGTATTCGTCGACTCGAAGGACAAGGGCCGCGCGGTGGCCCGCTTCGACGAGGTGCGCAGCCTGGTGGGGTCGCTGCCGGTGCCGGTGCGAGAGATCTCCTCGACTCTGGGGCGGCCCGACGTGAAGATCGTCGACTCCGCGCGCGAAGTCCGCGCCTCGCTCATCGTGATGGGCGCCTACGGCCGCAACCGGATCACGGACTACTTCCTCGGAAGCAACTCCGCCGCCGTGATCCGCACGTCGCCGATCGCCGTCCTCGTCGCGCGCTAGCTCTTCGTGGCGCCGATCCGCCTGGCGGTGCTCGCGGCGGAGCTTGGGCGCGAGGTCGAGGGCGACGGCGACGTCGAGATCCACGGCGTCGCCGAGCTGGCCTCGGCCGACCCCTTCGAGCTGTCCTTCGTGGCTGGCCAGCGCTTCGCGCAGGAGCTGGCCCGAAGTCATGCCGGCGCCGTGATCGCTCCCCCCGGGCTCGATGCGGGAGGGCGGCCGGTGATTCGCTCTCCCAATCCGCGGCTCGACTTCGCGCGGGCGGTGCGTCGGCTGCGTCCGGCAAGCAGGCCCCGGCCCGGCGTACACGAGAGCGCCTGGGTCGATCCCGCAGCGGAGGTACACCCCGACGCCACGGTGGGACCGGGCTGTGCGGTGGGCGCGCGTACGCGGGTGGGACCGCGCAGCGTGCTTCACGCGAACGTTACCCTGTATGAGGACGTCGGTATCGGCGTCGACTGCTGCATTCACTCCGGCTGCGTACTGCGCGAGCGGACGGTGTTGGGCGATCGTGTGGTACTCCAACCCGGCGTGGTGCTCGGTGGCGCGGGCTTCGGCTACGAACGCGACGAGCAGGGGCGCTGGGAGGCCGTGCCGCAGGTGGGCCGGCTGGTGGTCGAAGACGACGTCGAGATCGGGGCCAATACGACCATCGATCGGGGCTCCCTGGGCGCCACCCGCATCGCGGAAGGCTCGAAGCTCGACAATCTCGTCCAGGTAGGACACAACTGTCAG
>JBDHCY010000470.1:0-2472 GCA_039591795.1 Gemmatimonadota bacterium | reverse complement strand
CTGCCATGCGTTCAAAGCAAGGCGTATGCCCAGCCAGGACTCGCGCGAACGGGCCGATCGGGCGCACCGGCGCGGGCGAGGTGGCCCCTCGAGAGGACGGACTCGTCCCCGGGGAGAGACGCGGCACGGTCAGCCGGGCCAACGCACCGTCACCGTCGTACCCTTCCCCGGCGAGCTCTGCGCGGCGACATCGGCCCCCCACCCCTCCACCATGCGCCGCACGATCGCGAGCCCCAGTCCGGAGCCGCTGGTGGTGGTGGAAAACCGTGGCTCGAAGATGTGGTCGAGCAGCCCATGAGCGATCCCGCGCCCGTCGTCGTCGACTGAGAGGGCTCGAGGCGCGAGCCGTATCGTCACCGATTTCGCGCCGGCGTTTCGCGCGTTCTCGACCAGGTTGATCAGCACTTCTTGCACCTCGTCCCGACGCGCCGGCACCGGGCCGCCTGTCGTCCCGACGAGCACGTACGCGACGCCGTCGTCTGCGAGCCGGTAGAGCCCGATCACCTCCGAGGCAACGTCGCCGACCGCGACATCTTCGAGCGGGCCCGCAGCCGAGGGCGGTACACCGAATCGACTGAAGGCGCGCGCGATTGCATCGAGCCGCGCGATCTCCGCGAGCAGTCGGCGACTAGTCTCTGTGAAGGTCTCGGAGAATCGCTCGGGCTGCTCGTGATAGATCCGCTCCAGATGCTGGAGGCCCAGCCGCAGGGGAGTAAGCGGGTTCTTGATCTCATGAGCCACCTGGCGAGCCATCTCCCCCCATGCGAGGACGCGCTCGGCCCGGGCCAGATCAGTGGCGTCGTCGAGCGCAACCACGGCACCATCGGCGAGCCGCGCCACCTGCACACGAATGCGGCGGCCACCGACGTCGAACTCTTCGGGAGGCATGCCGGCGCCCTCCTTTGGGGGCTCGGCGAGCCAGTTCCGCACGGCGTCCCACACCGGTCGCCAGTCTTCGCCGCCCGCCCCCGCCGGCGCGCCGGGTGCAAGGGGCTGGCCCAGAAGGGCCTCCGCCCTCGGGTTCGCCAGCGTGACTGAGAGATCGCGTTTCACCGCGACGACACCCGTGGCCACGTTCTCGAGCACGCGAGCCGTCCGACGCCGCGCTGCCTCGAGCAACTCGCGACTCACACGAACATCGCGCGCCATCGTCCCGAACGCGCCCATCACATCCCGAAATTCGTCGGGCGGATCGGCAGGGAGCGTCGGGGCGTCCGCACCCCGCCCGACCGCCACCGCCGCTTCGCGGAGGGCAGCCACCGGGCGGGCAAGTTGCCGGGCCGCCAAACCGGCGAGCCACACGCTCGCTCCCAGACCGAGGATCGTGACGAGCGCCAAGAGGTAGGCAAGGTCGAGCTGCTCCTCTCGGAGCGCTTCATCGTCCACCCATTGCGGTGCTGCGATCACGGCAGGTGCCTCGGGCGTCCCGCCACCAACTGCGCGATAGCCGACACGGGTTGGCCGCCCCGCAATGGTCGCGTTCCCTGTTGCCTCTACTTCGGCCTCGACGACTAGCGCTTCGAATGCCTCGCGCTCGAGCAAGGGATGCACCAGACCGAGCTCGGCGAGCACCGGGGCGCTGAGCGCGACGAGGCTGGACCCTCGATAGAGCAGGAGCTCGGCTTCGAGCCGCCGGGCCACTTCCTCGAGCGTGTCGACCAGGGCGAGCTCATCCCACACTCGCACCTCTCCCGTCGTGCCAGCCACGTCGCGCAAGGTCTGACGGACCACGAGATCTCGGCTTCGGCGCACTTCCTCGTTGAGGCGGCCCGCGCTCCAGACTGCGAAACCCAGGGTGGGGAGGATCACGAACGTGGCGAGGGCCACGGTCAGCCGCAGACGGTAGGAGCCCAGCCCGTGCGCCAGCCGGAGCCCCATCTGGGTGCGCAGCTCGCCCCGGGCGGCGGCCACGGCCAGCCAAAGTGCCCCGAGGATTGCGCCGTCGAGCATGACCACGAGCATGCCCCGCGCCAGCGTTGGTCCCGGACTCCCGAGACTCACGGTGGCGTGCACCGGCCGCAGGCCACCGGGGAGGTCGATCACCTGCTCGCCGTGCACCTCAAAACCGTCGCGGCTCCACGCGAGCCGATCGTTGAGCGTCGCGTCCTCGAGCGGTAGCCCAAGCTGCAGCGTGTACGATGCGGGGCCACCGGGATCGTTGCGCAGGAACTGCACGAGCGGCTCACTGCGCACCAGCCGGGACCGTGGCGCCATGAGGACGGTGAGGACGTCGCGTCCCGCGAACGGGGCAACGAGGAGATAGTGAACGCCCGGCACACGCCGATGTGTCTCGATCCGCGGGCCGGCCCCTGGACGGGTGAGCGCCTCGCGCGCCAGCGTGCGTGGCTCGTCGAGCTCGGCGAGGGGAAGCTGCGCCACGAGGGTGTCGCCTCGCCACGAACCGACCCACGCCGGAAACGCCTCACCCGGCGGAACAGCGTGCACCCAGAGGCGATAGAGATCGGCCGCGCT
>JBDHCY010000469.1:0-2487 GCA_039591795.1 Gemmatimonadota bacterium | reverse complement strand
TCACCTCGGGCGTCGCGGTCATCGCGCTCATCAATCACGACGACGAGCCCCAGCTCATCCATCTCGGGATCCGCGACTATCTCGTGAAGGGGGAGCTCGACTCGCGCCTGCTGGTGCGCACTCTGCGCGGGGCGGTCGAGCATCAGCGGCTCCTGGACGAGCTCGATCGGGCGAAGCGCCGCGAGCATTTCTTCGCCACCCGAGACAGTCTGACGGGCCTCCCCAACCGCCACTTCTTCCGGGATCAGCTCCAGGCGGCGCTGCACTACGCCGAGCGGAACGGCCACCAGGTGTCCGTGCTCTTCGTCGATCTCGACGGCTTCAAGGAGGTCAACGACACCGTCGGCCACGAGGTGGGGGACAGCCTGCTCGTCACCCTGGCCGCGCGGCTCACGGACACGCTGCGCAAGAGCGACATGGTGGCCCGCGTGGGCGGCGACGAGTTCCTGATGCTCCTCCAGGCCACCAACTCCGACTACGCGCCGGCGCTGATCGCCGAGCGGCTGAGTGCCTCGCTCTCCAAGCCGTTCAAGGTGGACGGGCGCGAGCACCAGCTGAGCGCGAGCATCGGCATCGCGACGTTCCCGAGGGACGGCGGCGATCCGGAGGCGTTGATCGGCCACGCAGATGCCGCGATGTACCAGGTCAAGTCCGAGGGTGGTGGTGGGCACCGCTTCTACGGCCAGGCGCTCAACGCGGTGGCGACCCGCAAACGGGTCGTGGAACGGCGTCTGCGGCGCGTGCTCGACCGCGACGAGCTGCGCGTGGTCTACCAGCCCCGGGTCGACGCCCGGGACGGGCGGATCGTCGGCGCCGAGGCGTTGCTGCGCTGGCACGATGCCGAGCTCGGCGTGGTGGCACCCGGGGAGTTCGTCCCGATCGCCGAGGAGACGGGGCTCGTGTCGCCGATCGGAGAGTGGGTGATGTGCGCCGCCTGCGCGGAGCAGTGCGCCTGGCAGGAAATGGGGTTTCGCGGGCTGAATGTGGCAGTGAACGTCTCGGCGCGACAGATCCGCTCCGAGTCGCTCCGCGATGCGATGGTCAAGGCCATCTCCGAGACGGGGATCCATCCGCCGCGCGTGGAGATCGAGCTGCGCGAGAGCGCGCTCGTGAACCAGCGCGGCGAGGCCGCGCGGGTACTCGAGGAGCTCGCCGAGCTCGGCATCGGGCTCTCCCTCGACGACTTCGGTACGGGGCTGTCCTCGCTCTCCTATCTGCAACGCTTTCCGGTGCGAACGCTCAAGATCGCCCACTCCTTCGTCGCGGGCATGAGCGCGAATCCGGGAGACGCGTCGATGGTCGAGGCGATCGTCTCGATCGCTCGATCTCTCGATCTCCGGGTGGTGGCCGAGTCGGTGGAGACCGCGGAGCAGCGCGACATGCTGCTGGAGCGCGGCTGCCACGAGATGCAGGGCTACCTGTTCAGCGAGCCGCTCTCCGCCGATCGGTTCCGCGACCTGCTGCGCAGCGGGGCGGGCGCGCTCTCCAGCGGGGGCTGAGCCGGTCCTCCCGGCGGTTCGTTGGCGCGGGCGCCCGGGGGCGGGTACCACTTCGGCTCGGACGCGCGACCACGAGCGCGGCGTCGCCCACGCGGACCCGCGCGCCACAGCCACGGAGACCCCCATGGACCCCCTGCACGAGCTCCGCGAGATCGAGGCGATCAAGCAGCTCAAGTACCGCTACATGCGCGGCATCGACGAGAAGCTCTGGTCCCAGATGGAGTCCTGCTTCACCGAGAGCGCCAGCTGCTCCTACAGCGGCGGCCAGTACGCGTTCGAGGGCCGCGACGCGATCATGAAGTTCCTGACCGAGTCGATGGACCGGCCGACCTTCCTCTCGAGCCACCGGGTCGCCCAGCCCGAGATCACCCTCACGAGCGAGACCTCCGCTACGGGCATCTGGGCCCTCGAGGACTACGTGATCGACACCCAGCACGGCCTGACGATCCACGGTGCGGCTTTCTACCGCGACGAGTACGTGAAGCAGGGCGGCGAGTGGAAGATCCAGCACACGGGCTACACGCGCACCTTCGAGCAGATGCAGCCGCGGGCCGACACCGGCTGGCGCATCACCCAGCGCGCCTTCTCCGAGTAGGCGAAGCCGTGAGCCGAAGCGACGTGGCGGGGGCCTCCTCCACCCTGACTCCGGAGGACGTGCCCGGCTGGACCGCGGAGGCCGACGTCGTGGTGGTCGGGCTCGGCGCGGCCGGCGCCTGCGCGGCGATCGAGGCCGGCACGGCGGGGGCGTCGGTGCTCGTGCTCGAGCGCGCCGGCGGCGGGGGCGGCACCACCGCCGTCTCCGACGGCATGATGTACTTCGGTGGCGGCACCGCTCTCCAGAAGGCCTGCGGCTTCGAGGACAGCGTCGGGGAGATGTTCGCCTACCTGATGGCCTCCTCGGGTCCGGAGCCCGACGAGGAGCGGATCCGGCTCTACTGCGAGGAGAGCGCGGCCCACTACGACTGGCTGGTCGAGCAGGGCGTGCCCT
>JBDHCY010000468.1:0-2488 GCA_039591795.1 Gemmatimonadota bacterium | reverse complement strand
GAAGAAGTCCGGGGACAGCACACCCCCCCGACTGGCTCCGGAGCCCCAGTAGACCACGCCGTCGACCACCGAGGGCGATCCCTCGATGCCCCCGGCGGGCGTCCCTACGAACTGTGCGTTGAACTCGAAGAGGATGCTGCCATCGGCCGCGTCCATCGCGAACATCGAGCCCTCGCCGTCGAGGCCGCCGCCGAAGAGCACCCCGTTGGCCAGGGTCACCGAGCCGTGAAGGGCGCCGCCACTCTGGTCGGGCTCTGGTGTCTCGTCGACCGGTGGACGCCCGTCCGTCGGGAGTGGGCGCTGCCAGAGGATCTCGCCGGTGGTCGCATCGAGTGCGCTCCAGAACCCCGTGATCGTCTTGAGATTGCCCGCCTCGACCCAGGTGCTCACGCCGTCGGCGTCTGTCACCGCCTGGGCGGGCGGGTTGACGAGGGTCCAGGGCGCGCCGCCGAGGCCCAGGCCGAACCCGGGTCCGCTGAACTGGGTCTCCGCGTTGAGGAAGCCCGGGAAGCCGGGGTAGATCGGGTTCAGGGGACTGGGGTAGAAGGGAAGCGTGCGGTCGCGGCTGGCGTTGTTGCCGTTGGAGCTCGCGGTGTAGATGGTCTCCCCATCCGTCGCCGAGCCCCACTGCATGCCGCCGAGCACGCCGCCGGGGCTGACGCGCGTCGACCAGAGGAGCTGTCCGCTGTCGGGCTCGAGGGCGTAGAAGATTCCACTCTTCTCGCCCACCCCGAGCATGTCGCGGCGCCCTCCGTCGGCCATCTGCACCTGCCGCATCAGCATGGGCGCCTGGCCGAAGCCGTAGTCCGGCCCGGGCACATCGGAGCAGCTCGCGAAGTTTCCGGGCGGGACGGTGGGCGCCGTTCCCAGCAGAGGCGGGAAGAAGATGAGGGTGAAGTCGGGCACGGCGCACGAGTGGACCCACGCGTCGTACTCCCGGGCCTGGAACACCCAGTTGACCGCGCCGGTGTCCATGTCGAGCGCGACGATCGAGTCGACGTGGTTGCCCACCACCTCGTTCAGGTTGTCGCAGGTGATGCCATCGGGCAGTGGCGGCGGCG
The DNA here is from genome assembly GCA_039591795.1 of Gemmatimonadota bacterium. Lineage (GTDB taxonomy): Bacteria > Gemmatimonadota > Gemmatimonadetes > Gemmatimonadales > GWC2-71-9 > JBDHCY01. The sequence goes on along the minus strand of JBDHCY010000468.1, from coordinate 1,427 downwards.
GCTGGTTGTCGGGGTCCAGGCGGTTGCGCTCGCACTGCCGCGCCTTCTCGGGCACCACGTAGTTGTTGGCCGTCGGGATGTAGATCTGGCGCCGTACGAGATCGACCGAGGGGCTGCCACCGTAGATCGCAACTCCGACGAACCCGACGTCGCCGGGCTGGAGGATGCCGTCCGGCACGTCGTCCCCGGGCGCCATGTAGGTCTGCCAGAGGATCTCGCCATTGCGCAGGTCGAGTGCGACGACGCTGCCGATGAACGAGCAGCAGGGGTAGGGATCGGTGGGATCGCCCCCGAACTGGGCCGCGGACGAGTTGATCGCCAGATCCTCCTCCCAGCTCGATACGCCCACGTAGACCGTGTTGCCGTGGATCACCGGCGACGACGTGATCTTGGCCGCCGGATGGTCGTCGACGAGCGTGCTCCAGCGCAGATCGCCGGTCGTCCGGTTGATCGCGGCGACGATGGCGCCGTCGTTGGGAATGCACGCGGGTGCGCCGACCGGACAGGTGGGGATGATCAGGTGCTTCTGGCTGCCGATCACCAGCGTGTTCCCCTTGACCGCGGGCGTGTTGCGGGAGAAGAACATGAACTTCCCGGGCTGCGAGTAGTCGAGCGGGAGGAACTTCTTCCAGAGGACCGTCCCGCTTTCGGCGTCGACGGCGTGCAGGTTGCCCGCCCAGTCGGGGAAGTAGAGGACGTTTCCGAAGACGGCGGGGGGCACCGTCACGTCGCCGACGGTGAGGGGGAAGAGCGGGTCCACCGGCACGTCCGGGGTCGTCTGATACACCCACTTCACCTGGAGCTGATCCACGTTGTCGGGCGCGATCGTCGTCTCGCCCTTCGCGAAGTGGGTGTTTCCGCGGTCGCCCCCGTAGAAGCGCCACGAGCCGCCTCCACAATCGAAGGGCGCCACTCCGATCAGGGCCAGGGCGGCGACAGCCACCGCGTAGCGGCGTAGCCGCTCGGAGAGGAAGTACCGCATCATCGCTCCTCCTGGGATGTGGATGGCGCGAGCAGTCCGACGCGAGCGAACGAGCGGGAGGCTAGAAGAGCGGCTCGGCGTCGGGAGCGTAGGCCGTGATCTCGCAGTCGAGCGGGATCACCTCGAAGCACGGCGGCTCGTAGAGACGAGTCGTCGGGTCGGGCAGGGCGGTCTCGGCGCGGTCTTGCATGCCACGGTCCCCCTTGTTCCGATCGAGCCTCCTTCTACCGGCAATACCGACCGAGTTCAACACAATTCGGTGAGCAAACGGGATTCCGATGAGAAGCGCGGACGGAATCACATGACGCAGCGCGGCGTGTCCGCCAGAGAGCCCCGGGGGAACGATCCGCGCCCTCAGGAAAGACAGACGCGCGACCGCAGCTAGCCTCTCGCCATGACCACTCGGGGAGTCCCGCGAATCCGCTGGCTGCTGGCAGCCGCGTCC
>JBDHCY010000467.1:0-3742 GCA_039591795.1 Gemmatimonadota bacterium | reverse complement strand
GTGTACTCTTGATCACCGCCCTGACCTAGATCGTCTCGACGGCGGCTGCGGACGACCCCGGACGATTCAAGCCGCGGGGTGCGATCCTCGACGGGCCCGCCGACTGGGTCTCATTCGGCACGGACCGGGTCGTGGTCGGATCCGGCCGGCAGATCACGGTCGCAGCGGCACGACCGGCGATTCGCTTTCAGTCACGCCTGGACCTGAATGAGTCAGTCGTTCACGGCGTCGTCGCGGGCGACTACCTCTACGTGGTGGAGCGAGTCGAGCAGACGGTACGGCTCGGCGCGCTCGATCTGGCCGTGCCCGGTTCCGCGATCATGCCGCTCCACTTGAACCCGCAGCCCCGGGGCTCGCTGCATCTGGCCAGGATGGACGACTATCTGATCGTGGCCGAGGACGGGCACGGGTTGCGCATTCTCGAGCTTCCTTCTCATGACCATCACGGCGAACATGCTCACAGCCCGAAGCATGGGCTCGAGCAGATTGGTCTGTATCCGCTGCGAGAGAAAATTCTCGCCGTGACCGCGTCGCTGAGGACGATCTACGTCACCACGACGCAGGAGCTCATCGCGGTCGATGCCAGCGTCCCGGCGATGCCTGCGCTGGCGCGGCGGATCCCACTCGATGCGCCGGTACAGGCGCTGGCCGCGAACGGGTCGACCGTCTATCTGCTGGGGATCGACGGACTGCGCTTGCTCGATCTCAATTTTCCGAGTGCAGGGCGATCCGAGTATTTCCAGACTGCTGTGCAAGGCAGCTCGATGTTCCTCAACGGAAGAACGCTGTACATCGCCAGCGCGGGCGATGGACTTCACGAGTTCCGGGACAGCTCGGCGCTGGCGGAGACTTTCTTCATCCAGGTCGGAGACGTCTTCTTCAACCCGGCGGGAATCGTCAACATCAACGCTGGCGACACAGTGGAATGGCAGAAACCTGCCACAGCCTTCACCCACAACGTCTTCTCCTGCAACTCGACGCAATTCGGATGCGGTGGCGTTGCGTCCACCGAGACGTTCACTTCGGGTGGGGTCACGACGTCACCATTCAATTTCAGTTTCACCTTCATCCTCGGCGGCGACAATCCGTACCTATGCCAGTCGCACGCAACCACGATGCAGGGAAACATCAGGGTTACGGCGGGCCCGCCCGCGCCGCCCGGTGTGCCCAACGGCGCTGACACGACGATCCCCATGACGGCGAGCAAGACCGACGCGGGAGGGACCGATCTCAGCATCGCGTACGAACCGACCGTTCTAGGCGGAACCTACGGCTTGACCTCGGGACGGTGCGCCATCGGATCGACCTCCCCCTTCGTGTGGACGTTGACCCCGATACCTACCCCCGGAGATTTCGTGTGGTGGGTGATCGTGGCCGACGACGGCGCGAGCACGGAGGGGTCCTGGGGCAAGGACAGCAGCGGCGGTGAGCGTGACGGCTCGGGCGCGAACGGTGCTTCCGGCCTGTGCGCCAACACCGCGAAGGACATTACCAACACTTGCGGTCAATAGTGGTTCCGCGGCGGCGGGCGACGGCCAGCCATGTATGAGAGGAGACTTGACATGCGATCCATTTCGACTCGACTCGCTCCGATATTGGCGGTCGTGGCCTGCGCGGCACTCGTCGCAGCATCGCACATGGCCTGGGCCCAGATACCGCAGGGAGAGATCGTCGTCGAGCTCGATCTCGTCGCCCACGGGCTGACGGCACCGGTTTCCGTGACCCACGCCGGCGACGGATCCGGAAGACTGTTCGTCGTCGACCAGGCCGGCTGGATTCGCGTGATTCAGAATGGGACCCTGCTTGCCGATCCGTTCCTGGATCTCAGCGCGCAGATCGTCGCGGTCAATCCGTTCTTTGACGAACGGGGGGTGCTGGGCCTGGCCTTCCATCCCGACTACGCCGACAACGGACGGTTTTTCGTCCGCTACAGCGTGCCGAGAGAGGGGAGTTCCGACGAGCCCTGCTTCGGTACCAGTAGGGGCTGTCACAGCGAGGTACTGGGCGAGTTCAGGGTTTCCGCAGATCCCAACATCGCGGATCCGGCGGGGACCGTTCTGTTCTCGGTCGACGAGCCGCAATTCAACCACGACAGCGGCGGCATCGCTTTCGGCCCCGACGGGTTCCTGTACTTCACGCTGGGTGACGGCGGTGGCGCGCATGACGGACTGGCCGATGATCCTCCGTCGCACGGGCCGATCGGGAACGGTCAGGACATCTTCTCCACACTGGGATCGATCCTGCGCATCGACGTGGACAGCGGCGCCCCGTATGCCGTTCCTGCGGACAATCCGTTCGTCGGTCAGCCGGGGGAGGACGAGATCTACGCCTACGGGCTTCGCAATCCCTACCGGTTCTCGTTCGACCGCGCCAACGGGCGTTTGTTTCTCGGCGATGTGGGGCAGAACCTGTTCGAGGAGATCAACATCGTCGTGAATGGTGGGAACTACGGTTGGGTTATTCGGGAGGGCTTTCACTGCTTCGACCCGTTCGACCCGACCAACCCTCCGGCAACGTGCAGTGCGACCGGACCGCACGGCGAGCCCCTGCTCGATCCCGTCGCGGAGTATGACCACGGTGACGGAATCGCCGTGGTTGGTGGCTTCGTCTACCGTGGGTCTAGGTTTCAGGAATTGTCCGGCAAGTACGTCTTCGGAGATTTCAGCCGCACCTTCTTTCCTGCGGACGGGAGGCTGTTCTATCTCGACGCCGACGGCGACCTATCCGAGATCTTCGAGCTCCGCCTGGGCGACATGGGCGAGTCGCTTGGCCAGTACGTTCTGGGGCTGGGCGAGGGCGAGGACGGAGAACTGTACGTGACGACCTCGCAAAATCTCGGCCCCGGCGGCGATACGGGAAACGTGTTCCACATCGCTCGTCTCGAGCGGGTCACCGTCTGTCACATTCCGCCCGGAAATGACCGGATACAGCGGACGATCGTGGTCGGCGCGAGTGCAGTGCCCGCTCACCTTGCACACGGTGACCACCTTGGCGCGTGCAGATTCGCGAAAACTGCCGTCGGCCGAAGGCACGACATGCTGCTGCGCGGTCCGCGTCAAACGCACCGGCCGGAGTTGGAGAAGGAGTAGCTGCAAACCATCGGATCGTAACGCCTCTTGATCTCGACTACGCTCTCGTAATCCCGCCCACACGTAGCTCCGGAAAACCCTTCTTCCCGATCCAAACGCTGGGCCGAGCCTGGCTCGACGCAGAAGTTTGTGCCACTGAACAGTGGAAATGCACCGCCTGCGTTCGTATCGATTCATTGACGACATCATCCAAGCTCTAGCTGGTTATTCAATCGATCGCGAAATTCAGGAGTGGGCCCTTGATACGCGAAGCGAGTTCCGGCGCTAAGAACGCGCAAACAACACCACGCACCGACGATAGCGGTTTTGCGGTCGTTATCGTGCTCCTGGTCATTGTCATCGTGACCTTGCTCGGAGCGGGCTTCCTGTTGATGGCCACCACCGAGAACCGGATCGCCGAGAACGAGCGGCTCTCGATGCAGGCACTCTACGCGGCGGAAACGGGAACCCGCCTGGTCAAGGTCTGGTTCGACCGTCCGATGAGCAGCACGAACCTCTCCAATCCCACCCTTGGCGTGCTCGACCGCTCGCTGCGGCTCATCGACGAGGACGGCGATCCCTCGACACTCCCCGTGGCGGCGGACGGATCTCCGACCAAGCCGTACTACAAACAGGGTGTCGATACCGATAGCGACAGCAACGACGACGTGTTC
>JBDHCY010000466.1:0-2497 GCA_039591795.1 Gemmatimonadota bacterium | reverse complement strand
GAGGGGGGGCTCCTTTGGCACCGGGGAGCACCAGATGTATCTACGCCCAACCTCAGGGCACAGCCTACACCCGTATGTCCAGCACTGCCCGAACCGCCTCTGGCAGCATGCTGGTCTTGCGTGGTTGTATGCCCACCTCATTTGTCACTCCCCACAACAGCAGATGCCATGTCTGAGATAAGCCTCCAGCCGAGAGAGCATCTCGACTTGCTCTATCAGGCTGGCCTGATAGAGCAAGTCGAGATGCTCTATCAGGCCAGCCTGGAGTTCAACTCCACCCTGGACTTCGACGAACTGCTGCCACGGGTTTTTGACCGGACGCTCGAGATACTCGATGCGGAAGCCGGTTCCATCTGGCTTCGTCAGGGCGGCAACTTGGTGTGCGCCATTGCTCGAGGCCCGGTGCGCGAGCAGATCGAGGGCCTCGAGCTGCCCTTCGGTGCCGGTATCGTGGGAGGAGTTGCGGCCACGGGTAAGCCCGAGCTGATCATCGACGCGAAGGACGACCCGCGCTTCGTGCACCAGGTGGACGAGGCGACCGGGTTCAAGACCGAGTCGATGGTCACCGCCGCTCTCAGGGCCAAAGGCGAGACCCTGGGCGTCGTCCAGGTGATCAACAAGCGCAATAGCAACGGCCAGTTCGGCGAGAATGACCTGACCCTGGTGTCCGGTCTGGCCTCGACCGCCGGCCTCGCTCTGCGCAACGCCCAGCTCCACAACGCCGAGCGGCGGGCTCACGACCTCAAGGCCCTACTCGGAATTAGCCGCGAGATCACTTCGACGTTGGACGTCGAACGCCTGGCGATGTCGGTGGTGAACCTGGCCAGCCAGGCGATCGCCTACGACCGGGCGGCCATCGCCCTCGACGAAGGCGGCCAGGAGGTGCTGAAGGCGATCTCGGGCCAGGAGACCATAGACAAATCCGAAGCGACCCGACAGCTGGAACGATTGATCGCCTGGTTATCGGAGCGCGACGCGACCGTCTACGTCCCCGACTTATCGGCGGACGACGCCACGGCGAACTCGATCCGCAACGCCTACGGATCCTATCTCGATGAAGCCGGGATACGTTCGCTCTGCCTCATCCCCTTGAAGGACGAGGAGGGACGGCTGGGCGCCTTCTACATGGAATCCGCCTCCACCGGGTTCCTGGGCGAAGCCGGACGCGAGGCCGCCGAGTTGCTGGCCAACCAGGTCTCCGTCTCGATTCGCAACGCCGACCTGTACGGGCAGGTCCCGTTCATCGGGTTCCTAGAGCCCATGGCCGCCTGGTGGAAGCGCGTCATGGCCATGCCGCGACGCAAGCTCCTGACGCGGTACGCGATCCCGGCGGCGCTGGCGTTGGTCGTCATCTTCTTCCCCTGGGCCGAGCGCATCACTCCGAGAGATACGCAACTTCTGCCCGGCAATCGCATGCCCATCCGTGCCACTGTCGATGGATTGCTGGCGGAGATCCTGGTGAACGAGGGCGACGCCGTCGCGGAAGGCAACGTGCTGGCGGTTCTCCGCGACGACGAGATCCGTATGCAGATCCAGGAGAGCAACGGTGCTCTCGCCGTGGCGGAAAGAGAAGCGGCGTCCGCGCAACAGCGAGGTGATGAATCTGCGGCCCGGATCGCGCAGATCGATGTCCGCCAGCTGTCGGCGCAGCTCGATATCCTCGACGAACGGTTGGAGCGAACCCGGCTGAAGGCCCAGGTGGCAGGGGTCGTGCTCACGCAGCGTCCCGACGAGATGCTGGGCGAGTGGCTGGGCGCCGGCGAAACCTTCGTGACGTTGGGCCGAACAGACCGTCTCGAGGTGGAAGCCCACGTGCACCAACGCGACATCGAACGCGTTGAGATGGGGCAGCGGGTTCGCCTCAAGGTCCCGGCTCTACCGCACTATACGTTCATCGGTACGGTGACGGAGATCGCGCCCCACGCCGACTCCACGATCGCAGATGCTCCCACGTTCGTCGTGCGTGCGTGGCTGGACAACTCGGAAGGGCTGATCAAGCCCGGCATGGAGGCGCGGGCCAAGATCGTGGGTCCGCGTCGCCCCTTCGGTTGGTGGATGGCACGCCCGGTCGTGCGCTGGGCCCAAATGCACTTTTGGCGGTGAACATGACAAAGATCCAATTGACCGGCCTCGCATCCGTTTTCCTGGCGACGTCTTTCCTCGGTTGCAGCCGCGAGATCGAGTCGGACCCTGACGCCCGCGCCGGCGAGGGGATCCGACTAAGCCTCGCATCCACGGCGTCAGCGGCCGACGTCGACCTCGGCTACCACACGTTCCTGTATTCCGAGCGCGATGTGGACGTGGTCAGCCAGATGGTCAGCGGCTACTACTTCGAGCAAGGAATCGTCGTGATGACGATTCATGCCGAAGTCGGGGATGCGGTCAAGCGGGGCCAACTCCTCGCCACACTGGACGATGCCGATGTCCAGATCCAACTGGAGGCGGCGCGCGCCGCCCTCGACGAGGCCAACGCCAACTTCGCTCGTGTCGAGTTGAT
>JBDHCY010000465.1:0-2516 GCA_039591795.1 Gemmatimonadota bacterium | reverse complement strand
CCTCCTCTGCGTTGAGCAGAGCGATCGTCGCGCGGAACACGGCCAACATGGGAAAGCGTGAGTCCACGGGTTGCGCCCGCGCGAAGCGCGCGAGCTCGCCGATCCGCCCCTGTTCCCTGCGCAACCAGAGCAGTTGGGCGCCGAAGGCGTAGACGGTGAGTGGCGTGGGTTCGTGGCGCTTCTGCGCGAAGGCGTTGAGGGTGAAGCGCTCGGCCTCGTCGATCCGGCCGTCGATGAACGCGCGGGTGGCCCGAAGCGTCAACGCGTACCAGCGGGCGGTCCAGGCCCGCGCTTCGTCCGCCGCTCGCTCGTAGGCGGCCAACTCGCGATCCACGGCCTCGATTTCTCCGAGCTCGAGCATCGAGACCAGACGCCAGCGGTGCCCGAAGAGCGCGAGCTCGGCATTGCCCGTCTCGCTCGCCAGATCGAGGAGCGCCTCGGCCAGGCCGAGGCGCTCGCGAACGTGCTCGGGTCCGGAAAGAAGGGTGCAGCGGAGGTTCAGGGTCTCTCCCAGGGTCACGAAGTCTTCCGTCTTGCGTGCCAGCGCCACCGCGTCTTCCGAGAGCCGAGCGCCCTCTTCGAGGGTCGGAGCCGAGAGGCGTTGGATGGCGAGATCGGCCATCAACCGGGCCCTGAGCGCCTCGTCGCCTTCACCGAGGTCGGAGATGGCCCCCTCGAGCAGCTCGATCACGACCGGATCACCGGGCCCGGAGCGATGGGCGATCGCGGCAAGCTCGTGGGCGGCCCGCGCGAGCTTCTCGGGCTCGCCCACCTCCCGGGCGAGCTGTGCCGCGCGCAGCAGCGACTCGCGACCGCTCGGGTCCGAACGCCGGGCGTCGAGCTGCGCGGTGCCGAGGGCCAAGAGGAGTTCGAAGCGCCGGGAGTGGTCGGGCGCCTCGAGGCACTCGAGCGCTTCGAGAGCGCGGCCGTAGTACTTCACGGCCTCGTCCTGTGCGTAGACGGCGATGGCGTGCTCGGCCGCGCGCACCGCATAGTCGACGGCCTTCTCGCCCTCGGAGGCCCTGAGAAAGTGGTGGGCGAACTCCGCCGGGGGAGGAGACGGACCCGAGGCGGCCAGAGCTTCGAGGGCTTCGCCCGCTCGGCCGTGCCAGCTCGTGCGCTCGCTCGCATTCCACTGCGCGTAGAGCGTTTCCTGGGTCAAGACGTGGGCGAATCGGTAGTGGCGCTCCTCGGTCGGGAGCTCTTGCAGGATGCCGGCGGCGCACGCCTCATCGAGCGCGGTGGTGAGCTCCTCACCCGTGAGCGCGGCCAATCGCTCGAGGAGGTCACGTCGGAACTCACGACCGAGCACCGCCGCCAGCGCGAGCACCTGTTGACAGCTCGCCGAGCGGCGGAGCAGGCGGCGCAGAATCACGTCTCGAACACCGGGAGGAACGGAAGACACCCACGCTTCGGGCTCCTCCTCCATCTGCCCTTGGGTCTGGAGCAGGCTCACGATCTCCTTCACGAGAAAGGGGTTGCCCTCGCTGCGCTCTGCGATCGTCCGCACCAGGTCCTGCGACACCTCGAGCCCCGTCAGCCGCTCGATGAGTTCCCTCGTTTCGGCCACGCTGAGCCCTTCCAGCTGCATCCGCTCGCCCGGAGAGTGGCGAGCGAGCTCGGCGAGCGTCTCCCCGAGCACGCTGTCCGCTCCGACCTCGCTGGCACGAACCGAGACGACGGCAAGGATGCGCGCGTGGCGGAGCCCGTGGGCGAGGAAGCTCAGCATCCGCAGCGACGCGTGGTCCGCCGAGTGGAGGTCGTCGACGAGGATCAAGATGGGTCGGCGCTTGGCAGCGTTGGCGAGGAACGTGGTGATGCTCTCGAACAGTCGGAAGCGAGAGGGGCCGGACCCGAGCCGAAGGGGTTCCGGGAGATCGGGGCGGAACTCATGAATCGCGGGCACGAGGGCAGCGAGGTCCGCAGCGCCGGCTCCCATGTCCAGCAGCGCGTCCTCCGGACTCAGGTTCGCGATCGCCGTTCGAAGCATCTGCACCCAAGGCCAGTAAGGGGGGGGGGCCTCGCCCTCGAAGCACCAGGCGGCGAGGACCAAGGGTCGCCCCGCCCCGCCCCGCGATGCGAGCTCGTCCAGCAGGCGCGTCTTGCCGATGCCAGACTCGCCAGTGACGACGACGGCGCGTCCGCGCCCGGTTGCCGCCGCGTCGAGAGCGGCTTCGAAGTGCGCCAGAGAGTCTTCCCGCCCAACGAAGACATCCGCCATCCACGGGTCCCGGCTCGCAGGTGGGGACTCGACCGCGATGGGACCGGGTGCCTCGTCGAGCGGGGCGACGAAGCGGTACCCCCGACGCTGGACCGTCTTGATGGCCCACTGGCGATCCGCACTGTCTCCGAGCGCGGCGCGCGCCTCGTGGACGGCGGTCGTGAGCACCGCCTCGACGACCTCGGCGTCCCCCCAGAGTCGGTCGAGAAGCTCACCCCGCGAGACCACGCGCTCGCGCTCTCGAATCAAATAGATGAGGAGATCCAGCACCTTGGGTTGAACCTCCAAGGTCCGG
>JBDHCY010000464.1:0-2519 GCA_039591795.1 Gemmatimonadota bacterium | reverse complement strand
TATTTACGAAAGGGGTCGCGGGTGGTCAACCCAAAGTTCGGCGAATTCCCTCCGTGGGCCTCGTCCGCGCCCCCGGGGGGGCGGCTGGCCGACGGCGCCGTTTACTGCAACAATATGTGATTGACTCATTCAAAAACCGCCGTATATTGGGGGCGTTCTTGAGGAGTCATGCAAAGGTTAGGGGGGAAGATCTCTTCTACCGTTCGGTCTTGCGCATCAGGAGGATAGGGGAGTGAAGAACATGAAGAAGTTGCTCACGATGATCGTCCCGCTGGTGATGCTGATTGCCTTCGCTTCCATAGGCATGGCGCAGGAAGCCACGCAGAGCGAGCAGGAGCTGAATCAGGAGCTGAATTCGGACATCAACGGCGAAGTCGATCGGGATGCCGATCCGGCTCGCGGTGAGTCCACCGGTGTCGAGGACGACGACAGCGCGTTCAACGACGACGAGTTGAATAACACCAACTCGCGTGAGTCGCGGTCGATCGCCAACAAGCGTGGCCGGCAGCCCCGTCGTGGTTCGACGGCTTCCGAGCTGTCCGAAGTGCAGAAGTACTGGGGTGACCACAACTCCGGTAAGTCGGCTGACGAGGACGGGGACGAGGACGAAGACGACGACATTACTCCGGTCTGATTCGGTCGTCTTTCTCAGAGATTCCGACATGATCAGGGGAGAGCGCGAGCGCTCTCCCCTTTTCTATGTCCGGGGCCCAGCGCCCGATCAGCGTCCCCGCGCGATCTCCCGGCGCAGGCTCGAGCACTCGGGCGCATCCTCTCCCAACATTCGCTCCAGCTCCCCCGCCATACTGGATGCCGAGTTGCGGTCCCCCATGGCGAGATGGATCCGGGCCAGCTCCAGGACCGGCCGGGGATCGCGGGAATGCTTGAGCCTGGCCCAGCGCAGCGACTCGATCGCCGCCGGCCAGTCCTCCATCCGTGCCGCGACGACGGCGAACTCCAGACAGGGCCACAGCTCGCCGGGCTGCTCCCAGCGCAGACGCCGCAGATGACCGATGGCCGTGGCGTCGTCACCCCGACGGGCCGCGAGCGTCGCCAGGCTGCGTAGGGCGCTGACGCGGAACACCGGATGCTCCAGGGCCAGCTCCAGATGCCGTTGTCCCTCGTCGAAGCGTTCCGCGGCAACCTGCGCCAGACCGAGGTGAAAGCTCGCTTCCGCGACGCGTAGCCGGTCGCCCCCGGCGGCGAGGGCCTCCTCCAAGACGGCGATGGCCCGTTCGTTGGCACCGAGCCGTCGCTCGAGCTTGCCCAGGTCAATCAGATGTCCGTGCCTAGGGAACAACGGTACCTGTCCCAGCACCTCTCGTGAGGCCGCGGCGAACTCCCCGGCCACCCAGTCGGGCAGCTCCGGGATCTCGTGGTAGGGGTGGCGGTAATAGATCGGCAGCACCCTCGCGGAGCTCCGCACCGCCTCCCGGGCGTCCTCATCCAGTCCGTAGTTCCACAGCGTCAGCGCCAGGCGGTCGTGCAGGCGGCCCCAGTTGGGCGAGGTGTCCAGCGCGACGCGCAGCATGCCCACCGCGACGCGCCCCCAGTGACCGACACCGGCCCAGGCGTGCTCGCGGGGCACCCACCCTTGCTCTGATCGTCACTCGCGGGCCATCCACTCCATGGCGTCGTAGACCTCGCCGAGCCCCTTCCAGTGCCGGCGGGCGGCCGGCGCCACACAGCGGCAGGTCAGGAAGTCCCGGCCGGCAGCCACCAGCTCCTGAGGATCGGCGCCGAGCGAGCCACGCCGACGCACCTGCTTCTCCCACAGGTCGAGCCGCGCCTCACCCGCCATCAACAGCGCGGTCCGCGTGTTGTGGCCCACCGCGGCCGACTCCAGACGCGGCGCGGCCTCCTCGTAGATGCCCTTGTTGCGCAGCAGGTGACCGCGGTCGAGCTCCCACCCGCCTCGGATCCCCTGGTAGGCGCGAACCCCGAAGGTGCCCAGCAGCAGCGCGATCAGCGGCAGGCTCAGTGCACGACGCGCGTTCATCTCCCCTCCGCCCCTCGCTCCGCCGTACCCACGGGTATCAGCAGGGCGCAGCACGAGATCCAGACCAGCGCGTTGGCCGGAATCTGGTGATTGAAGTCGACCAGGGCGTGGGCCGCGAGGGAGGCCACGCCGATCGCCAACCCCAACCGTGTCACCGACAGGCCACCCGATCGCGAGCGTAGCCTGCGGACGACGCGTGACGCGTAGCCCCAGATCAGCCAGACCACGAGCAGCACCGCGATGGCGCCCCCGTCGAGCAGCAGCTCCAGGTAATCGTTGTGGGCGTGCCCCCAGCGCTTGGCGGCGCCGGCCGGAAGGTACCACTGGAACATCTCACGAAACGCTCCGAAGCCCGCCCCGGTCACGGGGAAATCCCGAATCATCTCCCCGCTGGACTGCCAGACCACGACCCGGCCCTCGAGCAAGTGGGCATCCTGCGAGCGTCCCAGGAACAGCTCCACGCGGTCGCCCAGCCGCGTGCCCCCGATCAGCAGCGCGCCCGAGGCGACGATCGCAACGG
>JBDHCY010000463.1:0-2539 GCA_039591795.1 Gemmatimonadota bacterium | reverse complement strand
CTCGCTTGCGCTCCTGGCAGTGAGCTTCATCGCCTGGGAACCCCAGGAGGCCGCTGCGCAGGGGCGGCGGCCGAGCCAGGAGCTGATGCAGCAGATCACGTCGCTCCTGGCCGGGAGGGCCGCTCGTACGCCGACCCAGCGGAAGGTGAGCTCGCGCCTGCTCTACGCAGCGAGCATGCAACGGGGGGTTCCGATCGCGCCCGGGGTCGCAACGCTGAGGAACGAGGTCCCCATGGAGGTGGACGGTACGGCGCTCGTGGACCTCCGCGCGGACGTCACCCGCCGGCTCCTGGCGCGGATCGAGGCGCTCGGCGGTACGGTCGTCAACAGCTTCGCAGCCCACCGCGCCGTCCGTGCCCGCATTCCCCTTGATCGGGTCGAAGTGCTGGCGGAGCTGCCCGAAGTCCATTTCGTCCGCCCGGCCGACCGAGCGTTTACCCGCTCGATCGACGTCTCGGAAGGCGACATCGCCCACCGTGCCGATCAGCTGCGCAGCGACCTCGGGGTCGACGGAACGGGCGTCGCGGTCGGCGTCCTCTCGGACGGGGTAGACTCCCTCGCCTCGCTCCAGGCGTCCGGAGACCTGCCGGCCACGGTCACGGTTCTCTCCGGTCAGGCAGGCTCCGGAAGCGAAGGAACCGCGATCCTCGAGATCGTCCATGATCTGGCGCCTGGGGCCGACCTGCTGTTCGCCACCGCGTTTGGCAGCCAGGCGGCCTTCGCAGCAAACATCATCGCACTGCGCAACGCCAATGCGGACATCATCGTGGACGACGTCGGCTACTTCGCCGAGGCGGCCTTCCAGGACGACAATGTGGCGGACGCGGTCAACGCGGTGACCGCGGACGGCGCGCTCTACTTCTCGTCGGCCGGGAACGCGGGAAATCTCAACGACGGCACTTCCGGAGTCTGGGAGGGGGACTTCTCGTCTTCGGGAACGACCTTCTCCGGCGGTCTCGCCCACGACTTCGGGGGCGGTGTGATCGCCAACGAAGTCACAGTGGATGCTCCCTCCGTCTTCACGCTCCACTGGTCGGATCCAAAGGGTGGCTCCACGAACGACTACGACCTCTTCCTGGTGAACAAGCCGATGACAGTCATCTTCGGTGCATCCACCGACGTCCAGGACGGGGTGGGTGAAGACGACCCTTTCGAGATCATCGGCTCGGGAGTGATGAACGACAAGGGCCGGCGACTCATCGTCGTGCAAACGTCGGGTGCAGATCGCTTCCTTCATCTGAACACCCACCGGGGCGAATTGGCGCTCGCCACCGACGGGCAGACGAGTGGACACGCCTCCGCACGCGCCGCCTTCGCCGTGGCGGCCGTGGACGTTCGCGACGCCGGCGACGCGGGGGGGGTTTTCGATGGAAGCGAATCCGTTCAGACCTTCAGCTCCGACGGCCCGCGGCGTGTCTTCTACGAGGCTGACGGCACGCCCATCACACCCGGAGATTTCTCCTCCACGGGAGGTGAGCTTCGCCTGAAGCCCGACCTTGCCGCGGCCGACTGCGTGAGCACCGCCACCCCGGGCTTCAGTACGTTCTGCGGCACGTCGGCTGCCGCCCCGCATGCCGCGGCCATCGCGGGGCTCCTGCTCGAACTCGCGGACCGCAACGGCGCCACGATCGAGGACGTCGAAGACGCGCTGCTCCTCACAGCGCTCGACATCGAGGCCCCAGACTTCGACCGCGACTCCGGCGCGGGCATCGTCGACGCCCGCGCCGCCGCCGAGTTCGTGCCGGAGCCGGATGCGGGAATCCTCTTCACGGTGGGCATAGGCATGCTCGCGCTACTGCACCGTGTGAAGCGACACTCGTGAACTGGGAAGCGATCGCAGCGATAGGCGAGATGGTGGGCGCCATCGCGGCGGTCGTCTCGGTGATCTACCTGGCGGTGCAGATTCGTGAGAATACGCCTTCATCCATGCCGAACGTCGTGAACATCACCATAAACGATTTCTCCGACCTGGAACGATTGATCGCGAGCACTCCGGCGTTCGCGAGTTCCTCGCGGTACCTTCCCACAGTAACGTATGGCCGGCATGAAGTGGGCGAATCGTTGGATCGGGTGGATCGCGGGGCTGCTGCTCGTGGTCTGGCGTCGGTCGTGTCGCTACCGGGTGATCGGTGATCAGCGCCCGAGGCTTCGCGCGGAGGGTACGCCCTACATCTACGCCCTGTTGCACGCCCACCAGATCTCGGCGGTGTGCGTGAACGACGAGGAGCAGGGCCGTCTCGCGGCCATGGTGTCCCGCTCGGCGGACGGCGAGCTGCTCGTGCCGAGCTTGAGGCTTCGCGGCGTGATCGCGGTGAGAGGATCCAGCCGCAAGGCCAGCACCGACAAGGGCGGGCAGTCAGCGCTCGCGGAGCTGCGCGAGCTGCTCGAGCGCCGGGTGGCGATCCTGCTCGCGGTCGATGGTCCTCGCGGGCCGCGCAACCGGGTGCACCGCGGCGTCGCCAGGATCCTCCAGCAGGTGAAAGACGCGGTGGTGCTGCCGACCATGGTCGTGCCGGATCGGCGCTGGTTTCCCGGCCAC
>JBDHCY010000462.1:0-2542 GCA_039591795.1 Gemmatimonadota bacterium | reverse complement strand
GGTCCAGCTTCCGGTGACGAAGATGTCGGTACAGCTAGCGCCATCGGTTGATCCCCGCATGTTGCGACTAGTCGCGGACCTCGTCGAGGGCTTGCAGGCCGCACAGGTCAGCTACTGTCACTGGAAGAGCAACGAGCATCTCGATGCAGCGTTGCAGGGGCTCACCGACCTCGACATACTCGTGGCGGGTAGGGACGGCGCGGCCGTCGCCCGCGTCCTGGCCGACGTCGGCTTCAAGCGATTCCCGGCGGCCCCGACGGCTTCGTACCCGGGGATCGATGACTATCTCGGGTTCGATCGCAAATCTGGACGAATCATTCACCTCCACCTCCATTACCAGCTCACCTTGGGTGAGAAGTTGATCAAGGGGTATCGGATCCCGTGGGAGGACATGCTGCTCGCGAACCGCCAGCACGACCCACGCGGCATCCACGTCGCCGATCCCCATCTCGAGCTCGTTCTTCTGCTCGTGCGGGTCGCGTTGAAGTTGCAGACGCGTGATCGGCTGTTCAGAGGTCGCCGGCGACCGGCACTCGGTCGCGACCCGCTGCGAGAGTTTCAGTGGCTCGCCGCGCGCGTCGATCGGGACCGCCTCGCCCGGGTCACTGAACCGCTCGTGGGCGCCGAGGCCACCCGAAGGCTGATCGCGTTCCTCACCAACGCGCCGACCGTCGGCAGCTTGCAGGCGTTCCGCCGGTCGGTCCGGCCCCGACTCGCGACGTACCGAACGTACGGCGCTCTCGAGGCCCGCCGTCGGCGCTGGGGCCGGGAGTTGTGGCGTCGCTGGCGCCGCTGGACTCGCTCGAGGCCTGCCGGAACACCCTCGCGCCGCACCCTGCCACATGGCGGGCGGGTCATCGCCTTCCTCGGATGCGATGGCTCCGGCAAATCGACCGTGACGCGCGAAATCGCCTCATGGCTCGGCTGGAAGATCGATGTCGTCCCACTCTACTTCGGGAGCGGCGATGGCCCAGCATCGCCCCTGCGCCAGCCGCTGCGACTCCTTCGACTGGTGCTGCGGCGCCGACGCCGGCCGGCTCGTGCTTCTCGGCGCGTCGTCGGTGGTCCCCCCCGTGGATGGTCGAGACGGATCCTCCGTAGCTGGTGGGCGCTCACGGTGGCTCGTGAGAAACGCGATCGGCTCACTTTGGCGCGCCGGGCTCGTAACCTCGGCATGATCGTCATCTGTGACCGGTATCCTCAGAGCCAGATCGCTGGATTCACCGACGGGCCGCTCCTCAGCTATTGGGACGACGACCCATCGCCGGTTCTGCGGTATGCTGCCCGCTGGGAAGCAAAGCACTATCGAGCAGCTTCAACCATGCCACCCGACTTGGTCGTGAAGCTCCACGTGAGCCAAGAGATGGCCCTCCAGCGGAAACCCGAGATGGTGGCAGAACGTCTACCGCGACGCATCGAGGCGATCCGCGAGCTTGCCTTCCCCGCGTCCGTCGTACTCGACATCGATGCAGACCAGCCGCTCGAAGATGTGCTGCGACAGGTCAAGGAAACGGTCTGGGCTGCACTGTGAGCGCATCGCTGCCGCTCCTGGTGGAGTTGGTCGGTCTGCCGGGTGCGGGGAAGACGGCGGTGGCCGACCGCGTGCTCCAGCATCTACGCGCCCAAGGCCTTACGTGCGGCGGTCGCCGAGATCTGGGGCGGGAGACGAGATTTTCGCGGGTGCTCTCCAGAGTCAGCGGACGGATACGTCGACCCGCACCCGGACTGGCGGCGCTTCGCTTCGCCCTCGGGGTGCGACCGTTCAGCGCCGCTCGCATGCGGCACGCGATGAAGGCGGCCAATTGGGCGCTTCGCATCGCCGATCCTCCGGCTAAGGGATGGGATCTGGCCGTGGTCGACCAAGGCATCGTGCAGGAAGTGTGGTCGACTGTGGTGGGGAGCAGCCGCTGGAGCACGGAGGCTCTGCGACGGCTGCTCCGCACCGTCTTCGCCCGCGCTCCAATCGCCCCGGTTTTCGTCCACTTGCAGGTCGAGCCTGCGATCGCGCTCGAGCGTGTCAACAGTCGATCGTCGATGCGCAGCCGGTTCGACCGGATGTCGGACGACTGCGCGCTGCAGTTGCTCGAGCGTCATGTCGCCGACCTGGAGTTGGCATCTCGCCTCGTGGTCGAGGTAACCGACGCGCCTCATCTCCGGATCGATGCGTCGGCCTCGATCCCAGAGATGTGTCGGGAAGTGACGGAGTTCGTGGAGTCCTGCGCCGCGCTCGAGGGAGCAAGCAGGTGACGCCGGGCCGAATCGCACTGTTCGTCCCGTCCCTGTGGGGCGGCGGGGCGGAGCGGATCATAGTGAACCTCGCGCGGGGATTCACCGAGCGCGACCGCGACGTCGATCTCGTGCTCGTTCGCGTCGTTGGACCCTATCTGGCTGATGTGCCGTCGGCCGTCAGGATCGTCCCGCTGAATGCACCTTCCGTGATGGCCAGCTTGCCAGCCCTCGTTCAGTACGTTCGGCGCGAGCGTCCAGCCGCTCTGCTCGCGACGCTGAATACCGCGAACGTCGTCGCAGCATTGGCTCGACG
>JBDHCY010000461.1:0-2545 GCA_039591795.1 Gemmatimonadota bacterium | reverse complement strand
GGATGCGTCGCGGCCCGTCCGGCCCGGCATGGGGCGGCCCCGGCTCGACGATGATGTCCGGCGCGATCCCGACCTCCTGGATCGAGCGCCCCTTCGGCGTGTAGTAGAGCGCCGTGGTGAGGCGCAGCGCGCGGCCCCCTTCCAGGGGATAGACCGTCTGAACGGAGCCCTTGCCAAAGGTCTGCATCCCGATCACGAGGGCGCGGTGCTGGTCCTGAAGGGCGCCCGCCACGATCTCCGACGCGCTCGCCGTGCCCTCGTTCACGAGGATCGCGATGGGGTACTCGGGCTCCGTGCCATTGGCGTGTGCGCGGAACTCCTGGCGCTGGCTGTCGTCACGCCCCTGCGTGTAAACCACGAGCCCGTCGTCGAGCCACGCGTCGGCGACCTTGACCGCCTGATCGAGGAGTCCGCCCGGGTTGTCGCGGAGATCGAGGACCAGACCGTCGACGGGCCCCTCCTGCTCGTCGTGGAGCTTCTGGAGCGTGCGCTCGAGATCCTGGATCGTGCGCTCCTGAAAGGCGCGGATGCGAACGTAGCCGTAGCGGGGCTCGAGCAGCCGGCCGCTCACGGACACGACCTTCACCACGTCGCGAACGATGGCGATGGGCGTCGGCTTGTCGAGGCCCTGGCGGAAGATCTCGATCGTGATCTCGGTCCCGCGACGCCCGCGCATCAGCCCGACCGCTGCGAAGAGCGTCATGCTCTTGCTGCTGCGGCAATCCTCGCTCCAGCTCTCGGGCGGTTTGGTCGGGCAGATCGTGACGATCTGATCGCGCGCGCGAATGCCGGCGCGGGCCGCCGGCGTGCCCTCGATGGGCGACACGACCTCGATGTAGCCGTCCTTGCGCTTGGTGATCTCGATCCCGAGGCCGTGGAACTCACCTCGGGTATCGACCTGCATCTCCTTGTAGGCGTCCTTGTCGAGGTACGAGGAGTGGGGATCGAGCTCCTGGAGCATGCCGTTGACGGCGCCGCGCAGGAGCGCCTTCTCCTCGACGGGCTCGACGTAGTGGCGGCGCACGTGGGTGAGCACGCTCGTGAACAGACTCAGGTCGTCGTAGCGCGTGGCAGCGATGCTGCCGACGCTGCCGGCCACGCCCCCCGCCACGCCCGCCGCGACGACCCCGGCGAGGAAGGTGATCAGAAGGCGGATCCGGTTGCGCCGCGTGGCCATCGAGTTTCTCCCATCCGCTCCGTCGAGCGAGTCCCTCGAGCCCGAACTGCGCGGATTCGTGGACGAATCTCGACTGGCACTTCGGCGACCCGCGCCGCCGTCTTGAAGCGACACATTCTAACCCGCTTGCCGCGATGCGAGCCAGCGACGCGGATCCAGGGGCTGCCCACCGCGGCGAACCTCGAAGTAGAGCCGCGGCCCTGCGAGCGATCCCGTCTCCCCGACCGTTCCGATCACCCGGCCGGCGTTCACGGCCTGGCCCACCTCGACCCGAACCGTATCGAGATGCCCCGAGATCGTGAAGTACTGATCGCCGTGGTCGAGGATCACGAGCCGCCCGTAGCCGCGGAACCAGCCCGCGAAGTTCACGCGGCCCCGGGCCACGGCGCGTACCGGCGTCCCGAGCCGGGCCTCGAAGTGGACGCCCTTCCGGTAGGTCTCGGTCTGAAACTCGCTATCGACCACCCTGCCGAACTCGCCCACGATCGAGGCCGGCACGGGGGGCCGGAGCGCTCCGCGCAGCGATGCGAACGCCGGCCCCGGGACGGCCGCGAGGGAGCGCTGCGGCGTGGCTCCCAGCCCCGCCAGCATCTCCTCGAGGGCCCGGGCGGCGGTCTCGAACTCCACCAGGGCCGTCCGCTCGCGCGCCCGGTCCCCGTGGACTCGCGCCACCAGACGCTGCTTCGCGGCTCGCTCGGTGGCCAGCTGGGTAGACCGCTTGCGGAGCCCGGCCGCGGCCTCTTCGTTTCGGAGCGAGGCGTCGCGAGCCCGGCTCTCGGCCAGCGACAGGGCCTCCGACTCGGACCGGTGACGCGCGATGAGCTCAGCGTCGTGGACGAGCAGCAGCCGCAGCGCTGAGACGCGTGACAGGAAATCCCGCAGGCTCTCAGCCGAGAAGAGCATCCGAACCGTCCCCAGCTCACCCGCGCGATAGAGCGCTGCGGCACGCTTGGACATCGCGCGCCGGGTCCGCTCCAGGCGGTGGGAGATCACGGCCGCCTCGGACTCGATCTCGCGGAGCAGGTTGCGCGCCTTCTGCGCCCGGTGCGCTGCGTGGGTGACCTCCCGCGTGAGGATGGCGATCGAGCGATCCAGGGCGTCGAGGGCGTCGAGCAACCCGCGCTCCTCGCTGCCGTAGGCGGCGACGCGATCCCGGCTCTCGACGATGGCCTGGCGCAGGCGCTTCAGGTCCGCCTCGCGATCCGCCGCCGCCGGTCTCGGCAGCAACGCCGCCAATGCGACTGCGATCGTGACGGCGATCGCCACGGCGAGACGGCCGCTCACGCCTTCCATCCCCCGGAGACGGCAGCCGCGGACCCGATCAGACCGAGGGTCGCGCCGCCGCCCACGAGTGCCGCCGCTTCGGCG
>JBDHCY010000460.1:0-2545 GCA_039591795.1 Gemmatimonadota bacterium | reverse complement strand
AAGGGTCTTCAGTTCGAGCGAGCTAATCCGTCAGCGTGATGACGACCCGATCGAGTGCGCCCGGGAAGGGAAACGGGCTGCCCTCGTAATTCGGGTCTACCTGCGTGTCGTAGTCGATGCCGACGTCAAAGGTCTCGGCCAGCGAGTATGTACTGATGTGCATCCGGGGCATTTCGGTTTCGTCGACCATTCTTCCGTTGACGTACAGCTCGCCGGTACCGCCGAACTGCTTCGTCCTGATGAAGTTGAACTTCAGTTCATCTTGGCGTCCGCTGGCGGAGCGGGGAGACCCGTGCGAGAGCAGCGTAATCCCGGTCGCGGTGCAGCACCTCGAGGTCGTGGCGGATCGCGCAGGCTGCGATGAGGCAGTCAACCGACGAGCGGACGGTAAGCCCACCGCGGCGCGCACCTCGGTAGAGGTCGACGGCCTCGGAGAAGACGTCTGCTCCCAGGGGTGACTCCACGAGCGGCAGCGAGAAGATCGCTTCGCGTGCCCGCCGATAGGTCCGCTCGTCGCGGAAGCCCTGGAGGACCTCCTGGATCACGGGGAGGCAAGTGACGACGTCGTCGAAGTCGAGGATCGCTTCGAGGTCGAGCGGGCGACGGGCGCGAAAGACCTCGATCCAGACCGAAGTGTCGACCAGAATCACGATACGCGTTTCTTGGAGCCGCGATCCCGCCGCATCGCGCCGAGATCCCCTTCCCAGGCGCCGGAACCCCGCAGGTCCAGAATCTGACGGGCCCTGGCGCGGCGCACGAAGTCTTCCAGGGCGCGCATCACGGTCGCGGAGTAGGTCTTCTCGCCCGACACCCGGGTGGCTTCTTCCAGCACCTGCTCGTCAAGCACAAGATTTGTACGTTTCATACACATAACCTGACATGCCCGCATCGAATCCGCAAGCGCCGTCGCCGGCCGCTTCCAGGGCCCACTCGCGCCCCTCACTCGATTCCGAACCGCTGCATCTTCTTGTAGAGCCCTTCGCGGGTGATTCCGAGGCTTCGGGCCGTTGCGGCGCGGCGGCCGCCGTGGGCGTCGAGGGCGCGGCGGATGAGCAGCGCCTCGATTCGTTGCAGCGCCTCGCGCAGGGTCTCGCCCGACCGGGCCTCGGCGACCGCGGACTCCGTCGGTTCGAAGACGCGCCGCGAGAAGTGGGCGGGTACGAGGGTGTCGCCGGGCGCCGCGAAGGCCAGAGCCCGCTGGATCTCGTTCTCGAGTTCGCGGACGTTGCCGGGCCAGCGATAGGCCTCGAGGAGATGGGCGGCGTCCCGCGACAGCTTCACGTCGGCCTTGCGCTCCCGGCGGCCGTGCAGGGCGAGAAAGAACTCGGCGAGGGAGGCGACGTCACCGGGGCGCTCGCGGAGGGAAGGGACGTGGATGGGAAAGACGGCCAGGCGGTAGAAGAGATCCTCCCGGAACCGGCCTTGGCGGACGTCGCTCCAGAGGTCCCGGTTGCTGGCGGCGATCACTCTAACGTCGACACCGCGCGCTCGGGCGCTGCCGACGGCGCGAACCTCCCGCTCCTGGAGGGCCCGCAGGAGCTTGGCCTGGAGCGGACCCGACGGCTCGCTCACCTCGTCCAGAAACAGCGTTCCACCGTCGGCGGCCTGGATGAGGCCTTTCTTTTCGCGGTCCGCCCCGGTGAAGGCGCCCTTTTCGTGGCCGAAGAGCTCGCTCTCGAGCAGTGTCTCGGGGAACGCGGCGCAGTTGAGGGCCACGAAGGCGCGGTCGCGGCGCGGGCTGCCATCGTGGATCGCGCGGGCGACGAGCTCCTTCCCCGTGCCCGTCTCGCCGGTCACCAGCACCGTGGCCTGCGAGTGCCCCGCGCACTCGACGAGAGCGTAGACCTCGCGCATCTCCGCGCTGTCGCCGACGATCGAGGGCGAGGGTGACCGGCCGCGCGCTTCGCCGCCGTCCGCCGCGATCGCCCGCTCGATGCGCGTTGCGAGCTCGTCGCTCGTCTCCGGTCCCGCGGGCGCCGCCGTCCGCAGCAGCACGTCGGCGGCGCCGCGCGCCCGCAGCGCCGGAACCCGCTGCGCCTCGCCGGCGTCGATCTGGACGAGCAGGGGAGGGAGGGGCCGCTTGCGCCTCAACCTGGCGAGGTCTCGCAGTGCCTCGTCGGGGCCGTCGGCGTCGAGCACGACGGCGTCGAGCCCATCGAAGGGCAGCTCGATGGCTCCGTCGACATCGGCCTCCCAAACGACGTCGAGCGTCGCCGCGTCGGCGACGAGGTCGCCGGCAAAGCGTCGCCCGCGACCGATCCAGAGAACCGATCGAATCGACGGCATGCAATCCTCCTGTGGCCCCTCCCGGAGAGAGGGCTGGAGCAAGGAGCGTGCCGTTCCTACGCGAGCTGAGAGGCGTCGCCCGCGGCCGTGAGCGGCCAGGCGTGGCCATTCTGACCGGCGATGGCCGAGTTTGGCCACGTGCGTCGAGGTCCTCCGCAGCCGGCCGCCATTCTGGGGCCAGGAGGTCGACTCAGTCCGCGCCAGCCAGGTCGGCCAGGTGGCGGATCTGCCGATGCTTCTCGACCCAGACGCGATCGAG
>JBDHCY010000459.1:0-2553 GCA_039591795.1 Gemmatimonadota bacterium | reverse complement strand
ATGTGCATCGGGGTCGGCCAGGGCATCGCGATGATCGTGGAGCGCGTGTGACCGGCGCCACCTTCCAGACGATCACGGTCCAGCACACCGATGGCGTCGCCGTGCTCACGCTCAATCGGCCCCAGGTACTCAATGCCTTCGACGGGGCGATGGCGAACGAGATGGAACGGGCCTTCGCGACGCTCCTGGAGGATCCTGAGGTACGCGCTGTGGTGGTCACCGGTGCGGGCCGCGGCTTCTGTGCCGGAGCCGATCTCAAGTACCTGCACTCGTGCTTCGAGGAAGACCGCCTGGACGATGCGGTTCTCGTGGTCGAAATCGGAGGACGCATCGCGCGCATGGTGCGCGCGTCGGGGACCCCGGTCATTGCGGCGGTGCACGGTGTGGCGGCTGGTGGCGGCTGCAATCTCGCCCTCGCCTGCGACCTCCGCATCGCCGGAGACAGTGCCCGGTTTGGCCAAGTGTTCAGTCGGATAGGGCTGGTGCCCGACTGGGGCGGTACCCACGTCCTGCCCCGGCTCGTTGGCACGGCCAAGGCGCTCGAGCTTTGCTGGTCGGGCGAGTGGGTCGAGGCACCGGCAGCCGAGCGGATCGGTCTCGTCAACACGCTCGTGCCCGATGCCGAGCTCATGGGTGTTGCCGTCCGATTCGCCCGCGACCTCGCCGCGAAATCATCAGCGGTCGTCTCCGCGATCAAGCAGGCGCTCTATGCGTCCGCGACCGAGCCGCTCGATGCGATGCTCCGGTGGGAAGAGGAGATGCAGCGGCAGCTCTTCGCGACTGATCGCGCGCGGGACGCCATCCGGTCGTTCGCCCTGCCTCGCAAGACGGACGTCTCGTAGCGGCGTGCGGCGGCCGCTCGTCATCGCGCACCGCGGCGTCACGAGCGCCGGCCCGGAGAACTCGATTGCCGCGCTCGGCGCCACGGCGGCGTCGGGCGCCGACGGCGTGGAGATCGACGTGCGGGCCACGCGCGAGGGGGCCCTCGTGTTGTGGCATGACGAACGGATCGACGGAAAACCTCTGGCCGAGCTGACGCTGCCGGCGGTGCGGTCGATTCCGATGGCCGACGGGGAGCCGGTTCCCACACTCGCCGAGGGGCTCGCAGCGCTCGCCCCGACACTGGAGGTGTTCGTCGAGGTGAAGGCGCTTCCGGCGGCGCTCGACGAGGCGTTTCTCGACATCCTGGCACATGGGCCCGCGCCAGACCGCTACCACGTCCACGCCTTCGATCACCGCATCATTCGGCGTCTGCACACGCAGCGCCCGAGCCTTCCTTTTGGGGTCTTGCAGGTCGCGTATCCCGTACGCGTCGACGGAGCGCTAGCTGATACCGATGCCATGGCACTCTGGCAAGAATGGCGATTGATCGATACCGATTTGATCGATAGCGTGCACCGGAGGGGTGGGAGAATCTACGCCTGGACGGTGAACGACGCCCACGACTTGCAGCGGCTCGGGGCTCTGGGCGTGGACGGTCTCTGCACCGATGAGCCGGTGCTTGCCCGACGTGTGGTTGACATGTCTCCCCGCGAGGTGTGATGACGACGCAAGCTCCCCCGATCGCCGTGCTTGGCGCGGGCACGATGGGTCACGGGATCGCGTATGCGGCCGCCCTGGCCGACTTCCCCGTAGCTCTCTACGACGCGGACGCCGCGGTGCTCAGCGACGCACTGGCGCGGGTGGACCAGATCGTCACTGGTGGGATCAAGCGTGGCAAGCTCACCGAGGACGATCGGGCGCGTGTGCTGGGGCGCCTTCGGCTCGCTCCGACGCTCGAAGCCGCACTGCCGGACGCCGCACTCGTGATCGAGGCGATCGTCGAAGATCTCGTGCAGAAGCAGCGGCTCTTCGGGCGAGTCGAGCGCATGGTGCCCGCCGACGTGGTGCTCGCGACGAACACATCGTCCCTGCCGGTGGGGCAGATTGCGGCCGCGGCGGCGCGCCCTGAGCGGGTCATCGGGATGCACTTCTTCAATCCCGTCTACATCATGCGTCTCGTCGAGATCGTTCCCCAGGCCCGGACCGACGATGAGACGATGGAGCTCGCCCTCGATGTCGCCCGGCGGCTCGGCAAGGAGCCGATCGTCGTCCGAGACATGGCGGGGTTTGCCTCTTCGCGTCTCGGCGTGGTGCTCGGGCTCGAGGCGATGCGAATGCTGGAGCAGGGTGTCGCCAGCGCCGAGGACATCGATAAGGCGATGGCGCTCGGCTACGGGCACCCAATGGGTCCACTCCGTGTGAGTGATCTGGTGGGGCTCGATGTACGGCTTGCCATCGCCGAGATTCTCCATCGCGAGCTCGAGGGAGAACAGTACCGGGCGCCCGACATTCTCCGCGACAAGGTCGCGGCAGGCGAGCTCGGCAAGAAGACCGGACAGGGGTTCTACACGTGGCCGGGGTAACCGACGTCCATGTCCACATCCAGCCCTGGAAGCAGATGAAGCCCTCGGTGCTCGCAGCGATGCGCCGCGGCAAGGAGGATCACTTCGACTTTCTGCTCGAGCTGATGGAGAGCCCTGCCCTGTTGCTCGATCGGCTCGACCAGGCCGG
>JBDHCY010000458.1:0-2574 GCA_039591795.1 Gemmatimonadota bacterium | reverse complement strand
ACCATCCGCCGCGCTGGTCGGCGAGCTCCACCCGGACCCCTGGGTTCAGCACACTCACGACCGCGGTGGCGGTTCCGCGACCCTCACGCACATTGACCCAGTTGAGCGTCCAGCGCGTTTCGCGGCCGGTGACTGACCGCGGCGGCGGAGGTGACACCCGACGGGGCGCCACCGTGTCCGGCGCTCCCGGCCTCGTGCTCGGGACCGAAGAACGCTGCGCCACTGTCGAGGCGACCAGTGCGTCGGCCGTCATCTCGACGGCAGGGGGCTCGGACTCCGGTTCGGTGCGCGAATCGAGGGAATCCTCAGGCGGCGTCACCAGCGCGGACGGTGACGGTGTCGCAGTTTCCGGTTGCGCAGCCACTGAGGCAGCGGCCGGATCGGGCCCAGCACGGCGCGCCACCGCGAAGACGAGCACCGCCAGCGCGATGCCCGCCGCTCCGGCCGTGATCGCCGCGCGCCGCATGACCACCATGCGGCGAATTGGATAGGCGCAATAGGGGCACGACGCCGCGTCCGGCGGGATGCGCTTCGAGCAGCGCCGACACTCGACCAGCGCTCCCGCCGCGCTCTCCTCTGACGGTGCCTTGAGAAAGAGGTAGGAGCATTTTGGGCAGGTCGAGGCGACGCTCAGCACCGTCTGCCCGCACTGTGGACACTTGATTAGAGCCATATTCCTGTAGAGTAGCCCCGAGCGCCGCAGTCGTCGAGGTGGTGTCAGGGAATGGGGATCCCTGGGAGCCCCCGGGTGAGTTGCTGCAACTCCTTTGCCAGGGACTCCTCCAGGGCCTCGAGGGTCTGCTGGTGGGTCACCATCGGGCCGAGGAGCTCCATCTCGAGGGTTTCGAGGCCGGACCGTGCTTGCTCGACTGCCTGGCCGATGAGCCCGTCAACCTGTGCGCGTAGCTCGGTCTCCACCCGCGCGATCTCGGCTCCGAGTTCGCGCCGGAGGCTCGCCGCGAGTGCCTCGCCCACGTTCGAATGCAAGCCGAAGGCCGGCGCCTCGAGTGATCCAGTGAGCCACGCCTCGATGCGCACATCCCGCACTCCGGCGACCGAGCGCCACAGAAAGTCCTCAGCCCACTCCGGAGATCCGAGCGGAGCCGGAGCCCCGGCACGCATCGTGTCGGTGCGCGTCCACGTCGCTTCGGGCGCGCGGACGATCCAGCGCGCCGAGATCGCACTGCCGGAGCGAGTAGCCGAGAGACGCGTCACACCGAGTCCAAGGTCGAGCTGTGCACCGACGCCGCCAACCGTAATGCGCGGGAGGGGGAAGCCTCCTGCGAGGGCGCTCACCGAGTCGCGCAACGTGGCGGTCGTGTGATCGAGCGCACCGGCGATGCGAAGCTCGGTTGGGCCGACAGCGGCGGCCGTGCGCTCCGCTACGAACTGGAACGGGCTGCCGTACAGGGATGGTTCGGTCGTGAGGCCGGCGATCCGCGCTACGTACGCACCCGTGGCTGCCGTGGTGCCTCCGATCGCGAGACTCACCTCGCCGTAGCGGAGTAGGAACGATGGATACCCGCGCGGACGTGGGAAGCGGGCCGTCGAGCCGGCCAGGCGGGGTCGGTCTGGCCCCGGGCGTCGTCGGGGGTCGAGCCCCGGTGGGAGGTAGCGTTCGGCAACGCCCAGCCAGTAGAGCACGGGCTTCAGCCGATCGAGCGCGATGTCGCCAAAAAGGGCCGGGCTGATCTCCGGCTCGTTCAGCGATGGTATGCGGACCAGGCTCCGGGCATAGGCGTAGTCCTCGCGCCGCGCGCCGTCGAGGGCGGCGACCCGTGCGCGCATCGTGTCGACGCCCACGGCGACGGTTTGGGTCAGCGCGCTCAGGTTCGTTTTCGTCGCGTCGAGCCGCTCGAGCATTCCCCTGCCCGAGGTGACCAAGTTGGCGACACCGACCGGGCCGAGCCGGAGCGGGTTGGCCGTCTGGACCTGCTTGATGAGCGACTCGGCTGAGTCGACCAAGGGACGCGGGTCGAGCGACGCGACGTCACTCTCCCACGTCCGTCGGAGCGAATCCGCGGTAAGCGCGATGACTCGGGCCTGAGCCGGTGTCCTGAGCGAGTCTGCGCTGATGGCGCCGAGGTTCACTGCTTGGCCCGCCAATCCCTCGAGCGAGAGTGTTGGGATCGGCACGCTCTTCACGAACGCGTCGACTTGCCGCCACACGGCGCCCGTCGCCGGACTGCGTTGCGGAACCGCACCCGAGGTGGCTCGGGCGGTGCCGAAACGGACGTCCCGCACGGCGAGGGTGTCCACGACGATCTTCTTCTCGAGCAGCGCGCGCAGGTTGAGCTTTCCGACGATCTCCCGCACTTCGAACAGGTTGCGCATCGGGGAATTCGGATTGGTCACTTGAAGGCCCCGCAGCACGAGCTCTCCACGCGCAAGGCGGACGTCGGCCTCCGCCAACTCCACTCGGGCGCCGATCGCCTCCGTTCCGCTGTCTTCGATCGCGCGTCGGACGGTGCGATCGAGCAGCAGGACCCAGAGCCCCACCACGAGTGCCAGGAAGAGCAGCAGTGGGACGATCGCCCGCCAGCGGAACACACGCACCGTGCTACTCCGCCCGGA
>JBDHCY010000457.1:0-2589 GCA_039591795.1 Gemmatimonadota bacterium | reverse complement strand
CGGGCTGGACTCGGATTGCAGCCCAACCCCGTTGGGACCCGCGACCTGTGTCTTTCACTTCGTCTGCTCGCCCCCAAGACGTCCCCTGAACAACCGCACATGAGCGCCGGCGGACCGTGGTCGATGGGTCGGCTCGAGCAGGTCGAGCTCAACGCCGTTTACGACCCGATTGGGGGCGATGTCCTCCACCTGGTAGCGCAAGCGCCGCGAACCGTTGAAGTGCTTGGCAGGGGTGAATTTCAGATAGGCGGCTCCCGGGTCGCCGAAGTCGTCGCCCGGATTGAAGACCTCGACCGTGCCATAGGGCAATTTGACCGTATCCGCGTGCCCATCGTCCGGGTTGATCAACTGACCGCCTACGCTGGAGAAACGCAAGCGGTCGCCGTTGGGATCGCTGTCGTTGTCGAGCGCATCGATGATGATCGGTGCCCAGTCGGGCACTCGGACCGTGTCGTCCGTCGCTTGGGGCTGGTGATTGACCTGGTAGGCAATGATCCCACCGGATGGATGGTTCTGAGCCCCGTACGGCACGTAGACCATTCCCTTGCTGATCAAGGTGCCGCTATTCATGCTGGCATGGTGCGGCTTGCCGAGACCCAGACCGAAGATCTCGTTCAGATCCGGGGTTTGATCGGTGAACCGTATCTCTCCTGTGCGGGTTTCGAGCACGAAGAGCTGGCCCGCAGAGGAGGTGACGAACAGCAGACCGTTGGCCACCGAGACGTGGCGCAGCGCCGCTCCCGCGCGTAGCTCGACGTAGTCCCTGCCCCCGCGAAATCGCCATTGTGACTTGCCGTTCGCGGAGTTCAGAGCGTAGACCTTGATGCGCATGCCGGTGGCCGGGTCGTCGTCGAACGCCGTGTCCTCCACATCCGCCCAGAACGCCGGACTGAAGGTCGCGAGGAAGGCGTTGGCGAAATTGCCGGTGTCGAGCGACACCCCGAACTGGGCGTCGGAGAATTCGTCGTCGATGCCTTCGAATCCCGCCACATACACCACGCCTTCGGCCACGGCCGCCCCGGCCTGGATTCCACCGATGCCGGTGGGGCGACTGATTGGTCGTTCCCACAGCGTCTCGCCGGTGTCCCGGTCGGCCACACGGAACAGCCCGCCCTTGCTACCGTTGCCGACGAGGTCGCGCCACTGCCCTTTGACGCGCGCGGAGAACAGCACCGGCGGCGACAACACGTCGGCGTCTCGGGGACCGTCCGGGCGATTGGGGCCGGTGGACACCGGGTCGTTGAGGTCGAAGACGTCGCCCACGTGGAACTGGTTGGTCCAAACGAACTCGCCGGTGTTGAAGTCCACGGCGTAGAGCGAATCGCTGCGGTCCACGTAACCCTCGGGGGCGAGCCCTGGATCCGGATATCCTGCATAGGGCTCGGAGGTGTTTTGTCCGGTGCCGCCGAACAGGTAGCCACGCTCGAAATCCACCGCGAGCCCCGAGCCCGCGGAAACCCCGCTGCCGAAGCGCAGACCCGTGGCCGGATTCAGGTCGATCGTCGGCGTCCGCCACAGCTCGACCGGATCATCCGGGTCGGTGAGGTCGTACGCGATCTGCAAACCGTGCTCCTCCCCCTGGACCACCGCATCGTTCAGGATCACGTTGATGCTCACGATGAGCACACTGCGGTCGTCTTCGGTCTCGACGATGACCGAGTCCCCCAGTACCGAGGAGAAGGGTAGCTCCTCGACGAGCTGAAAGGGGTCGACCTCGGGAGTGCTCGGATCGAAGTCGAATTCGCTCCCGCTGCCGCGCTCGAGTCGATGCAATTGTCCGTAGGCGGAGCCCACCAACCACACATGGGCGTCGGTCACGACGGGCGCAGTGTAGATCAGCTCCGGCAAGATCGGAGGATCGCCGTTGTCGAAGTCCGGGTCCACGAGGGTGGTGGTCCAGTGGCGGGCTGGATCGGTCGCGAGTCCGGAGCGTGCATCGCGAGCGAACACGGTACCGAGGGCGTCGACGTAGTAGATCGTGCCGTCGCGGATGATCGGGGAGGCGATCACACCGACGACCGAGCTTGGAAACTCCAATCCCAAGACCGATTCGAGGACGAAGCCGGTGGGGGGCGGCTCCGGGACCCATTCATCGTCGTCGAATGTCTCCCACGCGCGACGCAGAAAGGCAGCGTTACTCGATCTCAGCTCCCGCTCTACCGCATTGAAATTCGAGTTGTCGAAGTCCCGCGAGTAGAGGGGCCAATCACCCGGATCGTAGATGTCGGCATGGTGAGGGGGCGCGGAAGCAGCGACGACTCCGGCGCACAAAGCGAACGCGAGCGCTGCGAAAAGAACCGAATGAAAATACCGCACGCGAGATGGCGTCATCGTCTGTCTCCTTTTTGAACCGCCGGCCGGGTTTGTAAGCAATGCCGGCAAGGCTAGGAGACAGAGATCACCTGGGTGTCACGCAAGGTTCAAAAAACGATCACATGGCTCCACGAGGGATAGGAATTCGGTCCTTACTCAACCGGTTCTCAGGTCCCGTTGGAGCCCGGTGTGGCAGCCATAACTTGTGGCGTTGGAGTCCGAGCGCACGGCCGTCGCCGCGGCAACCGGGCGGGTCCGTTTCGCTTGACCCGCCCT
>JBDHCY010000456.1:0-2608 GCA_039591795.1 Gemmatimonadota bacterium | reverse complement strand
CGTTTCGACTTCCTGAGTGCAGACATTGACGATCCCCTGGACGATCCCGACCGCAAAGATCGGGTGGAGACCTACGCGGGCTTGGCCATAACGGGCAGACTATGAGCTGAACCCGGATTATTCATAAACCGCTCCCGCGCTCGCTTGTTCTTTGATCCGCAAAGGAATCTCCCTCAGTCGCATGGTTCACACGGGTACGCGACTCCTTCGGCCAATCCCTTTGCGAAGCAAACTCCTGCGCGATCATCGGGGCCGTTTATGAATAAGCCGGGTGAATGACCATTCCCGAGGTCACTCAGCTCGTTCTGCAGACGGGATGCGAGATGGGATAGTTTGCCGCCACGCGCCTTGACCCAAATGTAGCCGCTGTGCGATTCTTCGCGATTCACCGACGTCTCCTTCATCGAACCTGGCGCCGCTCCGCGTGCCAAAAACCGCGCATAGGAGGAAAGATGCTGACCTCACGCCACCAGCGACGTCGCCACGCGGTGGCCGCGCTGTGCGCGTTGGGAGCACTGTTCGGGCTCTTTCGCGGTACCTCGGCACAGGAGAGGTCGACGCAGGCGCCGCCGGCCGTGCGCCAGGGGATTTCATCCCCCACGACGCCAAGCGTGGGCGCCGCTCGGGTCGACGCTGCCGAAATCGGGGGCGCAGAGGCGTCCTCCGGGGAACCGGCAGGCAGCGAAGCGCCCGCTCTTTCGACGGCCGTCACGGAAACTCCTCGGGAGGAGATCGACGAAGGCGTTGCGATCGAGGAAACGCCCGCTCTACGGCGCTTCGGGTGGGATTTCTTCGCACCCGCGCGCAAGCGGCTGGTGGAGCTCGAGCGGCGGATCGTGGAAGGGACCTTGAAGCTCCCGAGCCTCGAAGAGCGGGACGCGCTCTCGGGGTTCGTCGGCCCGCTGGAGATGGTTTCCTCCTCGGTGTACGCCACCGTCCCCCAGCGTTACACCTTGGCGCCGGGCGATCGCCTGACGGCGACCTTTTGGGGTCGGATGCTCGACGTTCAGCGGCTCGAGCTCGCGGTAGATCGAGAGGGCTACGTGACCATCCCCAAGGTCGGCCGAATCGTCGCCCGGGGAATGCCCCTCGATCAGTTCCAAGACGCCCTTCGGCGGCGCCTGCGCCAGGTCACGGTCAAAGACCTCGAGCTCATCGTCACCTTCGACCGTTTGCGGAGCATACAGGTCTTCGTCACCGGTGAAGCCTTTCGTCCCGGCAGCTACGCCGTCAGCGCCGTTACAACCCTGTTCAACGCGCTCTACGCCGCCGGCGGTCCGACCGAGCTCGGTTCGTTGCGAGACGTTCGGCTCCTTCGGGGGCAGACGACGATCCGGGTCGATTTCTACGACTACCTACTTCAAGGCGATAGCGCCGGCGACCTGCCGCTCCAAACCGGCGACACCGTCTTCATTCCGCCCTCCGCGAAACTCGTCTCGATTCGCGGCGAGGTCAAGCGCCCCGGCATTTACGAGCTGAAAGAGGGAGAGAATCTCCAAGCCCTCGTGCGCTTGGCCGAGGGGGTCCGACCCACGGGCCTACTCCAGCGGGTGCAGATCCAATCCGTCGACCCGAATCGGGAGAGAAAGATCCTCGACGTGGATCTCACACGCCCGACAGAGACCGAGCCCAGCCTATACGACGGCGACGACGTGACCGTGATGGCCGTCCTGCCCGAGGCCGAGAACTTCGTACTGCTGCAGGGGGCGGTGGAACGCCCCGGGGTCTACGAAGTCAAACAGGGGATGCGGGTCTCGTACCTCTTTTCCGACATCAA
The DNA here is from genome assembly GCA_039591795.1 of Gemmatimonadota bacterium. Classification (GTDB taxonomy): domain Bacteria; phylum Gemmatimonadota; class Gemmatimonadetes; order Gemmatimonadales; family GWC2-71-9; genus JBDHCY01. The sequence goes on along the minus strand of JBDHCY010000456.1, from coordinate 831 downwards.
TAGTCCGCTCGGCGAGGCCTACCTCGAGCGGGCCGAGATCATCCGCCTCAACGACGACCTGCGGACCACCACGCTGATCCCGTTTCACCTCGGCAAGGCGTTGGCTCGGGACCCGGCCCACGACCTTGCGCTCTCCCGCCTAGACCGGGTGCTCGTCCACTCGCGGTGGGATGTCCGCTTTGTTCCGCCCCGCGAGGCCAGCGTCACCGGGGCCGTCCAGCGACCCGGTCAGTACGAACGCTCGGACGCCATGCGGGTTTCCGACCTGCTGGTTCTGTCCGGCGGGGTCCTCCCCAAGGCGCACTTGGATCGCGCCGATCTGCTTCGGTACGACTGGGAGAAGGAGGTCACGGTGCTCATCCCCGTCGACTTGCGCGCCGCGCTGGCCGGGGACCAGGCGCACGACCTGCTGATCGAAGACCGGGACCTGCTTCGGGTGTACGCGTTCGACGAGATCCAGTTCGTCCCTGCCCGCATCGTGTCCATCTTCGGCGCCGTCCAGCGGCCCGGCCCCTACACGCGCTCGATCGGCATGACCGTCAAAGACCTGGTCTACTCGGCAGGCGGCCCCCTGCCGGGCTACAAGGATCAGATCGAAATCGCCCGGGCTCGCGTGAGTGGGCAGATCGACATCCTCACAGTCGACCTTCGAGCACTCCTCGAGCGCGATGAGGGTTGGAACGTCCCCGTGGAGGACGAGGACGTGGTGATGGTCAAGAAGAAGACCGACTTCTTCGACAGACCGGTGTACGTGTCGATCCAAGGAGAGGTCCGGTACGCCGGCACCTATGCGGTCAAGACCCGAAGCGATCGCCTGAGCGGTCTCATCGA
>JBDHCY010000455.1:0-2615 GCA_039591795.1 Gemmatimonadota bacterium | reverse complement strand
TTGATCGGTTGCTCCCCGATCGCGGTGGCCGCACCAGTCACCCCGAAATGACTCTGCGCGATGACGGCCACGTCCGACACGGTGAGTTGAAGCGGCCCGGCACACTGCTGGCGCGCGACGAGGCCGGTGACCGCGCGATCGACCTTGGTGGTCAGGAACCGCTTCGACCCCACTGAGACGAGGCGCAGCACCCGATCCAACGCCTGGGCGACGGTGAGGTCGTGGGGAAGTACGAGGGGGTCCAACCGGGGTGGGATTCGCTCGAGCTCGAACGTCTTGCGTGGCATCTCCCCCAGCACGAGGTCGAGCTGGAGATCGACGGGTGTCGAGCCGTCGTGCTTGTCGTGGAGGACGATCCGGCCGTCGCCCGTGATGCGCCCCACGAATGCGACCGGCACCTTCTCCCGGCGGCACAGACTCGCGAACAGCTCCGCATGCTGAGGGCGGAGCAGAAGCGCGTCTTGTTCCTGATACTCGGCGCCCCAGATCTCGAGGACGGACAGGGTCTCGTCGCCGAGCGGAATCTCGCGGACCTCGACCCGCGCGCCGGTGGGATCAACGATCTCCTTCAGAACGTTGCAATTGCCGCCCGCACCCTGGTCGTGGATGCTCACGATCGGATTGCGGTCGCCCAGCTCGACGCAGGTCCGGATGACCCGGTTCACCTTCTGTTCCATCTCGGCGTCGCCGCGTTGCACGGCGTTGAAATCGAGCTCGGCGACGTTCTCGCCCTGGATCATGCTCGACGCGGCGCCCCCGCCGATGCCGATCCGATAGGCCGGGCCACCGATCTTCACGACCCACATGTCGTGTTCCGGCTCGCCCTTTTCGACGTGGCGGGCGTCGAGCTGTCCGACACCACCGCTGAACATGATCGGCTTGATCCACTCGCGACGCTCGCCGTTCGGAAGGCGGAGTCCGAACGACCGCGTGTACCCCTGGATCACGGGCTCGCCGAATTCGTTGCCGTAGTCCGATGCACCGTTGCTCGCCTCGATCTCGATCTCGAGTGGCGAAGCCAAGTTACTCGGGTAGCAGAACCTCGTGTCTTCCCAAGGCAGCTCGTAGCCGGCAATCCGGAGGTTGCCCACGCAGTATGCCGCGGTCCCTGCAACGACGAGCGATCCCTGCCCGGTCGCATGCACGTCCCGAATCCGTCCGCCGGTCCCGGTTTCGGCACCAGGGAAGGGGGCCACGCCGGAGGGGAAGTTGTGCGTTTCGGCCGTGAGAATGATGTGGTAGTCGAGGTCAGCTGCGGCGAACGGCGACGGGTCGCCCGGATGGGTCGGCACGATCGTTCGGATCGGGTACCCTCGAATCGCGCTCGAGTTATCCCGAAACGCGATGACGCTGTTGTTGGGATGTGCCTCCAGCGTATCACGCACGAGCGCCAGCAGGTGCGAGTCCTGCTCGACGCCATCGACCACCAGGCGTCCCTTGAAGAACCAGTGCCGCGAGTGCTCGCTGTTCGACTGCGCGATGTCGAAGCACTCGACGTTCGTCGGATTGCGGCCGAGCTTGTTGAGGAACAGGTCCGTGTAGTAGTCGAGATCCCACTCGTCGAACGCGAGCCCCATCTCGCGATTGATGCGCTCCAGCGCCGCTCGCCCCTCGGCGAGCACGGGCACCGTGACGGTCGGCTCGGGCGCGATCCCCGTCGCGAAGGTCTTCAGCGGAGCGGGGTACGGGCATTCCGTCATGCGGTCGTGCACGGTCGCCAGAAAGGCCTGCTGCTGGTCGGAAGAGAGCTCGGCGCCGTCGAGCCGGTAGCGGCGAGACCGCTCGATGCGCTGGATTCCCTCGAGGCCGCAGGCGTGGCAGACCGACACGGCGTTGGTCGACCAGGCGGTCGTGAAGGTCATCCGAGGTCCCACCTCGAGCACGCCGGGCTCCGGCCCAAGGAAGCTCTCCCGGCCGAACTGTGCCGGCTCGAAGGTCTCACGCAGCAACCAGGCGAGCACTTCGAGGGCGCTGGCATCGAGCGCCGTCGTCGCGTCGACGTAGAAGCAGTATTCGCTGGCGAGGTCCGAGATGGTGGGGTCGACGTGCTGCCGGGCCCTGGCGAGCAGGGCGAGTCTCCGGTCAGGAGAGAGGGCGGGGGTGCGGTAGAGTCGAATCAAGCCCATGAGTTGTGCTGCTCAGATAGTAACCAACGGGCATGCGACCGTCAGGGGAGCATGCTGGCGGCCGCTTCCCTCATGTGTGTCAGGGACCTAGTCTTGGGCCTCCGCACGAGGAGGCCCATGCGAGAGCTCAAATACTACGTCGCGGTCACCGCCGATGGGTTCATCGCGCACGAAGATGGATCGTTCGACGGGTTCCCGTGGGACGACGAGGTCGTCAACGACTTCTTTGCGTCCTACGAGTGGTTCGACGCCGTGCTCATGGGCCGGAAGACGTACGAGGTCGGGCTCGCTGCCGGGAAGACGAGCCCGTATCCGATGATGGAGCAGATCGTGTTCTCCAGGGCCATGGGTGAGAGCCCCGACGAGAACGTGCGGCTCGTGTCCGAGGGAGCGATCGACGTCGTGCGAGGCCTGAAGGAGAAGCCTGGCAAGGACATCTGGCTGTGCGGCGGGGCCAACCTCGCCGCTCAGCTGTTCAACGCTGGGCTC
>JBDHCY010000454.1:0-2618 GCA_039591795.1 Gemmatimonadota bacterium | reverse complement strand
GGGCTGGGCCAGGACCTTCTCGTCGTCAAGAACCGGGCCCTGCTCGCGCTCGGCGCCGACGGACTCCAGGTGCCGGTGCGCGAGCAGGTGCAGCTGATCGGCGACGTCGTCACGCAATCGCTCGAGAGCGTACGCGGCATGGCCCACCACCTCACGCCCCAGCAACTCGATCACCTCGGGCTCTCCGCCGCGCTGCGGGCGATGATCGATGCCGTCGCGGACTCGACGCAGATCGTGCTCGACGCCGAGGTGGAGGACGTCGACGGTTTGTTGCCAGTCGACAGCGAGATCAACCTCTACCGCATCGTCCAAGAGGCATTGAGCAACGTTGTCCGTCATTCGGGCGCCGGCAGAGCCCAGGTACGTGTCCATCTCGCCGGGAACGCGATTGTGGTGACGGTCGTGGACGACGGGCGAGGCTTCCGCGTGCGGCGGGACGCTCACGGCCGTCCGGTGTGCGGTTTCGGGCTCTCGAGCATGGCCGAGCGCGCGCGGATCATCGGTGGGCGGGTCGGGTTCGTGAGCACCCCCGGCCGCGGCACACGCATCGACCTGACTGCTCCGATCGCTCGAGCCCCCGGGGTACAGCGATGACGGAGGCGATCACGGTGGTCGTCGCCGACGACCATCCGGTCTTCCGCAGCGGCCTGATGGACGTGCTGCATACCGACGCCGCGTTCCGGGTCGTGGGCGAGGCGGGAGACGGGGAGGCCGCTCTCGCGTTGGTCCGGCGACACCGACCGCGCATCGCCCTGCTCGACCTGGAGATGCCGAAGGCCAGTGGGCTCGCGGTGGCGGAAGCGGTGCGGCACGAGGACTTGGGCGCGGAGGTGGTCATCCTCACGATGTACAAGGACGCAGGGATGTTCCGCCGCGCGCTGGACGTAGGGGCCAAGGGCTACGTGCTCAAGGACAGCGCGGCGACCGACATCGTCGCGTGTCTCCACATGGTCGCCAACGGGCGTGCGTACATCAGCCCGGCGCTCTCGAGCGAGCTGCTCGAGCGGCGAGCGTCGCTGCCCGTGGCGGAGCTGGCGTCGCTCGTCGAACTGACGCCGGCTGAGCGGCGCGTGCTGCGGTTGATCGCACAGGGCAAGACCAGCAGCGAGATCGCGGCAACCCTCGCGATCAGCGTCAAGACCGTTGAGAACCACCGGTCCCACATCTGCCGCAAGCTGGGCTTGCGCGGCCCGCAGGCGTTGCTGCGCTTCGCACTCGAGCACAAGGCGCTGCTCGAGTAGCTCGTTCCACCGAATCACCCCAGACATCCATCCCTCGATCGGGAACCTTTCCACTCTTTTTGGGGGGTACCCCCCACGCTGCGTGGGGGGATTGCACGGATGTGCAATGACGAAATCGCGTTCACATTGCAGGTGTCGCACCCCACATGAGACGGAGCTCGCGTGGAACGCAACGGAGCGGTCGTCCTCCTGGTCGAGGACAATGCCGCGATGCGCGCCCTCATCAGGCATCTCGTCCAGGGCGTTGCCTCGGTCGTTTACGAGTGCGACGACGGAGAGTGCGCCCTGGAGCTCTACACCCTCATCTGCCCCGATTGGGTGCTCATGGACATCAATCTGGGCGGGGTGGACGGCTTCACAGCCACGCGCGCCATCCGGAAGGCCGACCCGGCGGCACGGGTCATCATCGTCACGGAACACGGAGACGAGTGGTATCGCCGCGAGGCCGCGGCTGCGGGAGCCTCGGGCTTCGTACTGAAGGAAAACCTGCTGGAACTGCCGGCGCTCTTGGCCGTTCCGCACGCAACGACCGAGACGCAGCCGTGAGAGGACGGGTCTTCGCGGTTCTGGCGGTCTCGGCACTTGTCGGCGCGGTCCATCCGGCCTCCCTGTCTGCGCAGAGCGGCTGGCAGGCGCTCCTCACCGTGGATCCCTTCCCGTCCCCGTACATGAGCGACTGGGAGGTGAATCCCACGATCGGCCAGCTGATCGTCACCAACCTCACGGCCACAACAACCGACGTCACGATCCACTATACGCTGGCGCGGAACGGCCAGCTCCTCCTAAGCGGCGTCACCGACCCGCAGACCGTTTTGGCGGGCCAAACCGTGGTGTTCGACGCGACCTCGGACATCGGCGGCGAAGCCGACTGGAATCGGGAATTCGAGGATCTCGTGATGCGAACCGGACGGCTGCCGGAGGGAGAGTACGAGGGCTGCGTCAGGATCGTGGATCCCAGTGGATTTGTGCTCGTGGACCGGGAGTGCGTCCGGTTCACGACGCTCTATCCCGATCCGCCGTTCCTCATCTTCCCCTTCAACGGCGACACCGTCACGACGACCGATCCCATCTTCGAGTGGCAGCCGGTCCAAGTGCCGCCGCTCGACGGTGTGCGGGTCGGGTACGTGCTGCTGATGGCGGAGGTGAACACCGACGCTGGGCAGCTCCCGGAAGTGGCCCTCGAGAGCAACATCCGCCACTACGTCGAGCCGGACCTCCTCACGACCCATCACCAGTATCCGCTCGGCGCCTTGCCCCTCGCCCCTGGACGGATGTACGCCTGGCAGGTGCAGGCACTCGACGGCGGCGGCCGGCCGATCTCCGCCAACCAGGGCCGGAGCGAGGTGTGGACGTTCATCTATAGCGAGCCGGAGGGGG
>JBDHCY010000453.1:0-2626 GCA_039591795.1 Gemmatimonadota bacterium | reverse complement strand
CTGAGACCGTTCACGGCCGGCGAGATGGGGACGAGGGCGAGCACACGGGGATCGGGCGGGACGTCCTCGAAGCCGGAGGCCATCGCCATCGTCGTGAAGCCGCCGAAGGAGTGCCCCGCCACGCCGATGCGCCAGCCGTCGAGCCTCTCGAAGAACGCATCTCCCGGCTCGGTGTTCTTCTCGAGCATGCGCGTGATCACCAGCGAGATGTCGAGCGGGCGGTCCCGCGTTTCGAAGGGCGTCCCCGGAAAGATCAGATCCAGGGCCGTATTGCCTGCGTGGTCCGGTGCCACCACCACGAAGCCGTGGCTCGCGAGGATCTCGGTGAGGAAGAATGACTGGAAGCGGATGCCGTTGTTGCCGTGGGAGAACACCACGAGCGGAAACCGCTCCGCCGCCGAGACCGGCGGTCCGTCGAGCGCGACCTCCGATGGCAGCCCCGCGAAGATGAGGTCGTAGACCGAGGGGGGAACCCCCTCCGCATCTTCGAAATCGACCGGGTACCAGGCATCGACGGTGAGCGTCCGGTCGTTCCGACTCGGGTCCACGACGACGAAGGTCGTGCGCCCCACGGCGAAGGGACCGAGCTCGTCGGGTGGGTCGAGGGGCTCGGAGCGGGCCGTCGAGCTCGCCGTCAGGAGCAGCAGGACTGTGAGTAGCGTCGTGATGCACCGGCGCGAATCAGTCATGGTCCCCTCCAGCCGATAGATGGAGCCCAGTCTACGCGGCAAATCTTGCCGGATGGAGATAAAAACCCCACAACCCGAGCATCGTGATGGAAAGAGCTGAGATCCGGCAAGTGCGTCTCGCCATGCGAGGGCTTTCCTCCGAGTCGCGAGCGCACCTCGGTTGCTCGGCTCCCGTCTAGGCGATCACGGCCTCGTCGCGGAGGAACGGAACGTCGCGCTTTGGCGCGTCCATCTCCTGGGCGTAGCGGTGGCCGGCCATGACGGCGGCGGCGATGATGCCGGGTGCGCTGCAGTCGCCCACGCGCGTGATGTCGAGCTCTTCGCACAAGTCGGTGTAGAGAGTGTCGTTGGGCTCGCGGCTGGTCACCATCACCACGTGATCCGCCAACAGCTCACGCTTGTCTCCGGTGTAGACGCAGCTGAGCTCGACGCCCTTCTCGCCGACTGCCGCGAGCGAGGTGAGCGTCTCGAGCTTCACCCCCTCCCGCATCAAGCGCCTCTGGACCAGCACCTGCTCGTCGGTGTTGTAGGACCAGGCGGCCACCGTCCCGGCGCCCGTGACCACGGTGACCTCGGCACCCGCTCCCGCGAGGGCGCTCGCGATGACCGCACCCAGGTAATAGTTGTCGTCGTCGTATACCACCACTCGGCCACCCGGGAGTGCGCCGGCGAGGATGTCATCGGCACTGAGGACGTGGCTGCCCTCGTGCCCGGGGATCGCTGACCAGCTCGAACGGCCCGCGCCGCTCCGGCGCCACGACGCGCCCGTTGCCAGCACGACGCGGTCTGCGCCGAACTCGCGGATCTGCGCCGCGTCGAGCCGGCTTTCGAGGAAGATCTCGACGTTGGGCAGCTTGTTCAGCTGCGATACGCGCCAGTCGCGCACGCGGCTCCACTCGGCCAGGGTCGGCAGCGCCGACTCTCGCGTGACGCGGCCGCCGAGCTCGGTCCGGGCCTCGGCCAGGGTTACGGCGTAGCCCCGCTGTCCCAGGGCGCGTGCGGCCTCCAGCCCGGCCGGGCCAGCGCCCACCACCAGAATCGAGCGCTCCGACGCCTTCGGCTCGATCCACTCCGGGTGCCAGCCGCGGCGCCACTCTTCGCCCATGGCCGGGTTCTGGGTGCAGCGGATCGGCACCCCGATGCGATCCCCGGCGGAGCAGATGTTGCAGCCAATGCACTCGCGGATGTCCTCGATGCGACCCTCGCGCAGCTTGCGGGGCAGGAAGGGATCGGCGATCGAGGGGCGCGCAGCGCCGACCAGGTCCATCACGCCCTCGCGGACCTGCCGCACCATCGTGTCCGGGTCCGTGAAGCGGCCGGTGCTGACGACCGGCTTGTTCGTCACCTGCTTCACCCAGCGAACGTACTGCTCCAGGCTGCCCTCCTTCACGAAGCGCGAGCTGCCGATCTCGATGTCGTAGTTGCGGGCGTTGATGTCCCACAGGTCAGGCAGCTCGGCCACCATCTCGAGCGCGGCGCGGTTCTCCTCGTTCCGCGGGCCTTCGTCGAACTCGCCATTGTCGGCGGAGAAGCGCACGGCGACGGCGCAGGTGTCGCCCACGGCCTCCTTCGTGTCCTCGATCATCTCGCGCATCAGGCGCACCCGGTTCTCGAGGCAGCCGCCGTACTCGTCGCTGCGCTGGTTCGAGGGGTCCATGAAATCCCACAGGAGATAGCCGTGCGTGGCGTAGACGTACACGATGTCGAAGCCCGCGGTCTTCGCCCGCTTCGCGGCCTGAACCTGCCAGCGCCGGACGTCGCGGATGTCCTGCTTGTCCATGACGCGGCACTGCACCGGGTGCGACGCCCAGGAGGGGATCGAGATCGGCCCCATGGACTCCTCGCGGCTGTAGAGGTTGGGCGTCGAGCCGCCGCCGTACCACAGCTCGACGCCCGCGAGCGCGCCGTGCCGGTGCACGTTCTCCACCATCCGCGCG
>JBDHCY010000452.1:0-3243 GCA_039591795.1 Gemmatimonadota bacterium | reverse complement strand
TCGCCGACCTGTTCGCGGCAGCGGGCGATCGCAACCGGTCGCGCGACCTCATTCGGCGCTTCCTGGAGAGCGATCAGCCCCTCGTCGCGGGTGGGCATCGGACCGTCGAAACGGCCCAGGCGCGGCTTCTCCTTCACGACGGCCAGACCGACGCGGCGATTCGGAGCCTGCAGCGGACCGTGACGGCTCCGGAGGCGGCGTACGACTGCGACAACTGCGACGTGATCGCCTTGGCCGAGGCGTTCGACCAAAACGGTGCGGCCGAGTCCGCCACCGTGCGATACGAGGAGGCCCTGGCGGACCGGAGGATCTTCGGGCCGTTCCGCGAGATCATCGCGCTCCATCGCCCTCGCATGCACGAGCGCCTCGGCCAGCTGTACGAGGCGCTCGGCGACACCGTCAAGGCGGTAGAGCACCACCAGGCCTTCGTCGACCTGTGGCGGGACGCCGATCCCGAGCTGCAGCCCAGGGTGGACGCGGCGAAGGCGGCCATGGAGAGGCTGAGCCGATGACGCGGTCTCGCCCCGTCCAAGTAGCAGCGCCCGACGCGCGGGCTGGCGCCCGCAACCGCCGACTGCCTGCGCTCCCCATGGTTGGGCCGACTACCGTTTCCTGCCATGAGCGAGCGTCCCGCACCCCTCGGCGCCTTCCTGGCCGAGCTGAAGCGCCGGAAGGTCCACAGGGCCGCTCTGGTCTACGCCGTGGTGGCCGGGGGCGTGTGGGGCGCGGCCGAGGTGGCGGTACCCGCCCTGGGCCTCCCCGAGGGCGTCATCACCGCTATCGTCATCGCGACCCTGGTGGGCTTTCCGGTGGCGCTCGTCCTGGCGTGGTCGTTCGAGATCCGTCTCGAGGAGCCGGCGGCGGCCGAGCCGGAGGCACCGGTCGCACCGGTCGTCGGTCACCGCTGGGGCCTGGTGGCCGGCGGCATCGCCGCAGTGATCGCCGTCACCGCCGGCATCGTCATCCTGGGCAGGCCCGGCGGGCTCGGCGGTGACGTGCTCCAGGAGGGCGCGACCATTGTCCTGGCGGATTTCACCAGCAGCGAGGGTGACGAGGACATTGCCCTGGCGATCCGACAGGCGCTCCGCGTCGATGTGGAGCACGCGGAGTACGTCACGATCGTTGGACCGGGCGCGATTCAAGGCGGGCTTCGCCGTATGGAGGTACCCCAGGACGCGAAGATGACGTCTGACATCGCCCGGGAGATCGCAGTCCGCGACGGGTATGCCGCCGTGCTGGAAGGCGATGTGGTCTCGGCCGGCACCGGCTGGCTCGTGACACTTCGGCTGACTCGGCCCGATGGCGAGTCGGCGCTCTCGGACCGGGAGACGCTCTCGGACGAGGCTGATGTGCTGCCCGGGGTGAATCGCCTGTCCCGTCGCTTTCGGGAACGGATGGGCGAGTCGGCGCTCTCGCTGGCGGCATCTCCCCCTTTGCCGGAGCTCACAACACACTCGCTCGAAGCGATCCAGGCCATCGCCAAGGCCTGGCAATTCTATGAGACAGGCACGGGAAGCGGTGTCCCACGCCGCTACTTCGAAGAGGCGCTCGAAGCGGACAGCGGATTCGTGCAGGCGCGAGCACAACTGGCAGCGCTCATGTCCCAGGACCCACGGGAGCTGCCCGAAGCCGTGCGCCTGTTGCAGGAGGTGTACCCCGAGCGGGACCGCCTGGCCCCCGCGGAGCGAGTCGACTTCCTCTGGACCTATCACCGCGTGGTCGAGGGCGATCACGAAGCTAGCACGCGGGTCGTGCGTGACTTCCTCCAGGCCTATCCGGACAGACTCGAGGACCATCAGTGGGAGCTGATCCTGGACGCCATGACCATCGGGGACTTCGAGGCTGCGGAGTCGCTGCTGCTCGAGCTCAAGGAGCACCGCGGGGGATCCCTGATTCCCAACATGCGCCACAACCTTCTCTTCTCATGGGTCGTGCTCGGCAGGTACGACCAGATCGACTCCACAGCGGCGCTCCATCCCGACGTGGATTGGAGGATGCCTGCCCACGCAGCCCGCTTCCGGGAGGACTGGCGAAGAATCGACGAGCTCATGGCCACTGCCGACCTGAATGACTTCGAGCGGACGGTGCTCCCGATGTTCCAGGCGCTGGTGCGTGGCCGACTCGATGCGTTACGCCGACAGGCGGCGGCCGTCGATGCCCTCTTTCGCGAGGGTGGAGAGCCGGGGCGAAGTGCGATGTGGGGTCTCGCCTTTCCCGCGACGGCGGGGTTGGTGCTCGGCGGCGACACGGCGAACGCGGTCGCGAGAGCCACGACAGTGGCGCGGGAACATCCTCCCGACCGGACGGCCGTGAGCGCCTACCTGCGCCTCGAGCTCGCCGAAGTGGAGGCCTTGGCCGGGCGTCCCGAACGCGCTCGGCAGCATCTCGCCCATTTCGACTCGATCTCCGACGAGCACGTACGCCAGAGCGCGTCCCTGGATCGGCGAGTGGCCGAGGGACGCGTCCTCCGGGCCGAGGGTCGGCACGAAGAAGCACTCGACCTCCTCGTGTGGGCACGGAACACGCACGAACGACCCAGTTCGGACGTGCACTTGGTCATCGCTCAGTCCTACGACGCCTTGTCTGAGCCGGACTCGGCCGTGCTCGGGTATGAGGCCTTCCTGGCGACCCACGACCCCCTCGACAGATTCCGCGCCGACCGCCATTGGCGCATGCGCTACCTGGCCGTCACCCATGAGCGACTCGGCCAGCTCTACGAGGAGCTTGGCCGCCCGGATGACGCCATCCGCCACCACCAGAAGCTCGTGGACGACTGGGCCGAGGCGGACCCTGTCCTGCAGCCGAGGGTCGAGGCCGCGCGGGAGGCGCTCGTGAGGTTGAGTCGGTGAGGCCCTTCCGATGAGCGATCCGCCCTCGGCACTCAATCGCTTACTGGCTGAAGCTCGCCGCCGCAAGGTCCACCGGGTGGCAGCGATCTACGTGGCGGTGGGCATCCCCCTGCTGGAGGCCGCTGACCTTCTGGCCCCCGTGTTGCTCCTGCCCGAGTGGGGGTACCGGGTACTCGGCGCCGTCGTCCTCCTGGGCTTCCCGATCGCGCTGCTGGCTTCGTGGACGTTCGACTTGACGCGGGCGGGGATTGAGCGGACCGAGCCGCTGCCTGCAACTGCGGCGAGCGGCCCAACCGCGACGCCCGAATCCGATTCGCCGCCTCCACCACCGACGCCGGCGCCCGAGCCAGACGCGACGCCGTCCAAGCCACCTCCTGATGCGGGCTCCCCTCCG
>JBDHCY010000451.1:0-2640 GCA_039591795.1 Gemmatimonadota bacterium | reverse complement strand
CGGTCGTGTTTCACGTCGTGGGCGAGGTAGACCGTCGCCATGCCGCCCTGGCCGAGCTCCCGCTCGATCACGTAGCGGTCGGCGATGGCCGTTTTCAGGCGCTCGGTGATCTCAGACATGGCGAGGTGGTCGAGGTGAGTTGAGGTGGTCGAGGGTAGTCGAGGTGACTCCGGTCATTGGCTGCCACCCAACCGCTCTCGCAGTTCATCGAACCAGTTCACGACGACGGTCATTCCACCGTACGTCCTATTGGGTTCCCGAATCATGACGAAACGATCCCCATCTGGGTGAACGTCGTAGTCGGCGTAGAATCGGTTCCCATCGTAGCGTCCGGTGAACAACACTTCCTCTCCGAGTACGGCGAACGACGGCTCGGCCTGGACGCGCGCTGCAAGGAGGTCGTCACCGCGCCGGTAATACACCGTACGTCCGTCTGGTGCCCAGACAGGCTCGGTGCCTCCGCCCTGCGACACTTGCCATCGGCCTGCCGGGTTTGGGAATGCCCGGACGTACACCTCCCGCGTTCCGGTTTCGTTGGAGGTGTACGCAGCCCAGCGCCCGTCCGGCGAGATGGCGCCATGCCGTTCGTCCCAGCTGTCGGCCAAGTAGGGCCTCCCAACGGAATCGCCCGGGAGGAGGACGCCGAGATCGTGTTGCTCCTGCTGCCGTGAACGGTAGAGAATGGTCCCATCCGCGGCCCAGGACTGGGCGTACTCGCTCGCCCCCGCCTGGTACACCAGCTCCGCCGGCCCACTTCCGTCCGCAGGCGTTCGGTAGATGTCGTGGTTCCGCTCGAGAACGCCCAGCCGTTGGGTGCTGTCCCGAGCCGAGCTGAACATCACGTAGTGCCCATCGGGCGACCACAGCGGATAGAGGTTGTTCCCTTCGAACGTCAGGCGTGACAGCGTCTCCCGAGTTAGATCGAAGACGTACACGTCGGACGCGTCGTCCTGCACCACGAGGGCCAGGCGGGAGCCGTCCGGGGAAAACCGTGGGCTGTCGATGTCCTCCGCAGCCAGGGTCAGGTCCTCCTCCCGCCCAGCATGATCGACCAGCACGAGGTCGTTCGAAACACCTGACGCTCCCGTTAGGTACACGGCCGTCCCCGTCTGCGAGACCTCGATCTGGACCGGCCCGCCTCCGAAGACCTGCACGTTGTCAAGCACCGGCGTGGGCGAGCCGGTCACGACTCCGTGGTCCGCATCGAAGGGCACGACGAACACCCCTCCGCTCGCGTGACCGTAGAGGATGTGTCCGGTCGGGAGGTAGACGGGTCGGGTCCCTTCCGAGACAAGCGTGTCGACCACCCCGGTCCCCAGGTGCACGAGCCCGATCTGGGCGCCCTCGAGTCCGGCCCAGATCGTGGCGAGCGCCGTGCGACCGCTGGGAAGAAGGTGGGGCGCTCGCAGCAGCGTCGTGGAGTCGACCAGATGGATCTGACGAGGGATCCCGCCGGCGCCGCCGACGACGAACAGGCCAAGTTCGATCGTGAAATCGATGATCGTATCATTTGGGCCCCAGTGGGGTCGACTGGGGTTGACTCGCGCGACCGTGAGCGGTCGGCCGCCCGCAACCGCGACCTTCCTAAGCTCGTCATCCTGCTCGAATCCGATCCACTCTCCGTCTGGCGAGAAGAAGGGATGCGTTGCTCCCTCCGTCCCCGGCAGCGGCTGGATCTCCAGATCGCCCATGCGCCGCTGATAGAGCTGTGTCCCGCCGCCGAGCTCCGTGGTCCCAACGTACACGAGCCGGTCGCCGTCAGGAGAAATCGTGAGCAACTGTCCCCCCGCCGCGGCAATGCGCTGCGCCTCGTCCGGTGCGATCTCGACCCGAAACGCGACCGGCGCGGCAGGTGACGGCTCCGATCGCAACCATCCAAGGAGTGCCACGACAGCCAGCACACCTGCGGCTGCGAGGGCTGCTGGCAGTCGCCAATCGCGTGTTCGCGCGTTAGATGCGTCGGCGGCCGCGGTGGATGGCCGTGCGGCGACGAAGCCCGGCGTCACGAGCGCCTCGCCGAAGCTCGCCGCCGAGCCGAACCGGTCCGCCGGCAACTTGTTGAGCGCCTTGTGCACCGCGTCGGCCACGTGTGGCGGCACCGTCCGCCGCTGCAGCGTGATCGAGCGCGGCTCCTCGGTGATCACCCGCGCCACGATCGCCTGCGCCGTGCTCCCCTGATACGGTGGCTCCCCCGTCAGCATCTCGTACAGCACCGCGCCGAGGCTGTAGACGTCCGACCGGGCGTCGAGCTCCCGGTCACCCATTGCCTGCTCGGGACTCATGTAGTGCGGCGTGCCGATCGAGAGGCCCGTCTCCGTCAGGCGACTACCCCCCGCGTGACTCACCGCCAACGCGATCCCAAAGTCCGCGATCAACGGATCGCCATCCCGGAGCAGGATGTTCTCCGGCTTGATGTCCCGGTGCACCACGCCCTGTTTGTGCGCGTGCTCGAGCGCCGCGGCCACCGCGCGTGCGAGCTCGACGGCTTCCTCCACCGACAGTTGCTTCTCCCGCTCGAGCTTGATGCGCAAGTTCTCGCCTTCCACGTAGGGCATCACATAAAAGAGGAAGCCTTCGGCGGCTCCGGAGTCGTACAAGGGAAGGATGTGACTGTGCTGAAGATTCGCGGTGACCTTTATC
>JBDHCY010000450.1:0-2649 GCA_039591795.1 Gemmatimonadota bacterium | reverse complement strand
TCGAGTGACGGGCGGCGCTACGGCGGGAGCGAGTTCGAGACGCTCGCCGCCGTCGATACGGAGCCAGCCCCATTTCACGGTCACCCACAGTCACTAGCCCTCCGTCTCCCGCCGCTCGGAGCGATCGTACTCACGCCCGAGGCCGTGCCGCCGCGGCCCGCCGGACGCTCGGCGGCGGTGCGGCCGGTGAAGTGACCCCCCGACCCGCGCTCCGCGCACTGGCAGATCGGCTCGGTATCATCTCCGAATTCAGAGGGGTTGACGGCCGCACGCGGGCCACGAGCGATGCCAGCCGCGTCGCAGTGCTCGAAGCGATGAGCATCGACGCTCGTACGGAGGGAGCCGCACGCCACGCGCTCGCCGAGCTCGAGCGCCGGAAGAAGGCCCGGCTCCTCGCCGTCACCAGAGTCATGCCGGAATCCGACGCGCGGAGCGTCAACCTCCAGCTGCCAGCGGGAAGAGGTGGGAGTGTGCGATGGCAGATCGAGGTCACGGAGGAAGCGGGACGTGTCACCCTCGTCGAGGGATCCGGCGGCCGCGGGAGGGATGGCGGCGTCTCTGCGCGTTTGCCGGTGCGCCTCGCGCCCGGCTACCACCGGATTCGAGCCTCGCTGTCGGTCGGGTCGACTGAGCGAGTCGGTGAGCAGCGGTTGATCGTGGTGCCCCCCACCTGCCATCAGGTGGCCGAAGCCCTGAAAGAACGCTCCGCGTTCGGAGTGATCGCCAACCTCTACGCCGTCCGCAGTGCTCGGAACTGGGGCGCGGGCGACCTGAGCGATCTCGCAGCGCTCGCCGCGTGGGTCGGCCACATGGGAGGTGCGTTCGTGGGGCTGAACCCTCTCCACGCCTTGAGGAACCGCGGTTGGGGCGTGAGTCCCTACAGTCCGGTGAGCCGGTTGTTCCGTAACGTGCTGTACCTCGACGTGACGGCCATTCCCGAGTTCGCCGAATCGGCCACGGCCCGAGCGCTCTCGTCGACCTCCGAGGGACGCTCCGCGCTCTCGCGGCTCCGGCACGCCGATCGGGTCCCGTACGAGACCGTCACGGCGCTGAAATGGCGTGTCGTGCGCGAGCTGTTCCCCGCCTTCGCCGAGCGGCATGCCGGAGGCCAATCCAAACGGGGGCGCGCGTATCATGCCTATCTCGAAAGTCAGGGATCGGCACTCGAAGACTTTGCCACATTCCTCGCCCTCGAGCAGCATTTTGCAGCGGCCGGGCGAGCGAGCTGGCGGGAGTGGCCGCCGGCCTACCGGCACCCGCGCTCGGCGGCGGTCGCCGCGTTCCGGTCGGAACACCGCGACGCGGTGAGGATGCACACCTTCGTGCAGTTCGAGCTCGACCGGCAGCTCGTGGCCGCGGCGCGGCGCGGTCGGCAGGCCGGGCTCGCCATCGGCCTGTATCAGGACCTGGCCGTCGGCACCGACCGGACCGGGTCCGATCCCTGGGCATTCCCCGGGCTGTTCGCCGAGGGCGCGAGCGTCGGCGCGCCCCCCGACGACTATGCCGCCGGCGGGCAGGACTGGGGACTACCACCGGCCGATCCAGCGCGCCTCGCCGCGGACGGGCTCGACTATTGGACGCGCCTCCTTCGGAGCGCATTCGCCCACAGCGGGGCCCTGAGAATCGACCATGCCATGGGGCTCGTCCGGCAGTTCTGGATCCCACGGGGGCGGTCGGCGACGGAGGGGTGCTACGTTCGGTATCCCGCCGCCGATCTCCTGGGCGTTCTGGCGCTGGAGAGTAGGCGGCACCGCGCCGTGGTCATCGGCGAGGATCTGGGAACCGTTCCGCCGGGCTTTGCCTCGGTGCTGGCGCGGTGGGGCATTCTGTCGTCGCGCGTGCTGTACTTCGAGCGCGACGGACAGGGCGCCTTTCGGCCGCCTTCGCGCTACTCGGCGCGTGCGCTCGTCACGGCGACGACACACGACCATCCTCCACTCGCCGGGTTCCGGCACGGACGCGACCTGGTCCTTCGACGCACCGCGGGCCAGATCGCCGACGACACCGAGCTCGAGCGAGCCCGGGCTGCGCGGGCGGCCACGGTCACGGCGCTCGAACGCGCGCTGCGCCGCGCGGGATCGCTCGGCTCGAGTCCTTCACACACCACCGACGGGGAATTCGTCGCTGCCGTCCATGCCTTCCTGAGCCGGACACCTGCTCCCTTGGTCGGTGTCTATCTCGACGACCTCATGGGGGAGACGGAGCCTGTGAATCTCCCGGAAGTCGCCCCTGATCGCTATCCCATCTGGTCGCAACGGCCGCGCCTGACCCTGGAGCGCCTCCGACGAGATGCCGGTGTGGCCCGGACCCTCGAGGGGCTGCGTTCGCGGGGAGCGCTTGGCGGCGACGGCAGGACGCTGCCGGCCTGACATCCTGCCGCTCGATGATGCGGATGCGCGCGACGTGTGGTGTGTGCGTGGTTGCGCGGGGCCTGGCGCCAGCCATACGATCCCCTAGCTGCGTACAGGGAGGCCCTGATGGCTAGTGAGCTCGCCTTGCGAACGTGCATCCCCTGTCGGGGTGGCGTTCCCCCCCTCTCCCCGTCCGAGACCGAGCCACTCCTGGCGAAGCTCAGTGACGGATGGACGGTCGTCGGTGGTCATCACCTCGCGAGGGAATACAAGTTCAAGAATTTCGTCGAGGCGCTCG
>JBDHCY010000449.1:0-2657 GCA_039591795.1 Gemmatimonadota bacterium | reverse complement strand
GCGAGCCGAGGAGTGCGCCAAAGCGACGGCCGGGCGTGAGGAGAGTGCTGACGAGTCCGGGCATGGAAGATCTCCAGTGGGGGCGGCTACCGACCGGGCTCGAGCCGGTACCTCGTACGTGGAGCGGTGGCTTGGAACGCCGTGGGCACGCCGGTCACCCAACCCGAGTGAGCGTCGTGGTAGTGCGGTGAGAGGAAATGTCCGCTCTGGCCGCCCGGCATCTGGAAGAGGCCGCGCGATGGCGAGAGGGGGCTTACGACGAACCGAACGGTCGCGCCATACGCGGGGGCAGTGGCGCGAACGGCGTTGACCCATCCACTCAGCGGGTCGCTAGGCATGTTGAGCCTTCGCCCGAGCATCGGGATGCCTCCGAAGGGGTGCCGGATCGCAGCGCGGTTCACTTCGCCCCACGGCGTGTCCAACGCATGGACATCGGCATGCTCGGTGAGGTCCGCGAGCGTCTCTTCGAGGATCGTTCTCAGGAAGGACGGCCAATCGGCAAAGCCTTGCGGGAGGAGGTGGCTCGGTCGTGCCTCAAGGAGGCGCCGGAGGGGTTCGTCAGCCAAGGGCCAATTGTAGACGAAGCTCGTGTCCAGAGCGGCCGCCGGTGCGAGCAACGGGCTCAGGACGGCTTCGTGGAGTGCCGTGTAGTACGCGTGGAGCAGGCGAAACCCGGGTTGATCGGCATCGGCGGTGCCATTCCACGCCTGCGCATGCCGGCGCGCGCTGGCCAGCGCCGGACTGGCGTCGCCCGGGTCGACGAGCCCGAGCACCAGGTCGCGGATGGCATCGTGGCTCGGCGTTCGCGTGTCGAGCTGGATTTCGACGAGGTCGTGCTCGGTCAAGCCGGATCGGTTGCGAAGGAGCGCCGCAATGCGGTAGGCGCGGACGGGAGAGATCCATGCCCGCGAGTACTGTGCGGCCATGGTGGCGTACATCGTTCGGTTGTTCGC
The DNA here is from genome assembly GCA_039591795.1 of Gemmatimonadota bacterium. Taxonomy (GTDB): domain Bacteria; phylum Gemmatimonadota; class Gemmatimonadetes; order Gemmatimonadales; family GWC2-71-9; genus JBDHCY01. The sequence continues at coordinate 1,704 of JBDHCY010000449.1, read as the reverse complement.
CGTGAAGAGGAGGCCGCCGGGCGGGTCGACGAGGCGAGGGCCGGCACGCCGGCCACTCCACCCCGCGGCGTCCATCGCCCACGATACCGGCCTCGACCCGTCGAAGCCACGCCTCATCGGCAGCGGCCCGCTCACGACCCACGCGATCCTCGCTGCACGATCGGCCAGCAGCCAATTGAGCGCGGGGCCGGTCCACCGATCCAGCACCGCCGCTCCCTCATCCACCGACCGGGCGGTGAGCAGGTCGACGACCGCGAGATTCATCCCTCCATCGTCGTCGACGGTGGATCGGAGAGCGAGCGGCCGGCCCCGCCAATCTTCGGCCACGATCGGGCCCCAACGGGTCCGCCGGATTTCCACCTCGACCGAATCGCCTCCACGGACCGCGATGCGCTCGACGCTGCGGTCGAACGAGACCAACCCATCCGGGCCTCGGTAGCGGGTCGGATCATCCGGGTCGGCCTCCACGAGCACGAGGTCGGTCTGGTCGGCGAGTGCGTTGGTCGCGCCCCACGCGAGATCGTCGGTGGCACCGAGGATCACACCGGGTGCACCGGGCACGCTCACGCCGCGGGCCATGCGCCCGTTCCACGACAGTTCGACCCGGTAGTAGGTGTTGGGGACCTGGAGCGGCAAGTGCGTGTCGTTGGCGAGCAGGGCTCCGCCGTGGCGGGTGCGCTCTCCGGCTACGGCCCAGTTGTTCGAGCCTGCGGCGAGGAGTGGGGGGCGGACGATCTTGCGCGGAAAGCTCGGGCGGGGGATCACGCGAAGATCGATCACGGAAGCCGGCGGGACCTCGCTCGGGACGAAGCCGCCGGTCGCATCGTCGTCCTCGAGCACGAGCGGTGCGTCGAACCGGCTTGTCGAGGGTGTGAGGAAGCGGACCACCTCGTTGGGGAGGGCGGCGTGCATGACGTGGAGTGCGGGCTCGAAGCGATGGTTGAACGACAGGCCCGTGAAGAAGTAGTACAAGACGAGAAACGTATCCGCTGGAAGCCAGGGCTCCGGGCGCGCTCTGAGGAGGAAGTATTCCGGGGGGCGCGCCCTGCGGTCGGCGAGGCCGGCGTTGACGCCGTCGGCGTAGGCCTCGAGAAGCATTCGATGGCGAGGCGGGAGCTCGTTGAGCGCTCGCTCGGCGAGGCGTCGCGCCCCCGCCGGGCGCGCGGCCCGGTCGGCGTCGATGGCAATTGCACCGACGAGGGCGGCCAGCTCCCCGGCGGCCACACGCCGGGCCAAGTCCATCTGGAAGAAACGCTCCTGTGCGTGCACGAAGCCCTGTGCCGCGGCCACGTCCTCGAGAGACTCCCCCGCGAGGTGTGGCACGCCCAACGAATCGAACACAGCCTCGACTGGAGCGCCGAGTGCCGAGATGTGCGCGACGCCGGCTTCGCGGGGGAGCGAGCGCCGGATGGCTTCCCAGCCGACGAGCAACGCAGCGACCAGGGCCGCGAGAACCGCCCCGCTGACCCACGCCACGACGATGATCACTCGATGCAGCGGATGCCTCCTCGGTCGGGGTGGCACGCAATGATGCCGGTCCCCCGGCGGGCTGTCCACCGTCCCGTGGGAGGCCGGCTTGACCTTTTCGCGTTCGTGGCAAGAATTTAGAGGCTCATGCGCGGTCCCCTCACAGCAGCTTGCCTCCTCACGCCGGTCGGCGTCGCACCGGCGTCGGCGCAGGGTCCGAGCATCTCTCGGATGATC
>JBDHCY010000448.1:0-2661 GCA_039591795.1 Gemmatimonadota bacterium | reverse complement strand
CGGTGCGCGTGGCCATGTAATTGTCGACACCCAATCCCTCGAAGGATGCAAGCAGCATCTCGGACGGTCCGTTCTCGACCGGCGCCGGCGGATTCGCGGTCACCACCGTCTGTGATCGCCCGATGTAATACGCCGTCACCACCGACGTAATAGCCAGAATCACCGCCGCAGCCGCCAACAAGGCACGCCTGCCGAATCGGCCGCGCACCACATTCGCTCCGGAAATACTGGCTTCGACGCCGGGCCACAGGTCGCGCGACGGCTCGAGAGAACGAGGCAAGGCGGCGGCGAGTTCTCGCAGCTCGCGAATGTTCACGAGTTCGTCGGCGCATGATGGACACCCGGCGAGGTGGGTTCGAAGGCCATTCGCGTCGTCGGCATCAAGCCGCCCGTCCAGAAAATCGTCAAAACGATCGCTCGCTTCATGACAGTTCATGATGTCAACGCCTTTCGCAACAACTTTCGCGCGCGGTGCAGCTGAGCCTTCGAGGTGCCCACGGCGAGACCGGTGAGGCGCGCGATCTCCTTGTGACGGTAACCCTCGATGTCGTGCAGCACGAAAATGGTTCGCGCCCCATCCGGGAGAGCGGCGATCGAGCGCTCCAGATCCAACGCCTGACCGGGGGATGGCTCGAACGCCGTCAGATCGATGGACAGGTTGTCGCCGGCCGGCTTGACACGGGCCTCCCGCCTCGCTGTGCTCCGCCGATTGCCGAGTACGACGTTGACGGCAACGCGATGGAGCCAGGTAGAGAAAGCGCTCGCACCACGGAAGGACCCGAGTTTCTGCCAGGCGCGAACAAATGCTTCCTGTGCCAGCTCTTCGGCGAGCGACGGGTCTCCGCACATCCTCAGACAGAGAAGGTAGACCCTACCGACATTTTCACGGTAGAGCTCTTCAAATGCCTCCACATCGCCTCGGGACGCCCGATTGACGAGGCTCTCGCTGCCTTCAGGCTTGCCGGCTACACGCATGGCCGCCCTGGGCGGCACCGGCTCTGACACGGGAAAGGTCGCCATTGTTTCCACACCCCATAAGATGCCGGTGCCCGTTGAAAGGTTGGTATAGCGGTGCATGGGGCCGTTAATCTGTTCGGTCGGGAATCTCGGCGCGGCGCGAGCGGTTGGTTTCTGCGAGCGGGCGTGAAGGGCGGTAGTTGATGGCCGATTCCGAAGCAACAACACGAGACGTCGAGGTGACGGTTAGATCGAGCTACGTGCCCGAGCGCTCGCAGCCGGTGGAGGGCCGGTGGTTTTTCTCCTACCGGATCCGGATCTCCAATCGGGGTCCGGTTCCCGTCCAACTCCTCAACCGCCACTGGGTCATCACCGACGCGCACGGTCGCGTCGAGGAAGTTCGAGGGCCCGGGGTCATCGGCGAACAACCCCTGATGGCCCCAGGAGAGTCTTTCGAGTACACCTCGTTCTGCCCGCTCGGCACGCCCTTCGGCACCATGGAGGGCAGCTACGAAATGGTGACTGAGGACGGCGAACGCTTCTGGGCAAGAATCGGCCGGTTCACCCTCAGCCAGCCATTGGCGGTCAACTGACTGCCTCGTCACCACTGATCCCTCTCCCGGGTGCAATGGACTGTCTGTCAATCCGCTGTCCTCCACACGCCAATCACTGATTCGACGTCGTCCGCTTCAATCCACCGTACCGGCGTGCCGCGGCGCTCCATACCGCGAAACCAGGTCTGCTGTCGCTTGGCAAAACGACAAATCGCAATTTCGAGGTCGCCGATCATCGCTTCCCGGGACTTCTTCCCCAACAGATACGCGGCGATCTCGCGGTACTCGAGACCGAGATCGTCGAGACGGCTCGGATCAAGCCCGCGGTCGAGCAGATCCTGAACCTCCTCGACCATGCCCTCCTCGATCCGCGCCCGCAATCGCAGACCGATGCGCCGTCGCAGCTCGGTCCGCTCAACCTCGATTCCGAAAACCGTGAAGCGCATGGACACGCCCGGGGTCTCACCGTACCGTACCCGGTGTCTTTCGCGAAACTCGGCAATCTCGAGAGCCCGGATCACCCGCCGTCTGCTCGACACGTCCGTGTCGTCGCCGAGGTCCGGCGCTCGCCGCCGAAGCTCGACCACCAGCTCTTCGTGATCCCGCTCCTGGAGGCGGCCGCGGAGTTCGGAGTTCTTTGGGACATCGGCAAGCCGGTACTGACGGACCACCGCCTCGACGTACAGCCCGCTGCCGCCAACCAGGATCACCGGCACACCGCAAGGTGCAAAGGGAGCGCGCGCCGCCATCTCGCGCAGAACACGGTAGCAGTCCTGCTGATATCGGAAGATCGTGTAGACCTCGTCGGGTTCGGCCACATCGATCAGGTGATAAGGAACGGGCGGCTCCACAGCGGCGTAATCACCGAGGTCCTTTCCGGTTCCGATGTCGAGGCCGCGGTAGACCTGGCGCGAATCCGCCGAAACGATCTCCGAGCCCATGCGATGGGCTACCTCGACCCCGAGGCGCGTTTTCCCACACGCGGTCGGACCGACGATCGCTACCACGTGGAGACTCATCGCTCGAATCTCTCCCTCAATCTCCGGTCCAGCTCCTCGACTTCGGCACGAGTGGTTCCTGCGAGAAGCACCCCGATCCTCCGCAGCTTTCTCTCTCCGACGTGAAATGGCGAAGTGACGAGGACCCCCAC
>JBDHCY010000447.1:0-2681 GCA_039591795.1 Gemmatimonadota bacterium | reverse complement strand
GGATGGAGTAGCAACATCAGTCCCTCGTCAAGTTCGAACGTAGGCCGCGTCGCGCGCGGCACAGGCGAGCCCTGGCGGCGCTGACGGTGATTCCCAGTAACTCCGCGATCTCGGCATGCGAGTAGCCATGCACTTCCTTGAGCACGAAAACGGCGCGAAGCGATGGAGCGAGCGCCCCGAGCGCCCGCTCGAGATCGAGCCGCGCGGCCACCGACGCGTCACTCCGGAACGGTGACAGCAGCTGGCGCTGCTGCCGCACGTATCCACGCCGAAGCCGTTGCCGCCTGAGCCTCATCAACGCCGCTCGTGCCGTCACTCGCTTGAGCCAAGCCTCGAACGACCCCCGGCCCTCGAACGTCCTCACCGCCCGGCTCAGCCCGACGAACACGTCGTGCACCAGGTCCTCCGCCTCTGCCGCATCCCGCAGGAGCCCGTATGCGATCCGGTAGACGGTCGCCGCATAGCGATCGTAGACCACGGCCAGCGCGTCGGCCTCACCCAGTCGCAGGCGCGCGATGATCTCGACCTCCAGCGGCGTCGGCTCCTTCGTCACGGGGGCCTCGTGTCGGCTGCGCACGACGCGTGGCCGGCCGTACGAGACCACGGTGCGGCAGCGTCGGGTCTACAGGCCAAGGCGATCCAGCACCGCATCGGCGTCAAGCCGGTCGATCGGTTTCCGTACGAACTCCTCGGCGCCGAGGGCGATGGCGCTGGCGAGCCGATCGAGCCCCGGGGAGTCACCTCCCTCATCGAGCACGGTGATGCGCATGGTGGGCGCGCGGCCCTGCGCCTGCGCGACCACGGACAGTCCGGCATCGCCGTCCACCGACAGGTCGAGGAACGCGGCGTCCCACTCGCCCCCCGCGCCCGCCCGGTTGATGGCGGCGAAGGTCGATCGGGCGGTGAGATCGTGCCCGCGACTTTGGAGGAGGCGTCGCAGCGCGTCCTCTACTTCCCCATCCGCGCTGACAAGCAGGATCTTCGCCATGCACCCTACTAGATGCTTGACAGGGCCCAAGTGTAACCCCCGCTCTCCGCCACGGTCGCTAGCCGGTCCGCCGTTGCATGTCACGTGTGCATCGTCTCCGGCATCTAGTGGTTGGCGTGACGCCGAGTCTCCGTTGGTTGCCGTGCGTATCGCCTATTAAGGAAAGGATATCCGCAGGCACCCCCGGTGGCACGTGCCCGAGTGTGCGGCGGGAATGCCGTGGAGCGGCAGAGGTGGCGGGGGCTCGGCGTCCATGCCTGCACCAGACACTCAGGACTCGCTCACGTACCGAGGTGGTGAGGTGATTCCCGATTCGTCAGCTCCAGGGGTCCCGGAGGACCTCGAGAAGTGGCACGCGCTCGTCGTGACCGATCGGCCCGAGATCTGCACGCTGCTTGGGGATGCCTTGTGGCGTCACGGCTGCGGCGTGAGCACGAGTGCCTCGGGGCGTGAGGCGATCGAGCGGTTGGCCGAAGCGGACCCGGACCTCATGCTGCTCGACTTCCACCTGCGAGAAGTGAGCGCGATCAAGGTGATCACGCAGGCGCTCGAGTCCGATCCCGCGCTCGGCGTCGTGGTCCTTCTGAACGAAGCGGACGGCGTGCGGGCGGCGGTCTGCCTCGAGCGCGGCGCGATGGATCATCTGACGGGACCATTCGATGCCGCCGCGCTCGATCGCGACTTGGGGCGCGCTCTGCGTTGGTGGAGCAGACTCGCGGGCCAGCAGCGCCGGCTTGGACGGGTCAAGAAAGCAGTGATCAGCCGCACGGATGAGCTGAAGGAGGCGCGTGAGAACCGGGAGAAGTGCACGCTCGCGGCGCTCCACGCGCTGGTCAGCGTTCAGGAGGCCAAGAACCCGTTCTTCGCCGGGCACTCGCTCCGCGTTGCGTCCGTCTCCGCCGCCGTCGCTGTTCAGATCGGTCTCCCTGCGGACGAGGTCCAACTGGTCCGACACGGAGGTCGCTTACACGACCTCGGCATGATCGGCGTGCGGGAGAAGGTGTGGGACACGCCGGGCACCCTCACCGAGGAACAGTATCAGCAGGTGAAGCAGCATCCCGTGATCGGCGCCCGGATCCTGGAGCCGGCGACCCAGCTCGGGGCGATCGTCAACTACGTTCACCGTCATCACGAGCGCTGGGACGGCACGGGCTACCCGGACGGGCTCGGGGGCGACGACATTCCGTTGGGGAGTCGCATCATCCACGCTGCCGAGGTGTTCGACGCGCTGACTACACGACGGCCGTATCAGGAGCTGCTCTCGGCCGAGGACGCCCTCACCCGAATGCGCGACCTCGCGGGACAGGCGCTCGATGCCGGGGTGGTCGAGGCATTTGGGGAGACCATCGCGGCGCACCGATCACTTCCGTTTGGGCGCGACGACGTGATCTGGAGTGCGCCCTACCGGGCACAAGGGGGCGAGCACCCTCCGGACGGAGGGGCAGCGGCCTAACCCGGCACGGCCGGTCGAACCATTGCGGCTGTCGCACGACAAGAGAGCACCAGGTGCTGGGCTGCTCGTCTATATTCGCGTTATGGCAACGCGAACACGAATTCCGAAGTGGTCTCTCTCGTCGTGGGCGCTCGTCCTCGTCGTCTGCACTCCGTCAGTGGCTCGTGGAGCCCAGGAACACACACAGACGCTCAGCCAGATTCGCGAGCGGGTACAGGAGGCTGAGAGAGACGGTGATGT
>JBDHCY010000446.1:0-2687 GCA_039591795.1 Gemmatimonadota bacterium | reverse complement strand
CGCCACACTGGGCCTGGACGCGCGTCCACGCGAGCCCGAGGCCGGAGACGCCGGTGACCGCCGTGTGGGGCTTCGACGAGATCGCCGCCACGTACAGATCGCCGCTCACGGCCGTGAGCGGTGCGGGGGTCCTCACGTCGGTCGAGTTCGAGGATGCGCCCGCCCGCACCTCGGTTGCCTGCGCGGGCAGGGCGACGAAGTGGGCGCTGACGACCATCGCGCGGTCGACGACGAGCTGTGCGGGATTCGCCGACCCCTGCAGGTCGCCGCTCCAGCCACCGAACACGTAGCCCGGCGCGGGAGTCGCGGTCAGCTGCACCGCCGTACCCTCGGGATACGCGCCGCCGGGGGGGTCCAGCTCGACCCCGCCCCCTCCCTGCACCGAAACGGCGAGCGGATGGCTCGAGACGGGGAGATCGTCGTCGACGAGCGTCGCGACGCCCTCCGGATAGGCGAGCGTCGCGTTGGAGGGATTGGCGAGCGTCACGGAGAGCGTCTCGTCGCCTTCGACGAGCGAGTCGGCGATCAGCGGCACGTGAATCGTGAGCTCGCTCACCCCCGGCGGGAAGACCAGGCTGCCGGAAACCGGCGCGTAGTCCGATCCCGCCGACGCGCTGCCGTCCGTCGTCGCGTAGTCGACGCTCACCTCTGCGCCGCTCGGGAGGAGCCGCGTGACGTGGAACACGGCCTCGGCGGCGTCCTCGCTGACGGTGACGTCATCGATCACCAGAATCGGCAGAGAGCTCGTCTCGGCAGAGCGTACGTAGAACTCGTCGGCGACGACGCCGGCGACGTCCTTGAAATAGAAGTGGGCGAGCGTGGGGTCCCCCTGGTAGTGGAAGACTCCGAACAGCGCACCGTGGCTCGCACCCTGCTGTTTCGCGTAGATGCTCGCCCACCAGGGGCCGTCGAGATGCTGGTTCCGAATGCTCCTGCCGCCGAGACCCGACACGAACACGAAGCTGCGCCCCTCGTCCTCGGGAGTCGCCGGATCGTCCCGGGCGAGCACCAACGTGCCGTCTTCGCTCGCGACCTCCTGGTTCTGGAGGTTGCTCATCAGGTGGGTTCGCGAGTAGGAGTGCTCGTGCGCCGTCGCGATGATGGCAGCGCCCCGTCGCGACTCCTCGTAGACCCCCCAGCCGGTGGTGTTGCCCTTCTCACCGACCTGCATGAGCTTCATGTTTTCGTGGAAGCTGCTGATGCGCCAGATGGAGTCGTCGCTGGCGAGCTGGTCCCGGATGTACAGGTCGTGGTTGCCGTCTCCGCTTCCGATCACGCCCGGAGCCGTCAGCACGAAGAAGATCCCCTCGAAGCGGAAGCTCGACTGGACTCCGAGATCGCCCTCCCACGGGATGCCGAGGCGGTTCATCCGGGCGGCCAGCACCTCCTGATAGCCGCCGGCGCCGTAGTACGTGCCGTCGTCGTGGTTGCCCACGGATGCGAAGTACGGGAAGTCGGGACCGAGCACACCGTCGATCTGGGCGTCCCAGGCGGCGGGATCGTCCCCGTAGTCGAAATCGCCGCTGTGCACGACCGCGTCGGCGCCCTCGTCCACGATGAGCTGGAGCACCGCCTCCGCGTTCGCGCCGAGCCCCTGGTCCCCGATGAAGGCGACCGTGAACTCGGGCGGTGTGATGTCCCCACCGATCCCGCGCGCCAGGAAGGCGCCGGCCAGGACCGTGACCACCGTTACGGCTATGGGGACGATCTGTCTGGGCCGCACAATCACCCGTTGCGCAGTCGCTGACGAGTTCGGGTGCGGGTTGCCCAACGCGAAGCGCGCGCTTGATCGATTCGCGGAGCAATCCGCTGCTACTGCAATACGCGAATTCGCAAACGACGTCACGTGCAAATTCGATGTTCGCAACGTGGCTGCATCGCGAAACCGCAGCGCGAAAACGGCGACTACAGAGATGGTTGTCGGCGCGAATCGCGCGACAGCTGCACGCGCGTTGCCAGTGGAGAAAAGTGCCCCGGAACGCGTTGGGGAAGGGGGCACGCGGCAGGTGTGACTTGCCGGCAGGGCGGCTTGGCCGCCCCATGACCGGCAACACTACGCGTCCATCACCGCCCGCACGTCCGCGTCGAGTGCGTCGCCTTCGGGGCGCCCCGCGAGCCAGGTCCACAGCATGAGGACCGCCGTCGACGCCGACAGCGCCACGGCGGTCGGCATCACGCCCGGCGCGAAGGGCAGCAGCTCGTGCCGCCCGAGCAGCTCGAGACCGGGCGCGAGCACGAGCCCCGTGGCGATCGACGCGCAGGCGGCTCCCGGCGTGACGCGCGCCCAGTTGAGCCCCACCGCCAGGGCAGGCGTGAGCGTCGCGGCGAACACACCGAACGAGAACGCTCCGAGCAGCAGCATCAGCGCACCGTAGGAGTGGGCAAAGACCGCCGCGGCCACCGCGATCGCGACCGTCGCGACGCGCCCCCAGGCGAGCTCGTGGCGCACGCGCCACCCGAAGGCCCGCGGGAGGTCGCGCACCAGGGCCGCCGAGGCGATGTTCACCAGGGAGTCGGCGGTCGACATGGTGGCGGCGAGGATGCTGGCGAACACCACACCGGCCAGCAGCTCGGGGGTGAACTCGAGCAGGAAGATCGCAGCCGCCTGATCGGGATGCGCGGGCTCCCGCATGGCGCCTTCCGCCACGAGTGCCGGGACCGCCAGCCCCACGCCGAACATGAAGAGG
>JBDHCY010000445.1:0-2699 GCA_039591795.1 Gemmatimonadota bacterium | reverse complement strand
CGTCATCCACGCTGACTGGCGTGCCCGCCTGGCAGTCGAGCAGCGCATCGCAGGTCTCGTCGCCATCGCAGAAGGCGCCGTTGGCGCAGTTGCCATCGTTCGGCGTGTTCACGACGACGTCGCCCACCTCGTCGCAGGAGTCGTCGGTGCAGGTGACCCCGTCGTCGAGGGTCGGGGGTGTCCCGGCGACGCAACCTTCGGCGTTCGCGCCGGGGGCAGCCGGGTCGCAGGTCTCTAATCCGTCGCAGAAAAGACCGTTGTTGCACTCGCCGTCGTTCTGGCAGGGCGCGAGCTCGAGGTCGTAGGCGAGCGTGAACTCGCTGTCGGCGTCGCTCTCGGACTGGGCGAGCCAGGGTGAGTACGTGCTGACCCGGATCTCGTCGTTCAGCGCGTCGAACTGCATGGTGCGCAGCCAGCCCGAGCCCCCCATGGAGCGGAACTGGTAGTTCGAGAGCAGGCTGTTCACCGTGTTCCCGCCGAAGACATCCGCGCGCCGTGCCTCGCCCCCGCGGTGGCCGCCCAGCATCAGGAAGAGATTGGCGTGATGCTTCAGACCGTCGTAGATGTCGCCGCCCTGATTGCCGAAGTCGCCGGAGCCGGTGAGGACGAAGTGTGACACCACGATCGCACGCTTGTCCGAGTGCAGGGTGAGCAGGGCGTCGGCCCAGGCGAGCGGACCGGCGGCCTGGGAGGAGTCGTATTCGAGGTAGATGACGATGAAGTCCATCCCCAGCGCGCTGAAGAAGTCGACGTGGTTGTCGTTGTCGCCGCCGTAGTGCCCCCCGTAGTAGCCGCGACCCAGGAAGCGTGACTCGCCGAAGAACTGGTTGTACAGCACGGTCGTGCCGGGTCCCGGATCGCCGAGGGGCGATTGATCGTGGTTGCCCACCGCGATCCCGTAGGGAATCCCGTCGAACAGGGACGTCGTGATGGGGTCCTCGAGCAGCGACAGGGCTTCCTCGGCTTCCAGCCACTCCACGGGATCGCCTCCGTTGTCCCCCTTCTGCACACAATCGCCGAGGTGCGCGACGTAGACGATGCCGAGCGCGTCCTTGTTGTCCACGATCCACTGCGTCTGGGAATCGAAGATCGCTGGGAACGACTCCGCGTAGTTCTGCGTGTCGGGAAGGACGACGACGGTGAACTCCGTCGCTGCGCCGGCCGCCGCGGGGAGCAGGGCGCACACGGCGAGGATCCCCCTCCACCGGCTCGCCGCTGCACCGCCCGTACACGCGCCCCACATAAGACACCCATTGCACATCAGGGGTCCTCCCGGAGTCAACGATTTCTGGGAAGTTCAATTTCGGCGATGCTAGAATTCGCAGTTGCCAGAAGCGCGGGGTGGCCCGGCGAAATGACGTCCCTGGTCGTGCTGTTCATCTGCCTGCTGATCCCCGGGTCTGGCGGCGCGGCCGAGCCGCGATCGGGGCCGCCGGCCGGCGACAGGATCGAGGCCGTGGTGGTCGCGCTGCGCAGCGCGGCGGCGGATCAGGAGCCGGTGGAGCTGCAGCTCGAGCTGCTGGTCGAGGGCGAGCGCGTGGCTCGGTCGGGGCCCGTGCCGACACCGACGGGGCAGGGCGAGCTGCGCAGCATCGAGCTGGTGCCCGTCGTCCCGATCCCGATGGCGGCTTGTCGCGATCTCGAGATCGACGTCCGGGTACCCACCGGCGCGCGCTGGAGCTTCCAGCTGGTGGGCGGGGAGCTCGCGACCGACGCGGGCGCGGTGGTGGACGTCTTCCCGCCGAGCGGGCCCATCGAGCTTCGCCCGGGTCGCCGTTCCCGGTCCTTCGAGGTGCGACCCTCGATCTGTCCCTAGGAGCTTGCCCGGTCGAGCGCATCGCCTTCGAGCAGCCGCGAGCTGCGCCTCACGTCTTCAGGATCGTTCGCCCACGTCTCAAGGGTTGGAGGTGCGAGGTCGCCGTCTTCCTGGCCCGAGTTCGGGTCGCCCGGGCAGTCGTCGGCGCCGTCGGGGATGGTGTCGTTGTCGGAGTCGGGGAGGCCGCCTTCTGGGCGGTTCTCGACCGTGCACGGTCCCACCGCGCAAAGGTCTGCAGTTGGTGCGGAGACCCCTGAGCAAGCGTTTGAGCCCGGCGAGAACGCCTGCGACCCGGACGCCACGAAGTCAGGGCTGGTCACGGTGCCGTCGTTGGTCACGCGGTGGAGCGGCCCATTCCAGTATGCGCAACGAGTGCGCCGACACTCCCGACGATCAACCGGAAGTCCGTGGTGGCCCAGCCCGGAATCGAACCGGGGACACCGTGATTTTCAGTCACGTGCTCTACCAACTGAGCTACCGGGCCACGGGGGCGGGAAGTTAGCCGGTCGCCCCCGCGGCGGCTAGGAGCCGCCCACCGTTCTGGCCCGGTCGGGTTCCTAGCTGGCAGGGCGCGGCGAACTCGGCGAGGTGTCGGCTGCGCGCGCGGTGGCGGCGTCGCTCTCTGCAGTCGGCGCCTCCACCAGCCGGAGCGCGACGACTCGCGCGTCCACGGGGTAGGGGCGGTCTTGGGGTCCGTAGCGGCCGAACTTGTCGATCTCTAGCTCCGTCACGGCGTTCACGACCTCCATGCCCTCGACGACGCGCCCGAACACGCTGTACTTGCCATCGAGGTGGGGGCTGCGCTCGTGCACGATGAAGAACTGGCTTCCCGCCGAGTTCGGGTGACCGGTGTGCGCCATGGAGACGGTTCCCGCCACATGCG
>JBDHCY010000444.1:0-2709 GCA_039591795.1 Gemmatimonadota bacterium | reverse complement strand
TCACTACTTGCTGGGTACGCCGCCCCCGGTGTGGCTGGCCGAGGGCATCCCGGCCGTGATGAAAGGGAAGACGTCGGGTCTCGACCTCGTGGCGCCGAAGGAGGTTGCGGCCGGGAGCGGTCGCTAGGCGGCGCCGGCGAGCGCTGGTTTCAACGCGCGGTGACTGCGGTGTCTCCCAGGGCTCCGAGCGCCCGCGGCGCTACCGGCATCCCCTCCGCCATCCGCTCGAGTCCCCCCACCACGACCATCTCGCCGGCCTCCACCCCACGGACGATCTCAACGGTCCCCTCGGCTCGGGTGCCGAGCTGCACCACGCGCCGGCTCGCCTTGCCGTCCACCACGGCCCAGACGACGTTCGCCGTTCTGAGGGGCTGGACCGCGTCCTCGGGCACGACGATGGCATCGTTGCGCGTGGCGGTGGCTAGGCGCGCCTCGATGAACATGCCCGCCTTGAGCCGCTGGCCCCGGTTGGGTGCGCGCGCCTTCACCAGGATCGTGCGACTCGTCGTCTGCACCACCGGATCGATGAACTCGACCGACGCGCGGAACACCCGCCCCGGCTGCGCCGCGATCGTGAACTCCACCGCCTGCCCGAGCCGGAGATCCCCTGCGTACCGCTCCGGCACCTCGATCACCGCCCGCTGCGGGTCCGTGGTCTGAAGTGTGAGCAGCGGGGTGGCGCTGGTGACGTAGTCGCCCGCGCTCACGAACCGCTGGCCAACCACGCCGCCGAAGGGCGCGCGCACCGTGCTTCGCTCGATCTGCAGCTCGAGCACGGCGAGCGCCGCGTTGGCACTCCGCGCCGCTGCCTCCACCCGCTCCAGGTCGGCCGGCGAGGCCGCATTCTCGGACCGCAGGCGGCGCACCCGCTCGAGCTGCTGGCGCGCCAGCTCGCGATCGGCGCTGGCCCGCTCCGCTTGGGCACGGAGCATCGCGTCGTCGATCCGGACGAGCGGGGTGCCGGCAGCCACCGACTCTCCCTCGCGGAACAGGAGCTCGGTGATCCGTCCCTGCTCGTCGGACCGTAGCTCGATCGCCTGCACTGCCTCGATCCGTCCGGTGGCTCGGACCGCGTCCACGACGCGGCCGCGCCGCGCGCTGTCGACGTCCACCGGCATCGGTGGCATTGCGCCGGGGGCACCGGCCGAAGGATCGCCCTGCGCGCTGCTCCCAAAGAGCCCCACACGGCGGCCCGCCAAGCCCACGATCACAACGACCGCCGTCAACGCCACCGCCACGACGGCACCCCGCCGCCACGACCCACCCTGTCCAGCCAACATGTTGGTCATCGTGTACGCCTCTATCGTCTTGCGTCCGTAAGTGCTCAGTCGCGACCGTCGAGCAGCCGCCGGCCCAGCAGCGCCTCGATCTCTGCCAGCGCGATCCGCGCAGCATAGCGCGCCTGCACGAGCGCCACCTCGGCCTCGCCGAGACCGACTTGCGCCTCCAGCAGGTCCAGAATCGTCGTGGCCCCCTCGCGGTAGCGGGCCCCCTGGACTCGGAAGGTTTCCTCCGAGAGTGCGATGCTCACCGACGCCAGGTTGATTCCAGCCCGGGCGGTCTCGTAGCCATTGTACGCCTGCGCGATCTGTTCGGCAGCGGCGCGCTCACGCGCCTCGCGGTCGGAGCGGGCCACGTCACGCTGGACTCGCGCCTGCGCCACCGCCAGCTCGCGCTTGCCCGCGTCCCACAGTCGCCATGAGACCGTCACCGCGAGCTGGCTCCGTTTCAACGCCGAGGGGAAGAACTGCGAGTCGTACGCGCCGGTGGTCGCACTGAACGTGAGGTCGGGAAAGTAGCCCTCGCGCCGGGCGGCCAATGCGGCGCCGGCGTGCCGCTCCGCCGCGCGGGCGGCTTCGAGCTCGGGACCGCGCTCGCGTAGCTCGGCGATGGCGTCTTCGAGGGTGATGGGCAGGGGTTGCGGTGCAGCCGTATCCAACGGTGCCGCGCCGGCCGGACCCAGGAGGCCGATCTGTCGGCCGAGGCGGAGCCGCGAAACCGCGAGCGCCGAGTCACGCTGGAGGATCTCGAAGCGCGCGCGGATCACCTCGCGCAGGAGCTGCAGCGAGTCGGTCGCGATCGTCTCACCCGCCTGCACGCGGACACGCGCGACGGCCAGCTGCTCCTCCGCGCGACGCAACCGATCGGCCGCCACCCGCGACAGCTCGCCCTCCGCCCGCACGGCGTAGTAGGCGGCGTCGGTCGCGAGCGCGGTGCGGAAGTCGGCCACTGCCTCACTCGCCAAGGCACTCTCGACGGAAGCGCGCGAGCGCCTGAGCTCCGCCAGCTTGCCTGCACCGATCAACGTGTAGCTCGCCTCCAACGTGGCACTGGTGGCGTTGGGGCTGATCGCCCCCGTGCCGAAGTTGAAGAACGGATCCGAAAAGCGGATGTAGCTGGCGCCGGCCGTCACGTTCGGCGTGACGAGGTCGGCCACGGCGGCGCGCCGCTCCCACGTGGCAGCGGACACGTCGGCGCGGGCGGCGACGATGGCGGGATCGACGTCTGCGGCCCGGCGCCGCGCCTCCGTGAGCGTCACCACCGGTGCGCCGTCGCTCGCCTGGGCACCGAGTGTCGCCGGGACCGAGCTCGTCGCCAGCGCGAGGAGTACGAGGGTCGTCACTCTCCGAACGGTCATCACGATACCTCCACCGACGCGGCGGGCTGCGCCCCGAGCGTGGTCTCGCCGCCTGCCGCACGAGTGCTGGA
>JBDHCY010000443.1:0-2715 GCA_039591795.1 Gemmatimonadota bacterium | reverse complement strand
GCCGTCAGCGGGCGCGGCGCTTGCGGTGACGAGTGCGAGCGCGACGAGCGATCCTGCACTCGAGAGCTGGAGACGCTGCACGGATCCTCCGGGACCTGGGTATCGGTCAGCCGGCGCCCGGTCGGGCGTCGGGGGGGAGAAGATGAGCCGGAAGCTCGACGGCCTCAACCGGCGTCGATCCGGAGGGCCATGGGGGTACCGCTGGGCCGGTCCGTAGGTCTGTACTGGAAGTGTCGGCGCCGGACCTTTGACGAACGCGTCCTTCAGGACGCCCACGCGCCGAGCCCCGGCTTCAGCCGGGGGGACCGACGAACCGCGCCCTCACCACACCGTCCGAACCCCCGCCACTTTGGCGATTCCCGGATCCCGCGTCAGCAACGGTAGGTCGAGCGATGCGGCCGTCGCCGCCACGAGCCGGTCGCCCCGCTCGCGGATCGCGTAGAGGTCGTCCGCGCGCAAGACGATCTCGACGGTCAGGTCCACGGGGAGATAGTTGCCCGAGCCGAACAAACGGCGAGTCCACGCTCCGGCGCCGTGCTCGAACCGCAGCACGCCCAAACGTGCAGCCTCCAGCACTTCGACGAGAACAACGGTCGGGACGTAGATGACACCGCTGCCGGCATCGGCGCGTGCGAACGCACGACGGGCCTGGCGCCCGAGCTTGTGGGGGCGGCCGAGTGCGTACCAGATGAGGGCGTGCGAGTCGGTGACTGCCCGCGACGTCACGGCGCCAGCCGGCGGAGCTTTCGCTCGCTCCGCATCTGCCCCGCCGCCCGCAGTCCTTGGAGCGCTCGCTCGATCTCGGCGTCGTCCCGATCGCTCTCCGCACTTCCGCCAAGTTGGAATGGCGGCCCGGCCGCGTGCCGCAGCTCGCGGAGCGCCTCCTCCAGCGCCCTCAGGTGCCCCTCCGTGACCAGGGCCAGGCGCTCCGAGAGATCGCGATGCTCAATCAGGACGACCTCCGCCGGATGCTGCGCGAGGAATCTCGCGAGCTCGGGGAGACGCGCACGCGCCTCGGAGATTCTGATATGTGTGGGCATGAGTCGGACAACTTGTACGATGACATGTACAAGTTAGATGCTCACGACGGGGCAGGCAACATGGACGTGCTGGAACGACTTGCCGAGCAGGCTCTCGCGGAGGCCGGGACCGCGCGACAATTCGTCGGGCCATCTCCCAGCATCGCACCCGATGGCGCCTACCCCCGCATCACTTCACCGCACTGCGGACCGAAAGGGCCGCCGTCGTCCGAGAAACGCGTCCTTCAGGACGCCCACCCGCCGAGCCCCGGCTTCAGCCGGGGGGACCAGCGTCCTCCGAGTCCCCGTGATCATGTGGCGCACTTGAGCCCGTCTCGCCCCCCGGCGCCATGAGCGGCCCGAGCAGCCGGCGCAATGCGGCCACACGATCCATGGCCGGGGGAGGAGAAGAGGCTCCGTCCGGACGGCCCGGATCGCCGGCTGGGAGCCGCGAAGAAGAGTCTGCCGTGCCATCCGGACGGGGGGAGGTCACCGTGCGCTCCAGTGAGGTACGCCCGAACGATGGATCGGGGGTGTCACACACCCGTCATTCCAGGCAACTGAGGGTCTCAGGTGGGCAGTGTTCAGGTGCCCTGCGCGGCGCGGACGCCGATCAGAGCACCACTGTCCGACGCCTCAAGGGCCGACCGTCCCCAGCGCGCTCACGAGGCGTTCACGCACCTCCAGGGCGAGCGGCTCGAGGTCCTTCCGCCCGCTCACTCCGAGCTGTGCCACGGGATCGAGCGCGAGCACAACGCTCCGGCCCGGTCCGCTGTCCGCCTCGTGGACGACGACGTTGCATGGGAGCAGGAGCCCGATCGGCAATTCGGCCGTCAGCGCACGATGTGCGAGCGGCGGGTTGCAAGCGCCAAGAATCACGTAGGGGCGAAAGTCGACGTCGAGTTTTTCCGCGAGCGTGGCTCGGACGTCGATCTCGGTGAGCACCCCGAACCCCTCCGCCTTCAGTGCCGAGCGGACCGCCTGAACCGCATCGGCGTAGCGGATGTCGACTTCCCTGACGATCGCGTATGAAGGAGCCGTCGTTGTCACTATCGTACTCTCCATTAATCCATATATTTGTATGTTACTATGTTAGCTGTGGCCGATCAAGAGCTCGCCACCCGGGGAGGATCGGCCGGAGGCCGCACCACTGCCGCCGGATGGAGTCCCCTGCATCCCATCGCTGTCCACTCTAGGGGACGATTCGAGCATCCTGCACTGGGGCACATTTTCTCGAAGTCCATGAACCACAACACGTTCCGGATTGGCACGGGGCCTGCCTTTAGCCCGGATGAGGGAGCGACTTCGCTCCCAACGACAGGGGAGGGCACCATGCGGCATTTCATTCCTGGAGCAACCGTGGCCGCGCTCGGCTTGCTGGCTACCTCAACGACGTCAGCCGGTGCTCAGGTCGTCGTGGATGCGTCGGTACGGGTCAGCGACCATCTCGCCGTCGGAGTGCGATACGGGCAGCCGTACGTGACGACTGTGTACATCCATGGCTATCCGGGTCCTCGCCGCCGCGTGGTGAGACGCGTCCTGATCCTGCGGGACCTGGAGCGGGCGCACTGGCGCTGGCACGCGACCCACACGCGTGGGCACCGTCACCCCCGCATCGCACACGGCCACCGCGTCGGACACGGGCACCGCGTCGCACGCGGCCACGTGAGCGCGCGCCTGCACGCCGAGTGGCATC
>JBDHCY010000442.1:0-2721 GCA_039591795.1 Gemmatimonadota bacterium | reverse complement strand
GAGCCGCTGCCGCGCTCCGTGCAGCAGGAGCCGGGAGCAATCGTCTCCCCCGAGTTCGAGCGCTTCTCCTCGTTCTTCGGGCTCGGCGGCCTCGTCGCCGTACACAGCGAAGGTCGGGACCGGCACGCGATCTGGAGCGCCCTCCAGCGCCGCGAGGTCTACGGCACGAGCGGGGGCCGCATCCTGCTCTGGTTCGACCTCCTGCCCGGGGACGGAGGCGCCCCCGTGCCGATGGGATCGAGCGTGCAGCGCAGCGGAGGGATCCCGCGCTTCGCCGTGCGGGCGATGGGCGCCTTCGAGCAGAAGCCAGGCTGTCCTGCCGACGTGCTCGGCGCGCTCTCGCGTCCGCGCCTCGAACGACTCTGCGTCGGCGAGTGCTACCACCCCTCGGACCGGCGCCACCGCATCGACCGCATCGAGGTCGTGCGCATTCGACCGCGCTCGCGGGCCCGGGAGGACATCGCCACCCTGATCGAGGATCCGTGGCTGGTGCTGCCCTGCCCGCGGGACGGCGCCGCGGGCTGCCGCGTCGCGTTCGCGGACCCGGAGTGGGAGAGCGCCGGGCGCGATGCGGTGTACTACGTACGCGCGCACCAGGAGGCGACGCCGACGGTCAACGCCGGGAACCTCCGCTGCCAGCGGGACGAGACCGGGGCCTGCGTCGACGTCCAGCCGTGCAGCGTCCTGGGCGAGACGCCCAGCAAGGACGACTGCCTCGTCCCCGCCGAGGAGCGCGCCTGGTCGTCGCCGATCTTCGTGGACTTCGCCGCCGGCGCCGCGCCCGCGATCCGTCAGGCCCGTGCTCAGTCTCTCCGCCATCCTAAACTTCGCGGCGGGCTTCGACGGTGAAGTCGACGGCACCCGGAGCGACTCTCGAGAGGTCGACGTAACGCTCGACTATCGCAACAAGCAGGGGTGGTTGGAGAGCTTCTGGCTGCGCGTTCGCGGCTCGTGGCTCAACGACGATTCAGCGGACCGAGATGGCACCGATGTTCGGGTGATTCTGCGGTACGACTTCCCGGTGATCTGAGACGGTGTATGACACTCGATGTGACATGCCCCCTGGGCGCTAGCGGCTACGCTGACCGTTGGAACGGATGTTGGACTCACGGGGTAAGTGGAGTCGGCACGGAGGCGATATGACGCGCGCGAGCGTCCTTTCGATTCTGGCCGGGCCGGGGGCGGTGATCTCGATCGCGCTGTTCCTGTCCGCATGCACCGCCACGACGCGCCCGGCGGAGCCGCCCCGCGGCTCCGCGCATCGTGTTCCGGACGGTGCGATTCTCCCACGCCAGAGCGAGACGCCTTCGGGCATCACACTCGGAGACTCCCTGTCGCACGCGCTGGACCACCGGTTCGCCGGCGATCTCGAACGCGATGCGAGAGGGCGCCCCGTGTTTCGCGTGCTCGCCCTCTCCGGGGGCGGCTCGCGAGGCGCGTACGGAGCGGGGGTGCTGGCGGGCTGAACCGCGACCGACACGAGGCCGGACTTCGAGGTGGTGACCGGTATCTCGACTGGCGCGTTGATGGCGACCTTCGCCTTCCTCGGGCCGGAGTACGACGACCGCCTGCGGGCCTACACCCAGGTCACCAACGACGACATCTACATTGCCCGCGGCCCGCTCGCAGCATTGACCTCCGACGCGCTCCGCGACACCGCTCCGCTGCGCGACCTGCTCGCTCGTCAGATCGACGCCGAGGTCCTCGAGGCGGTCGCGCGCGCGCACGTCGAGGAGGGCCGGCGGCTGTTCGTCGGCACCACCAACTTGGATGCGAACACGTTCACGATGTGGGACATGGGCGCCATCGCCGCCAGCGATCGGCCCGACTAGCTCGAGCGCTACCGCGACGTCGTCTTCGCGTCCGCCTCGTTCCCCATGATGTTCCCGCCCGTCTACCTCCCGGTGGAGGCCGACGGCGAGACCCGCTGGCAGATGCACGTGGACGGATCGGCCCGCTCGGCGGTGTTCGCCTCCAACTTCATGCTCGGCCTCGACGACGGGTTCGAACGCTCGGGCCTCGAGCCGGACGACGTCCGCGGCGAGTTCTGGGTCATCCACAACGGCCAGCTGTACGACGGCACCAACGAGCCGGTCGCGCCCCGGGTCACCGCCATCGCCGGGGCCTCGATCAATGCGCTGCTAGAGGCTTCGTCGAAGAGCAGCCTCTTTGCGCTCTATACGCTCGCCATGGTGAACGGGTTCGAGTTCTCGTACACCACCATTCCACGCGACTTCGAGCTTGGACCGGACCCGCTCGACTTCGACCCGACCGAAATGTCGGCGCTCTTCCGGCTGGGCCGCGACGCGGCACTGTCGGGAGACGCGTGGCGCTTGCAGCCGCCGCCGTCCGAGCCCTTCGAGCTGCTGCAGATCATGGATCCCAGCCTGGTTCGCTTCACCGGGGCGAGCTTCCCCGAGCTACCGAGCCGACCACCACGCTGGATGCGCGACAACGCGCCGCTCGACGAGGGCGCGAAGCTCAGCCTCTGCACCGACGAGCCGGGAACCTACTACGACGCCATCGGCGCAGAGATCCGCCGGCGGCTGGAGCCCTTCGGGCTCGCGGTCCGGCGCGTTCGGACCACGGGCTCGGTGGAGAACCTCGATCGGCTTCGCGACGGGCGGTGCGATGCGGCGCTGTCCCAGAACGACGTCTACCTCATGCAGTTGACCGACGAGCCGACGAGCACGGAGCGACTCGAAGTGGTACGCCCGAAGT
>JBDHCY010000441.1:0-2728 GCA_039591795.1 Gemmatimonadota bacterium | reverse complement strand
CGTTTCGAGTGTGCCGGCGTGGTCTACGAAATGGACTCCCAGATTTCGCGAGCCTCCTTTCTCCACGTTCCGCCGCTCGACGCCTTCGGATCCATTGTGGACTACCAGGAGTTCATCATGCCGCGTGTTGCCTGGTCGGTCGAAGCCGGGCGTCGCGATCTGCTGGAGCTCTTCCGGTCGTACGCCTCCGGACCGAGCGGGGTGATGGTCGCGAAGGGACCGGACATCAATCTGACGCGAGTGGAGTTTCTCGCTCGCTGCTTCCCGGATGCGCAATTCCTGCTGATCTTCCGCGACCCGGTGGCAAACGTGGAGGGATTGTGCCGGAAGTGGCGATTGTTCCAGGAGTGCACACTGGCAGAGACCATGCGCTTCTACCTCGAGATCCACGAGCACTTCGTCCGCGCGGCCGAGGCGCTTCCGACGCAGGTGCTGGCCGTGGAGTACGAGACGCTCGTGGAGCACCCGGATGCGACGCTCGATGCGATCGGTGCTCGCCTGGCATTGGTGCCCGCGTCGCGGAGCCACCGGCTCGCGGCGGTTCCCAACGTCGAAGGCAAGGGTATCCGCAACGTGCGTCGCGGCCGCATCCAGGTGGTGAAGGACGCCGACCAGCGTGCGCACGGGCGGCTCGATTCTGCCGACGCGGAAACGATCCGCACTGCGCTCGGACCGCTTCAGGAGCGGCTTCGAGCCGCGCCCTTTACGATCCACATGGACCCCAGTCGATGAAGCAGCTGCTCCGCAAGTTCTGGCCTCCGGGAGAGGTCCCGGGGAAGGTCGCTCGGCTCGCCGGAACGAAGCCGGCCGTGCAGAGGCTGCTCGTTCCGTTTGGCCGCGAGCTCTCGCCCGAGAAGTGGATCTTCCTGGTGGGCTGCTACAACTCCGGCACGACCCTGCTCTGGGGAGTCCTGGGCAGCCACCCCAACATCAGCGTCATGTCGGACGAGGGCACGTTCATGACCGACGCCCTGCCCAAGCCGGAGGACTTCGGCTGGACGCGCATGTGGTGCCAGTGTCTCGACGCCATGGAGGCGGCCCAGTGGGAGGATGGTGCGGCCCAGGCCGCCCGCGTGCGACGCCAGTGGTCGATCTGGTTCCCGAGGGACTACGAGAACCTGCTCGACAAGTCCCCTTCCAACGTCACGCGGATGACCTATCTCCAGGAGCACTTCCGGCCCGCCTCCTTCATCTGCATCGTGCGCAACGGGTACGCGGTCGCGGAAGGAATCCGCCGCCGCGTCATTCCGGTGCGCCCTGAACACCCGGGCCGCTATCCGCTGGAGCTCTGTGCGAAGCAGTGGAGCGACTGCGACCGCATCGTGCGGAGTCAGGAGTCGAGCGTCGAACGCCTCTTGCAGATCCACTACGAGGATCTGGTCGGCGATCCGGAAGGCACCATGCGCTCGATTACGGACTTTCTCGGTCTGCCCGCCTTCGATCGCGAGGCGCTGGACCGCCGCTTCCAAGTCGGCCGCGACGCGTCGGTGATTCGCGACATGAACGCCGTGAGCTTCGGGAATCTATCCGAGAAGGATCTGGATGCCATCGAAGCCGTCGCTGGCGAGACGCTGACCCGGCACGGATATGCCCGTCCGCCGGCTCGCCAACACGAGGAAGGCGGGCCGTGAATCGGCCTCCCGCCTCGAGCTCGGCGTAGGAGACTCCCGTTGGCCAGACCTGCAAGCGGCTCGGAAACGGATCGGCGCCGGAAGCTTCGGGTCTGCATCATCGTGCGCTCCTTCCCTCCCCACTTCGGCGGCCACGGAATCCAGCTCACGCGCCTGCTGCCTCACCTGGAGTCAGCGGGCGTCGAGCCGACGATCCTGACGTACCGACCTCCGAGCGGAGTCTCGTGGACCTTCGACGAAGAAGTTCCGGTGGAGCGGATCCTCTCGCGGGAATCGGGGCCGTGGTCCCGGCTCCAACGCATCGCCGCCGTGCGGCGTCATTTGCGAAGCCATCGGCGTCACTACGACGTGGTGCACTCCTGCATCCACGACTGGGAATTCTGCCTCAACCTCCCCTATCTCGCGCGTCTCGAGCTGCCCGTCCTGCACGAGATGGTGCTCCTGGGTTCGAACGATCCACTCACGATCGCAAACGGCCGGCTCGGAGCGCTGCGGATGCGCCTGATGCGAAACATCGATGCGTGGGTCGGCATCACCGAAGCCTTTCGCTCGAGCACGCTTGCGGCGGGGATCCCCGAGGCTCGCTTTCACGTCATCTACACCGGAGTCGACGTCGAGCAGTACCGCCCGCTTTCGGACGCCGAGCGCCGAGAGGCGCGCGCGAGCCTGGGCATCCCGGAGGACGCCCGCGTCGTGGTCTCGGCGGGATCCCTCATCGAGAGGAAGGGCATGGATCGCGTGCTGCGCGCGTGGGAGCACGTGCGCCCGCACCCGGGCCGCGACCTGCTCCTGATCGCCGGACCAGCCAGTGTGGCCGAGGGGCTCGGCCACCAGGATCTCCCCCACGCCGAGGCGATCCGTTCGGCGGCGGCGGCGCCCGCTCTCGACGGGACGGTGCGCATCGTGGGCCGGGTGAAGGACCTGGAGCGCTACCTCGGCATGGCCGACTTGTTCGTCTTCCTCTCGCGGCGGGAGGGGCTCGGGAACGTGATCATCGAAGCCATGGCGTGCGGCCTGCCGTCCGTCGTGAGCCCACTCGACGGTATCGGCCACGAACTCGTCACTGAGGGCGAAACCGGCTTCATCGCCGAGGACCC
>JBDHCY010000440.1:0-2730 GCA_039591795.1 Gemmatimonadota bacterium | reverse complement strand
ACCGAGTTCTTCAACAACGAGTCCGTCCCGCTCCGGCCCTACGTGGGCGACTGGTTGAACACCGCTGGCGAGGTCAACGGGTTCTTCAAGCCGAACCCCGGTATCGGCGAGGCGATCACCGGCCAGGACGGGCCGGCCATGGGCTGGTTCGCGGAGCCGACGATCGACGGCGCAGACCGCTTCGAGTACGGCTACGTGCCCGAAGAGCAGGCGAAGTTTCAGCCTGCTGCCCACCCATTCCACGTCGGCAGCTACGTAACGGTCAGCGGCGTCACCATCATTCTCCACGACATCCTGGCCATCGCGGCCCTGATCGGATTTCCGTCGCCCTTCGAGGTTGGCGCGGGCGAGAGCTCGACCTATACCCGCCACTTCGTCGTGGGTGACGGTATGGGGAACGCGACGGTAGAGCTCTCCAACGCGATCACAGAGAGCAATACGGGCACGGTCCAGGGCTGCGTGACGGTCGGTGGGATCCCGACGCCGAGTGCGAAGGTCACCGTGGGGAACCTCGACGCGAGCGGCGACATCGACGACGTGCTGGCCCACTTCGTCACCGACGCGACGGGCTGCTACGCGGGCGAGGTAGAGGTGCCGGAGGAGGCGGGCGAGCTCTACGGCGCCGCCGCGGCGAAGCTGGGTGTCCTCTACGAGGGCGGGACGGAAGTTCCCCCGGTCACGACCTTCGAGCTCCACCCGGCGGGCGACGTCGAGGTGCTGGACTTCGCGCTACCGGCCTCCGGTACACTGCGCGTCGAGGTGAGCGATGAGACGGGCGTCGCGATTCCCGCGCGCGTCACGGTCGTGGGCTTCGACCCGAGTCCCGAGCCGACGCGTCTCGGCACCGCACTCCCCACCTTCGGCCAGTCGACGCTCGGCCTCTTCCACGACGTCAACGATCGCCTCTCCTTTGGCGTCGTCGCCTTCGACTACACCGGAGCGGACGGGATCTCCGAGTTCCGCATCGAGCCCGGCAGCTATCACGTGTACGTGTCGCGCGGGACGGAGTACTCGGCCTGGTCGACGCTGCTTCCGCCGATCTCCGGGCCCATCGCGGTCGGTGGCGGGGCGGTGACGAGCCTCGAGGCCACGATCGCGAGGGTCGTCGACACGCCGGGCTTCGTCTCGTCTGACTTCCACGTCCACGGCATCGTGTCGCCCGACTCCCAGGTGAGCGATGCGAACCGCGTGAAGCAGTTCGCCGGCGAGGGCGTCGAGAACATCGTCGCCACCGACCACCACGTCCACAAGGACTACCTGCCGGCCATTGCCGACGAAGGGCTCTCCGGGTGGGTGTCGGGGACCGTGGGCGAGGAGATCACGACCTTCGACTACGGCCACTTCAACAGCTATCCCGTCACGATCGATCCGAGCGTGCCGTCGGGTGGCTCGACCGACTGGGGAGTGGCCGCGCCGCCGGGCCGCGACTTCCCCTCCTACGGGACCTACAACCTCCCTCCGGAGGGGGTATGGAACCTGGCCACCACCAACGCGCAGTCGACACCCGCCACCACGGTGCAGGTCAACCACATCGACAGCCACTTCGAGCCGCTCAAGATCGACACCTCCCAGGTGCCGCCGAGGGACGACTCGAGCGCGGACGACCGCCTGGCGCGGCGTCTCGACCCAGCGAGCCCGCCCCTGGGCGAACTCTTCTTCCCGTTCCCCGCGCTCGAGCTCTGGAACGGCTACAACCGCAACCACCAGAGCGAGTTCCTCGACGAGCGCATCGGCATCTGGATGAACCTGCTCGACCAGGACATCTCCACCACCGCCATCGCGGACACCGACACCCACACCTTCCGCAATCTGCGCACGGCCGGCGCCCGAAGCTGGACCGCCGCCTCTCCCTGGACCGACACGCCGGCGGCCCTGGATCCCGCCGAGGTGGCGGCAGCGGTCGACGCGGGCAGGGCGGTGGGAGGGCAGGGCGTCTACGTGCAAGCCCGGCTGCTCGCGGACGACGGCTCGGGTGCCGTGGCAAGCCTCGAGCACGAGGGCTCGACCCGCGTGGCCAGCGCAGGTGGTGACGTGACGCTGGAGATCCGCGTTCAATCGCCCGCCTGGGCCGAGTGGGACACGATCGAGATCTACAGCAACTCGGGCGGCAACGTGAGCTCGGTTCCGGTCGATGCGTCGAAGCCCTATCTCTATACCGCGAATCCGCTCGAGGTCCTGTCCGAGGGCGACTGCGACCCGTCGACGACCGACGGCATCGACGCCGGGGACTTCGACATCGAGGTCACGGACGATTTCCCGGGCATCGCCGGCACGGAGCGCTGGGAGGCGACCGTGACGCGGTCGTACACCGGGCTTTCGGCCGACACGTGGTTCGTGGCGGTCGTGAAGGGAAGCGACGGCCGCTGTGCGCCCATGTTCCCGATCTACCCGGCGGACCTCGACCCTGGCACCAATCCCACGCTGCCCGACCTCGTCGACGGCAACGTCGGAGAGGGCGGTGTGATGGCGCTCGGCTTCACCAACGCGCTGTACTACCAGAATTGACGCCGCGAGTCGCTGCCGGGCTCACGACCGCCCTGGCGGCCGTTGCACTGGCGGGACCCGCGCGCACCGCAGCGCAGCCCTTCCGCGAGGCCGCACCGACCGCCGCGGGTAGCGCCCGGATCGTGGACGTGCTGGAACGCGCCCCCGTTTCGATCGTCGGTGTGACGCGTGACGTGCAGCGCCTGGACGAAGAGGCGTGGACCGCCCGTGTGGTGGTGGAGCGGG
>JBDHCY010000439.1:0-2741 GCA_039591795.1 Gemmatimonadota bacterium | reverse complement strand
TGGCGGCCGCTTCCCTCATGTGTGTCAGGGACCTAGTCTTGGGCCTCCGCACGAGGAGGCCCATGCGAGAGCTCAAATACTACGTCGCGGTCACCGCCGATGGGTTCATGGCGCACGAAGATGGATCGTTCGACGGGTTCCCGTGGGACGACGAGGTCGTCAACGACTTCTTCGCGTCCTACGAGTGGTTCGACACGGTACTCATGGGCAGGAAGACGTACGAGGTCGGGCTGGCCGAGGGGAAGACGAGTCCGTATCCGATGATGGAGCAGCTCGTATTCTCCAGGACCATGGGCGAGAGCCCCGACGAGAACGTGCGGCTCGTGTCCGAGGGAGCGATCGAGGTCGTGCGAGAGTTGAAGAACACACCCGGCAAGGACATCTGGCTGTGCGGCGGCGCCGACCACGCTGCCAAGCTGTTCAACGCTGGGCTCGTCGACGGGCTCATTCTCAAGCTGAACCCGGTCCTCTTTGGATCTGGAATCCCGTTGTTTCGAGATGTGGTTCGTCAGACCGATTTGGAGCTGACCGACAGCAAGATCTACGGAAGTGGAGTGGTCGTGCTTCACTACCGCGTCAAACCTCAGCGGTAGCCACTACCCCTTCGCGTCCCTAAGGGGCACTTCATAAACCCATCATGATTCCCTTACTATTACGCGTCCAGTCTGCACGTCGAGATGTGAACGGAGAGCTCGTCACCCGAGGAGACCAATCGTGAAATCCGTAAGCACCATTCTCGCAGCCACCTTTGGCGCAGCCGTCGTGGGATTCGCCGCCTCCACCCAAGCCGCGGCCCAAGTCCCGCCGCCGCCCCCGGAGGTGCTCTCCGAGGCTTACCGAGGGACGACCTACTCACCGTACGCCGGCCGCGGGTTTCCGAGCCGCATGTTCTGGGGTGACACGCACCTGCACACCGACATGTCGATGGATGCCGGCGCGTTCGGCAACCGGCTAGGCATCGAGGAGGCGTATCGATTCGCGCGCGGCGACGAGGTGACCACGTCCATGGGTCAACGGGCGCGGCTCTCGCGGCCACTCGACTTTCTGGTGGTCTCCGATCACTCCGACAACATGGGGTTCTTCCCGGACATGTTCGCCGGCGCGCCGCACATCATGAGTGTACCGACTGGGAAAGACTGGTACAACCGCATCCAGGCCGGTGAGGGCGTGGGCGTCGCGCTCGAGTTGATTGGCATGTTCTCGCAGGGCGAGTTCCCCGAAGAGCTCATGTACACGCCGGACTCCAAGCCCTACAAGGCGGCGTGGGCCCGCACGGTGAAGCTGGCCGACGCGTATGACGACCCCGGCAAGTTCACCGCGTTCATTGGGTACGAATGGACCTCACTCGTCCGCGGGAACAACATGCATCGGGTCGTCATCTACCGGGATGGTGCCGAGAAGGGCGGGCAGATGGTGCCGTTTACGACCGTGCCGCCCATGGGGAGCGTCAACCCCCGAGACCTCTGGAGGTGGTTGGACCAGTACGAGGCGCTGACGGGCGGCGACGTCCTGGCAATCGCGCACAACGGCAATCTGGCCAACGGCATCATGTTCCCGCTCGAGATGCAGTACGACGGCCGCGTGCTCGATGAAGAGTACGTGACCACGCGGGCGCGGTGGGAACCCCTGTATGAAGTGACCCAGATCAAAGGCGACGGCGAAGCACATCCGTTCCTGTCGCCGGAAGACGAGTTTGCCGACTACGAGAATTGGGACATCGGCAACCTCGACGTGTCCGAGGCCAAAACGAACGTCATGCTGGCTGGCGAGTACGCCCGAGAGGCGCTGAAACGGGGCCTGTTGATCGAGCAGCAGCAGGGGACCAACCCCTACAAGTTCGGCATGATCGGCTCCACCGACAGCCACACGTCGCTGGCCACCGCGCAGGAGGACAACTTCTTCGGCAAGCATTCAGGGGCGGAGCCGAATCCCGCGCGGATGGACCACCCATTCATGAGCACGGAGGCCGGCACGATCTACGGCTGGCAACAGGTGTCTTCGGGCTTGGCGGCGGTCTGGGCAACCGAGAACACCCGCGAGGCGATCTTCGACGCGATGGAGCGTAAGGAGGTCTACGCGACGACCGGCTCGCGGATGATGGTTCGGTTCTTCGGAGGTTGGGAGTACACCGATCAGGATCTCGACAGTCGTCAGCCTGCATTCGCGGGCTACCAGAAGGGCGCCCCCATGGGCGGTGACCTTACGGTCCGGCCGTCCGGCGCCCGCGCGCCGACGTTCATGGTCTACGCCCTTCGCGACCCGGTGGGCGCGAACCTGGACCGGATTCAGATCATCAAGGGATGGCTCGACCGGAGCGGCGAGACGCAAGAGCGCGTCTACGACGTCGCGTGGTCCGGCGATCGGCGCATCGGCTCCGACGGTAGGCTGCCCGCAGTCGGCAACACCGTCGACGCTGCCAACGCGACCTGGACCAACACGATTGGAGCGGCGGAGCTGGGCACGGTGTGGACCGATCCCGATTTCGATCCCGCACAGAAAGCGTTCTACTATGCACGCGTGATCGAGATCCCCACGCCTCGTTGGTCGACGTACGATGCGTTCCGCTTCGGGATTCCGATTCCGGATGGCGCACCGACGTCCACGCAGGAGCGGGCGTACACTAGTCCGATCTGGTACACGCCGTAGCCGAAGAGTCAGGCGAATGATGTGAGGGGCGGCGCGATGGCGCCGCCCTTCGTATCTTGCGGCGTCCTCCACGCACCCTGACAAACCTGAGGCCT
>JBDHCY010000438.1:0-2749 GCA_039591795.1 Gemmatimonadota bacterium | reverse complement strand
GTACGGCTCGCCGATCGCTGGGGCAGGCGTCGCGTCCTGACGATCACGATTCTCGGCTACGCGAGCTGTACCTTCCTCACGGGCCTCGCGCGCACCCCCTACGACTTCGCCGGCTACCAGGTGCTCGCCCGGCTCTTTTTGATCGCCGAGTGGGCGCTCAGCATGGTGATCGCCGCGGAGGAGTTTCCCGCCGAGCGGCGTGGTCTCGTCATCGGCGTGATTCAAGCCTCCACAGCACTCGGCTCCATCGTCTGCGCCGTGCTTGTGCCGTATCTCCTCCAGACACCCTACGGATGGCGGACGGTCTACTTCGTTGGAATCGTCCCACTGCTCCTCCTCGCCTACGCACGCCGCGGTCTCAAGGAAACCCGCCGCTATCTCGAGGAGGTGCGTCCGGCGCGGAATGAGCGCCACGGACCGTTGGCAATCCTCAAGACCCCATATCGGGCACGGGTGCTGCGGATCGCGCTGATTTGGGGACTCACGTACATCTGCACGCACTCGGCGGTGCTCTTCTGGAAGGAGTTTGCCGTCGGGGAGCGTGGCTTCACCGATCAAGAGGTGGGGCTCGCGGTCGCGATTGCCGCTGTGGTAAGCCTGCCGTTCCTCTTCGTGGTCGGGAAGATGCTCGACGTCATCGGCCGGCGCCGCTCAGCCGTGTTGATCTACGGGGTCTGCGCGGTGTCCGTCGTTCTGGCCTACCAGCTCCACGGGTTCTGGGTACTCACCGCGTGCCTGGTCGCGGCAGTCTTCGCAGGCGTCGGTATCTTGAGCGTGCTGAATGCGTACACCACCGAGCTCTTCCCCACGGCAATGCGCGGCGACGCGTTCGCCCTCGCGAATAACCTCCTGGGCCGCGTGAGCTACATCGTCGGGCCGTTGCTCGTGGGGATCCTCGCCAGTCGCATCGGCTGGGGCGACGCTGTCTCCGTCACCGCTGTGTTCGTCGTCGCGGCACTCGGCATCATCTTCTGGACACTGCCGGAGACGAGCGGGAAGGAATTGGAGGAGACTGCTGCGCTGCCGTGACGTGCAGAGGGAGTGTCGGGCCCACCGAGCCAGCGTCAGGAATCCTCGACGATGGCAGCACTCCGCCGGCACCCTGTGCACAGCACCTCGCGGGTCGTGACTCCCGCCCGAGCCTCCGGCGGCCCCAACAGGAGCGACGCGCCGCAGCGCGGACAGGCTGCGCGCTCCGAAGCACGCGCCAGCATTGCCTGGATCTGCATGGTGTGCGTCCAGGAGAACTGCGCCGCGGGCGGGGCACGGCGATCTGGAAGCGCGCGCCGCTCCGCCTCTCCCCGTCGCTCTTTACCACGACGACGCTCCTGCTCAACTGGGAGATCGATGACCCGGCGCTCGCCGTCTCGCCGCTCTGGCTTTCCACGTCGCTCGCTCCGCCGGAGATCGTCGAGAAAGCGACGCATGCCTTTTTCAACCTGGGGATCGATCTCGTCCACCGTACCTCGCACCATGACCGTCGTTCGGTACCGCCATGAGTGGCGGCCGTCCAGCGCCGATCGACTAAGGTAGCCGCTTGCCAGCCCGGCGCCATGCGCGCGGCACCTGACCGTGAGCGACGAGCCGCCGCTCAGGGAGCATCGAGTGGGCGAGTGATCCCCTTGGGACAGTGCGGGATTCGTTCCCCGGGCTGAACGAGTCCGGCTGGGAGACTCTCGAGACATTCCTCCGGGTCACAACACGTTCGGCAGACGCGCTTATAGCCGCGAAACGCGCCGAGCTCGATGTGGGGGCTGAGATATCCGGGCCGAACCGGCTCATCGCGTAGCAGATCCGTACTCAAGTATTTCTTGTTGTCGTCCGGGAACACCGTCACCACCACGGCCTCCGGCTCGAGCGACTCGAGTGCCTTCAGCGCACCCAGGAAGTTGGCGCCCGAGGAGATCCCAACGGCGAGCCCCAGCTCGCTCGCCAGCCTCTGGGCCATGAGGATCGCGTCGCCATCGTCGACGTCGATGATCGCATCGAGGGCGTCGAGATCGACAATTGGAGGGATGAACTCGTCGGAGATCCCCTGAATGCGATGCTGCCCCACCCGCCGCCCCGTGGCCAAGGTCGGCGAGCTCGCGGGTTCGAGCGGATGGACCTTCACGGGTGGATGCACGCCGCGCAGGAACCGTCCGGCTCCCATAATGGTCCCACCCGTCCCCACACCGGCCACGAACGCATCGGGCGTGATCGCGCGGAACTGGAGCTGCCACCAGATCTCGGGCCCGGTCGTCTCTTCGTGGGCTTCGCTGTTGTCGTCGTTCGAGAATTGCCGTGGGAGAAACGCCCCCGGCGTGTGTGACGCGAGCTCTTCCGCGCGCTCGATGCTGCCGAGAAACCCTCCCTCGCCGGCGCTCACTAGGTGAATGGTCGCACCCAGCGACTGGATGAGGTTCACCCGCTCCACGCTCATCCAATCGGGCATGAAAATGGTCACGGGATGCCCGAGCGCTCTCCCGACCGCGGCAAACGAGATGCCGGTGTTCCCGCTGGTCGCCTCCACGATCAGCCCGCCGGGCTCGAGCGATCCCCGCTCGTGTGCCCGCCGCAGGATGTGAAGCGCCATCCGGTCTTTGACACTGCCGGTGAGGTTCAGGTTCTCCGCCTTGGCGTAGAGCCGCCGTGGCGCGCCACCGAAGGTGAAGTCGATCGCGAGGAGGGGGGTGTTGCCGACGAGGCTCTTGAGCCCCAGCAACCGCTGCTCAACCGCAGGCGCTGTCACGAACAGATGGCTCCATGT
>JBDHCY010000437.1:0-2762 GCA_039591795.1 Gemmatimonadota bacterium | reverse complement strand
GTTTGCCGTGCTGCGCGACATCCTGTACATCAGCGGGGAGATTTCAGACAGCGGCCGTTTCGATTCGAAAGCACCCGGCAGCACCACCAACGCTGTTTTCCACGTCCTCCGCAACGCCGGTGTCTTGAAACCCAACCGTCGGTCCGATCTCGTGATCTGTTGGGGCGGCCATGCGATCAGCCGCGAGGAGTACGACTACACGAAAGCGGTAGGCTACGAACTGGGGCTACGCGGTTTGCACGTCTGTACGGGCTGCGGCCCGGGCGCGATGAAGGGCCCGATGAAGGGGGCGGCCATCGCCCACGCGAAGCAACGGATCCACAACGGCAGGTACATCGGGATTTCGGAGCCCGGCATCATTGCTGCTGAGTCGCCGAACCCAATCGTCAACGACCTGGTCATCATGCCGGACATCGAGAAACGTCTGGAGGCATTCGTCCGGGCCGGGCACGGCGTTCTGGTCTTCCCCGGCGGCGCTGGCACGGCTGAAGAAGTGCTCTATCTACTCGGCATCCTGATGCACCCCGACAACGCCGAAATCCCTTTCCCGCTCGTCTTTACCGGACTGCCGAGCAGCGAGGGGTATTTCTGTCAGCTCGATCGGTTCCTGGTCGCTGCGCTCGGACCCGAGGTGCGGAGCCGTTACCGCATCATCGTGGGCGACCCTCCCAGCGCCGGGCGCGAGATCAAAGCCGGGTTCGCCAAGGTCTACAAGTTCCGCAGGGCCACTGGTGACGCCTTCTATTTCAACTGGGTGCTCACCATCGAGGAGCAGTTCCAGAAACCGTTCGTGCCGTCGCACGAGAACATGGCCCGACTCGTGCTGCACGATGACCAGGACCGGCACATGCTCGCCGCCAACCTGAGACGTGTCTTTTCCGGCATCGTCGCGGGCAATGTCAAAGACGAAGGCATCCGTGCCATCGAGCGGCACGGTCCATTCGAGATTCGCGGAAGTCGCCGCATTATGCGCCAACTCGATGAGTTACTGTCGTCGTTTGTCAAGCAACGGCGGATGCGACTGCCCGGAAGCCGCTACGAGCCGTGTTACCGACTCGTCGGGTGATGCGCCTGCCGTCGATGCGCCACCCCGGTTAAGAGCTAGCGCCCCCGCGGGTGAAGCCGCGGCCTCCACTCCAGCGCCACCGGAGGGGGACCCGCGGCTCGGCCCCACTCATCGCATGCCACGTCGGTCTGAGGCAGCGCCTCGCTAGGCATTTCGTGATCACCTCAGCTGCGACGGGCGACGCGATGGCCGTCAGGGTCTATAATGGGACGCAGGACGAGGAGCAGCGGATCTGTTGCCCAACGGGGCGTGCATGGCTAGTAGTCGTCTTTCTTGCTGATGAACAAACCGTCACCATCGCTCTGGTGCCTTTCGCTGACAATCCTCGTTGCGGGGGGGTGCGGCACACCCGCTTCCTACCGCGAGGATGCGGACGAAGTGGCGTATGAGATCATCGCGCGCAAGCAAACGCAAGCCCTCGGCCACACCGATCCCTTCTTCATAGAGCCGCCCGCGGACACGTTGCGCCGCCGCCTCCTGGTCGATGCCGACCTCCCCCGCACCGGTCCGGCTTCGCTCGGTTCAGAGTATTTGGAACCGCCCACCAAATGGCCTGGGCCCTTCACGACTCCCCCGGACAGCGACCGATCTCAGACCGGGGCTCCGTGGACGGACGGCGGACCGCTCGTGTTGTCTCTGCTGGATGCCCTCGAGGTCGCCGCGGGAAACAGTCGTGAGTACCAGACGGAGAAGGAAGACGTCTTCCGATCCGCCCTGGCTCTGGATCTGGAAAGCGACGAATTCCGCAACTCCTTCGCCGGAATCCTCTCTCAGTTGCTGTCCACTGATCGCCGTTTCGACCCTGCTCTCACCGGCCTGGAGACCAGCGGAGAGGTCTCGGTCACCCGGCTCTTCCAGACCGGTGTTTCGTTCACGACCAGCGTCGCGTTGGACCTGGTTCGCCTACTCACAGGGGATCGCAGCTCGTCCCGCGGTATCCTCGCCGACGCCACCGTCGCCATTCCGCTGCTGCGGGGAGCAGGCCGGGAAGTGGTGGCAGAGCCCCTGACCCAGGCCGAACAAGATGCTCTGTACGCCATCTGGGAGTTCGAGCGGTTCAAACGTGTCTTTGCGGTCGAGGTCACCAGGGAGTATCTGGAGGTCCTTCGAGAACTGGATCGGGTTCGCAACGCGGAGGAGAATTACCGGGGGCTCGTCGCCTCGGCCCTCAGGGCGAGACGGCTCGCCGACTCAGGACGCTTGCCCGAGATCCAGGTGGACCAGGCCGTGCAGGACGGACTCCGCGCCCGCTCTCGATGGATTCAGGCGCAGCAGAGCTATGGCCGTCGTCTCGACAGCTTCCGGTTGACCCTCGGGCTTCCCACCGACGCCAATGTCGAGCTCGACCGTGCCGAGCTCGATGCGTTGGCCGACGCCTACACGGGCTTTCTCGTCGATTTCGTCGGGGAGGCTTTGCAGGACATTCCCCCGGCCGACGCACCCATCGTCCTCCGGGCTCCAGACACGGAGAACGTCGGCCCCCTGGAGATGCCAGAGGAAACCGCGATTCGGCTGGCTCTAGACAACCGCCTCGACCTGAGGGTGAGCCAGGGGATGGTCTACGATGCCCAGCGCAAGGTCGTGGTGGCCGCTGATGCGCTGCGGGCGGGCTTGGA
Source organism: Gemmatimonadota bacterium (assembly GCA_039591795.1). GTDB lineage: Bacteria > Gemmatimonadota > Gemmatimonadetes > Gemmatimonadales > GWC2-71-9 > JBDHCY01. The sequence continues at coordinate 80 of JBDHCY010000437.1, read as the reverse complement.
TCTTGAGGCCGTGGCCGAGGTGGGCGAGCGGCGAACGGTTGCGACCGCCGGTTTGGATCACGCGACCCTCGACTTCGACG
>JBDHCY010000436.1:0-2765 GCA_039591795.1 Gemmatimonadota bacterium | reverse complement strand
AAAAGATCCCCGTGAAAATCCGTTCGTAGGTGCGAATGATCGGGTCGTCGGCATCGGCAACGTACGCATGCACGTCGCCGTCGTAGGCGTCGATGACGCCTTTCACGCTATTCCGCATGTAGTTGATGCCGCTCGCGGCGCGCTGCGCGTACGGATAGCGATCCGTCGTGGTGTACGCATCGAGGATCCACTTGAGCCGGCCGGCCTCGGTGACGACGAGGTAGGGATCGCCGTCCCACAACAGGAATGGCAGCGCCTTCCACGCTCGCTGGACGATCTCGCGGTGGTAGAGGACGCGGCTGTCTGGGCCGATGTCCTGCGACAGCATGATCTTGAGTGACCGGAAGTGAGCGGAGAGCACAGCGCGTCGCAGCATCGATCCCGCGCGCACCCCTCCCGTGCCCTCGTAGGTCGTTTCGACGTTGCCGTCAGACGACGGGTAGTCGAACTCCGCTTGACGGGTGTTCACGAACACCCAGTCGCTGGAGAGCTCGCCGTAGTAGATCTGCGGCCGGGAGACGCCGATGGACACGCTCGAGGAAGGGGGAAGGTCTTTGATGAACAGAACCGGGAGTCCCTCCACGGTGACGCGGTTCACGGGACCCAGGGTGACCCCCATCCCGTGGGTGAAGGTGAGCCGCTCGTTGATGAACGTTCGGGTGGGAAGCGAAGCGGAGTTGAGCTCTCTGGCCGAGAGCATCACTTGCCGGTATTCGCCGTCGATCCAGTAGCGGTCGTTGTCGACCGACACGAAATCGTAGTAGGTGCGAATCTCTTGGAGCTGCCCGAAGGTCTGGAGCAGCGGGTCACGATCCCACAGCCGCACGTTCCGAATCGTCGGGCCGTTGGACTCGATGTCGCGGAGGGAAAGCGTCGCTTCGCCGGCCAAATCACGAACGGCGACGGCATCGAGCCCCCACGCGCTCCGTGTCGCCGTGATGTGCCGCTCGAGCTGCGGGGCTTCCCGAGCCAGCTCGTTCGGAAGGACGGAGAGCCGTTGGATCGCCCACGGGAAGACCGCTCCGCCGAGCGTTCTGATGGCCGCGTACGCGACCAGAGCGACGACGACGTTGAATGCCAACCGCCGCCGAAACGCCCCCCACAGCACGAACGCCGCGGCCACCAACGCGACCCCCGCGGAGACCGTGAGTGCCGGCCGCGAGGCGCTGAGGTCGGCGTAGCTCGCACCGACGAGCGGCCCGGTCTCAGAATAGAGCAGATGAGGGAGGTCCACGAAGATTAGGCGGATTGCGGTCAGGACGAACAAGGCGGCGATGAGTGCACCCAGGTGAACCTCACTCGACGGCTCGACGGTGACGCGGCGGCCGCGCACGATCACGTCGCCCCGCATGACGTAGAGCGCGGCCACCGCCATGAGTGTCAGGACGAGGAGCGTGAGCGCGAAGCCCGTGACCCACTCGAGCACCGGAAGCGTGAACACGTAGTAGCCGATATCGCGCCCAAAGACCGGATCGACCGTACCGAACGGCGTGCGGTGGATGAACCGAAGCGTCACGAGCCACGCGGCGGGTGCGGCGAGGCCCACCAGGATCCCAACGATGGCCGCGGCGGGTAGCGACAGACGCCGAACCGCGCTCGTCAGTTCGAGCTTCCCCGCCGACTGACCCAGCTGCAAGATCACCGGATCGGGCACCAGTCCCCGCTGCGACACTCGGAGATTCACGTAGACGAACGCCCCGGCAACGGCACCGGCGCCGAGCCCAAGCAGGAGCTTGGTCATGAGCTCCCGCAGAAACACCGTCTGGTAGCCGAGGGCATCGTACCAATACCAATCGGCAAGCAGCCCGATCAGCCCAGGCACGAAGAAGACGAGCAGGACAAAGGCGCCGAGTCCCGCGAAGACGAGGAAACGCACGGTTCGGGTCATAGTGGTCGTAAGGTAACTGGCGTGCCGAGGTGCGGGGCTGGCCGTCCCGGCCCTCGCGTCACATCTTCCCGGGAAACCGGTGAAGAACGAGCCAGGAGAGGCACTTCAGGGTCGTTCCGACAATGTCGAGCGTCGCGACTCGAACTGATCGACGAACCACGTGGAAGGAGCACCGATCATGCCCCTTGTCTTGCGCCCGGCCTCGACGGCCGTGCTTTTCGTCGCCGGAATGTTCGTGCCGATGCTCGCGCAGGAGGTTGGGCCGTCACGCGGCACGCTCGTGATCGTCGGCGGCGGGGGAGACTCCAGCATCACCGCGAGGTTCCTCGAGCTTGCCGGCGGGCTCGATCAGGCGATCGTCGTCATTCCCACGGCTGGCGGCGCGGACGACTACGACGACGCGTGGCGAGGGCTCGGCTGGCTCCGGCGGGCGGGGGCGACTGACGTCACACTCCTCCATACCTACGATCGCGACGAAGCCGACACCGACGAGTTCGTGGCGCCACTCGTGCGCGCCCGCGCGGTGTGGTTCGGGGGGGGCCGGCAGTGGCGCCTCGTCGATGCCTACGCCGGAACCAGGGTCGAAGCGGAGCTGAGACAGGTGCTTGCGCGCGGCGGAGTGATCGGCGGATCCTCGGCCGGGGCGACGATTCAAGGCTCCTATCTCGTCCGGGGCGACACGCGGACCAACACGATCATGATGGGAGACCACGAGAAGGGGTTCGGCTACCTCAAGCGCACGGCCATCGATCAGCACCTGCTTCGACGCAACCGGCACTTCGACCTGTTGGAGGTCATCGAGGCGCGTCCCGAGCTCCTCGGCATCGGGCTCGACGAGAGGACCGCGATCGTCGTGCGGGGCGACACGGCGGAGGTG
>JBDHCY010000435.1:0-2787 GCA_039591795.1 Gemmatimonadota bacterium | reverse complement strand
CGCAGCACCTTGAGCGCGACTTTCCGGTCGTGCTTCACGTCGTGAGCGAGGTAGACGGTGGCCATTCCACCCTGGCCGAGCTCGCGCTCGATCAGGTAGCGGTCGGCGATGGCGGTCTTCAGGCGCTCGGTGATCTCAGACATGGCGTGGTTGCCGAGGCTGGTGGAGGTGGTTGAGGTTGGTCGAGGTGACCCTGGTCATCGGCTGCCATCCACCCGCTCCCGCAGCTCCTCGAACCAGTTCATCACGAGCACCACGCTGGTTGGCGTGTCCGACCCCTTCAGGAACACGAATCGCCCGTCGGGCAACAGGTCGAAGTTGGTGTGCGACGGGTTCGTCACGTACCGGTCCTCAAACAGCATGCGCCGCTGCCCGATTTGTAGCGCTGGCTCGGTGCGGATCTCGACGAAATAGAAGTTCCCGTCATGGCCTCGATAGAACAGGCCCGAGCCGTCGAGCGCCCAGCGCGGCTCCGCCCCGCCGTCGGCCGAGACCTGACGCTTGCCCCCGGGTCCCGGAATCGGGCGGACGTACACTTCGTCACGGCCCGATTCATTCGAGGCATATGCCAGCCAGCGCCCGTCGGGCGAGATCGAGTGGGAGCGTTCGTTGAATTCCGTTACAACGAGCGGTTCCGGTTCCGCGGAGGCCGGCACCCACCAGAGATCGCGACCGGTCCCCTGGCCGATCGAGCGCACGATCAGGTCCTGCCCGTTCGGCATGAATTGCACTTCCCACTGATCACCATCGGTGTTGAACAGTTCCTCGGGCGCGCCGCTCCCGTCGGCAGCGACCGACCAGATCGCTCGGCCGGGACTGTTCTCCGGGGAATGCGAGTAGGCGATGCGGCGTCCGTCAGGAGACCACGCCGGGTAGCGGTTGTTTCCCTCGAACGTCATGCGCGTCATGGTCCGCTGGAGCAGGTCGTACGACCAGACGTCCGTATTGCCACCCTCGATCTGCGACACTGCGATGTGCCGCCCGTTCGGGGAGGCCCGGGGCCCCTCGGGTACGCGGAGTTCCTCCACGAGCACCTCTTCCTCACCATGCCCGTCCGCGACCGTCAAGGACAGCTCGGGTGGCTGGCCAGACAGATAGATCAGGTGACCCGCCCGCGAGATGGAGAACTCCGAGACCACCGAGATCCGCACCATGACGTTTTCCAGGAGGGACACCGGTGCACCGGTCACCTGGCGCCGGCTGGGATCGAACGGCACCGCCATGATCGAGCCATCGGCTGCTCCGTACACCAGGTGTCCGGACCCCGCCCATTGGGGTCGGAGCCCCCGGAGGGGAAGCGGTGTCACCTCGCCCGTCGCCAGGTCGGCAACCGCCAAGCTGGCCTCCTCGTTGCTGCCACCGTATACGGTGAACACCGCGCCCTGTCCGTCAGGGAGCAGCGTCGGCCAGCGGTGACTGCTCGTGCCCGCCGCCGTGTCGAGCGCCGTGAACGGTTCGACAGCGCCGCCCGCCGCCAGCACCCGATGCAGTCCTTGAGTAGTGGTCGGCGCGAGAACGATAGCGTCGTCCTCACCCCAAGCGCCGCCTCGGAAGTCGCTCTCCACGTCCGTGATCTTGAGCGGTGGCCCCCCGCTCAGTGCGACCTTGCGCAACTCGCCATTCGCCTCGAAGGCCACCCACTCGCCGTCGGGCGAAAAGAACGGCGCTCGCGCCGATTCCGTCCCTGGCAATGGCCGGGCTTCGAGTTGGTCCAACTCGCGCACGTACAGCTGCCGGTCGGGCCCGGTGTAGACGAAGCGGCGGCCGTCGGGAGCGATCGCGAGCGCGTTCCCATCGTGGTTCGCGTCGAGCGGCGCGTCCGCCGGCATGATCATCGCAAAGCGAGACAGCTCCACGGTCGGCCCGGGTCGTAGCCATCCCCACAGCGCGGCGCCCAATAGCAGGCCGGCGACAACGGTCACCCCGAGGAGCGTCCGCTCGCTGTAGGTCCGCGCCGGCCGTGCCCTGACCGCCACGGAGATCCCATGATCGAGCGCGCCCCCGAAGCCCGGCGACGCCAGTGCCTCGGCGAAGGCGGCCGCTGAGTGAAACCGATCGGCGGGCAGTTTGTTCAGCGCCTTTTTAATCACAGCTGCCACGTGGGACGGGACGGTATCTCGGATCGCGGTCACCGGCGGCGCCTTCTCTGTGATCACCTTGGCGACGATGGCCTGCGCCGTGCCCCCGGTGTACGGCGGCTCACCCGTGAGCATCTCGTAGAGCACGGCGCCGAGGCTGTAGACGTCACTGCGGGCATCCAGCTCGCGATCTCCCATCGCCTGCTCGGGACTCATGTAGTGCGGGGTTCCGATCGACAGTCCCGTCTCGGTCAGTCGCGTGCCCCCGGCATGTGACAAGGCCAGCGCGATCCCGAAGTCCGCGATCAGCGGATCCCCATCGCGGAGCAGGATGTTCTCGGGCTTGATGTCCCGGTGGATCACTCCCTGCCTGTGTGCATGCTCCAGCGCCGCCGCCACCGCGCGCGCGAGGCTCACGGCCTCGTCCACGCCGAGCTGCTTCTCACGGGAAAGCAGCGTGCGAAGGTTTTCCCCCTCCACATACGGCATCACGTAAAACAAGAAGCCTTCGGCGGCCCCGGAGTCGTACAGCGGCAGGATGTGGCTGTGCTGAAGATTCGCGGTGACCTTGATCTCCTGCAAGAACCGCTCGGCGCCGATCACCGCGGCCAGCTCGGGTCGCAGCACCTTGAGCGCGACTTTCCGGTCGTGCTTCACGTCGTGAGCGAGGTAGACGGTGGCCATTCCACCCTGGCCGAGCTCGCGCTCG